>NZ_JBIAIQ010000005.1:0-484932 GCF_042871525.1 Streptomyces sp. NPDC005784
CGGCGTGCCCGGATCATCAACGCGGACGCGGAGTTGCAGGCGTCCAAGAAGCTGGCCCAGGCCGCCGAGGTGATGTCGGAACAGCCGGCCGCACTGCAACTGCGCCTGTTGCAGACGGTGGTGGCCGTCGCGGCCGAGAAGAACTCCACACTCGTCCTGCCCTTCCCGGTGGAACTGCTGCGCTTCCTGGAACGGGCGCAGTCGGGACAGCCGCCGGCCGTGCCCGAGCGGGCCCCCGATCCCCGGCAACCCGCCGTCCCCGGGCCGGTGCCGGATCCCCAACCTGCTGTTCCTGAGGGGGCGTTGGCTTCTCAACCCGCCGTTCCTGAGGGATCGTCGGCTCCTCAACAGGCATCCGTGCACCAGGAGTCGGCCGACCTTCAGCGGGCGGCCGGGCCCGAGCGGTCGGCCGCGCCCGAGTAGTCCGTCGGCCCGAGCAACCGGTGCGGGAGCAACCGCCGCCCAGGGAAACCTCCTCGAAGTCGACCCCATGGAGGGTCGATATCAAGACAGGCCCAGGCCTCGCGGGCCGCGATGGCGTGACGCGTGCGCGGTGTTTGCTGTGCGAATCCACGGGGCGTGACCACGCACAGTCAGGGCGTAGAGCACGTACGGCTGTTGTCGTATCCGCGTCCTGAAGTCGACCTTGTGTGTTCCCTGTGCGCCTCGGAATAGTGGGCGGGGAACAACTGGCATGGACGCGACGGTACGGACTTTTCCACCGTGCTCGGAGCCCATGTCCGGACGCCTTCCGGTCCCGGAGGTCCCCACAACCTCCCGGACCGACCCCCCCACAGGAGGACGTGAGTTGAAGCACCGACGTATATCCAAGAGGCGTGCCCTCGTGACGGGTGCGGGCATCACCGCACTGGTCGCCGCCGGAGTCACCTTCCAGACTGCGAACGCGAGCGAGGTTCCGAAGGGCTCCGCGCCGCACACCCTCTCCATCACGGCGGCCGGAAAGCTCGCCTCGACCCTCGGCGAGGCCCTGGGCGCCGACGCGGCGGGAACGTACTACGACGCGAAGTCCCGCCACCTCGTCGTCAACGTGCTCGACGAGACCGCGGCCGACGCCGTCAAGGCGGCCGGCGCCAGGGCCAGGCTCGTCGAGAACTCCCTCGCCGAGCTGACGAGCGCCCGCACCACGCTCAAGAAGGACGCGACCATCCCCGGTACGTCCTGGGCGAGCGACCCGGAGACCAACAAGGTCGTCGTCACCGCGGACCGCACGGTTTCCGGGACCGAGTGGGCCAGACTCACCAAGGTCGTCGACGGCCTCGGCGCCAAGGCGGAACTCCGGCGCGCGAAGGGGGAGTTCAAGCCCTTCATCGCCGGCGGTGACGCCATCAGCGGTTCCGGCGGGCGCTGTTCGCTCGGCTTCAACGTGGTCAAGGGCGGGCAGCCGTACTTCATCACCGCCGGGCACTGCACCGAGGCGATCTCCACCTGGTCGGACTCCAGCGGCAACCGGATCGGCACGAACGAGCAGTCCAGCTTCCCGGACAACGACTTCGGCCTGGTCAAGTACACGGCGACCGTGGACCACCCGAGCGAGGTCGATCTGTACAACGGCTCCACGCAACCCATCACCAAGGCCGGGGACGCCACCGTCGGCATGAAGGTGACCCGCAGCGGCTCCACGACCCATGTGCACGACGGCACGGTCACCGGCCTGGATGCCACGGTGAACTACGGCAACGGCGATGTCGTCAACGGACTCATCCAGACCGACGTCTGCGCCGAGCCCGGCGACAGCGGCGGCTCGCTCTTCTCCGGCGACACCGCGATCGGCCTCACCTCCGGTGGCAGCGGCGACTGCACCGCGGGCGGCGAGACCTTCTTCCAGCCGGTGCCCGAGGCGCTCTCGGCCTTCGGCGCCCAGATCGGCTGACAGCCTTCCCGGTCTGGCCTTCCCGGTCCAACCTTCCCGGTCCAACCTTCCCGGTCCGGCCTCCCCGGGAAATCGGAGCCCCGCCCCCACGTCCTCCGCGGGGGCGGGGCTCCCGGGCTTTCCCGGCCGTGGGAGTCGAACGCCGAAGGGGCGTCGACGTCGGCGGTCCGCGTCATGTCCCACGGTCCGGGCCGTCCGGTGTTTGCGCAGGTGGGACAGGTTCGAACGGACATCGCACAAGCGTTCGAGAATTGGTCTATGGTGGGGTTGAGGTAGCTGGGAACAAGTGTTCGAGAGCCGTAAAGGTTCACAGGTCGGGAGGTGTGTGTGCCGGGATTCACGCATCTGCACACCGCCTCCGGGTTCTCCCTGCGGTACGGGGCCTCGCACCCGGAGCGCCTCGCCGCGCGCGCCTCCGAACGGGGTATGGACGCCCTCGCGCTCACCGACCGGGACACCCTCGCGGGCTCGGTCCGGTTCGCCAAGGCCTGCGCGAAGGCGGGCATCCGCCCGCTGTTCGGCGTGGATCTGGCGGTCGGGGAGCCCGAGCCCGCACGGGGGGAGCGGCGCCGTACTCCGGTGCGCGGTGGTGCCTTCATCGATGAGTCGACACCCCGGGTGACCTTCCTTGCCCGGGACGGCGCGGCCGGCTGGGCCGACCTCTGCAGAATCGTCACGGCGACGCATGCGGGCGGCCGGGAGGGCGGCCCGCCGCTGCTGCCCTGGCCGGACAACCACGCCGAAGGCCTGACCGTGCTGCTCGGCCCCGACTCCGACGTCGGCCGCGCACTCGCCGCGGGCCGCCCCGACCGCGCGGCCGGGCTGCTCGCGCCCTGGCGGGAGGTCTACGGCGACGCCCTGCGCCTCGAAGCGGTCTGGCACGGCCGTCAGGGCACCGGCCCCGGCTCCCTGCGGCTGGCCGCCCGCATGGTCGGCTTCGCCGCCGAGCAGCGCGTGCGTCCCGTGCTCAGCAACGCCGTCCGGTACGCCGACGCGGGCCTCGGCCCGGTCGCCGACGTCCTGGACGCCGCCCGCCGGCTCGTTCCCGTCGACCCCCGGCGCGAGCTGGACTCCGGCGAGGCCTGGCTCAAGGACGAGGCCGCCATGCTGGGTGCCGCCGAACGGATCGTCGAGGCGGCGGGCTACCGCCGTGACACCGCGCACCGGCTGCTCGAACAGACGCGGGCCACCGCCGCCGCATGCCGTGTCGACCCCGAGGACGACCTCGGCATCGGTGGCGTCCACTTTCCCGAACCGCATCTCGTCGGCGCGGACCGACGCACCGCCCAGCGTGTCCTGACCTCCCGGGCGGCGGCGGGCATGGTGCTGCGCGGCTATACCGGCCGGCGCGCGTACTGGGAACGGATGCACCACGAACTGGACATCATCGCCCACCACAACTTCGCCACCTATTTCCTGACGGTCGCTCAAGTAGTGGACGACGTACGGGAGATGGGCATCCGGGTCGCGGCACGCGGTTCCGGGGCCGGTTCCCTGGTCAACCACCTCCTCGGCATCGCGCACGCCGACCCGGTCGAGCACCGGCTGCTGATGGAACGCTTCCTGTCCAAGCGCCGCCCGGTGCTGCCCGACATCGACATCGACGTGGAGTCCGCGCGCCGTCTGGAGGTCTACCGCGCGATCATCGGCCGGTTCGGCACCGAGCGGGTCGCGACCGTCTCCATGCCCGAGACCTACCGGGTCAGGCACGCCATCCGCGATGTGGGCGCCGCCCTCTCCCTGGACCCGGCCGAGATCGACCGGATCGCCAAGGCCTTCCCGCACATCCGCGCCCGGGACGCCCGCGCGGCCATGGCCGAACTCCCCGAACTGCGCGAACTGGCCGGGGAGAAGGACCGGTACGGCAAGCTGTGGGACCTGGTCGAGTCCCTCGACGCCCTCCCGCGGGGCATCGCGATGCACCCGTGCGGAGTGCTCCTCTCCGACGCCTCCCTGCTCGCCCGTACGCCGGTCATGCCGACCAGTGGCAAGGGTTTCCCCATGTCGCAGTTCGACAAGGAGGACGTCGAGGACCTCGGGCTGCTCAAGCTCGATGTGCTGGGCGTGCGGATGCAGTCCGCGATGGCGCACGCGGTGGCCGAGGTGGAGCGGGCCACGGGGGACCGGCCGGACATCGACGCGGTGGCGCCGGGCGACCAGGCGACGTACCGGCTCATCCAGTCCACCGAGACGCTGGGCTGCTTCCAGATCGAGTCGCCGGGCCAGCGGGACCTGGTCGGACGCCTGCAGCCCGCGACCTTCCACGACCTCGTCGTCGACATCTCGCTCTTCCGGCCGGGGCCGGTCGCCGCCGACATGGTGCGGCCGTTCATCGAGGCGCGGCACGGCCGGGCGCCGGTCCGCTATCCGCACCCGGACCTGGAGGGGCCGCTGAAGGAGACGTACGGAGTCGTCGTCTTCCACGAGCAGATCATCGACATCGTCGACATCATGACCGGCTGCGGGCGCGACGAGGCGGACCGGGTGCGGCGCGGGCTCTCCGACCCCGAGTCGCAGGGGCGGATCCGGTTCTGGTTCGCGCAGCACGCGGCGCTGAAGGGGTACGACGCCGAGACCGTCGCGCGCACCTGGGAGATCATCGAGGCCTTCGGGTCGTACGGCTTCTGCAAGGCGCACGCCGTCGCCTTCGCCGTCCCGACGTACCAGTCGGCGTGGCTGAAGGCCCATCACCCGGCTGCCTTCTACGCCGGGTTGCTCACGCACGACCCCGGGATGTACCCGAAGCGGCTGCTGCTGGCGGACGCGCGGCGGCGCGGGGTGCCGATCCTGCCGTTGGACGTGAACAGGTCGGCGGTCGGCCACCGTATCGAACTGGTGTCTGAATCGGTGTCTGTATCTGCTGCCGGTGACGGCTCTGGCGACTCCGCCGATTCTGATGGCTCCGCCGGCTCCGCAGACTCTCCCGGTCCCGGTCCCGGTCCCGGTTCCGCCGGTCGCTGGGGCGTCCGGCTGGCGCTCTCCGACGTGCACGGCATCAGCGAGGCCGAGGCCGCGCGGATCGCGGACGGGCAGCCGTACGCCTCACTGCTCGACTTCTGGGAACGGGCCCGGCCGAGCCGACCGCTCGCCCAGCGGCTCGCGCAGGTCGGCGCGTTGGACGCGTTCGGCGCCAACCGTCGTGATCTGCAACTGCACCTGACCGAACTGCACCGCGGCTCCCGGGGCGCGGGCGGCGGCCAACTCCCGCTGTCCGGCGGGCGGAACACCGCCTCCGCCGGGCTGCCCGACCTGTCCTCGGCGGAGCGGCTGAGCGCCGAACTGGGCGTGCTCTCGATGGACGCCTCACGCAATCTGATGGACGACCACCGCGCGTTCCTGGGGGAGTTGGGCGTGGTAACGGCGCGTCGGCTGCGCGAGGCGCGGCACGGTGAGACGGTTTTGGTCGCCGGCGCCAAGGCGGCCACCCAGACCCCGCCGATCCGCTCCGGCAAGCGGGTCATCTTCAGCACTCTGGACGACGGGACGGGCCTGGTCGACCTCGCCTTCTTCGACGACTCCCACGACGCCTGCGCCCACACCGTCTTCCACTCCTGGCTGCTGCTCGTGCGCGGAGTGGTGCAGCGCCGCGGACCGCGCAGCCTCAGTGTGGTGGGCGCGGCGGCCTGGAACCTCGCCGAACTGGTCGAGCTGCGCACCGAGGGCGGCCTCGACGTGGTGGCGGCGCGACTGGCCGAGCCCGCACCGGAGAGGCCGGAGAAGCCGGGGGAGTCGGGCCGCCCGGGGGAGCCGCGGCGGCCGGGAACGTCCGGTGCCGGTGATCCGGCCGGGGCCCGGACGATCCGGATGCCCACGGGGTACGAGATGCACCCCTGGGCCGATCTGCGCCCCGCGGGCGAGGGGCCCGCGGGAGGAAAGAAGTTGTGGCACCAGAGTCCGGGGAGTGCGGGATGACCATCCTCTGCGTACGTTTCCAGCTGCCTCCGCTGCACGAGGCGGCCCTGCCCCCGCTCCTCGGCGTTCTGGAGGAGTTCACCCCTGTCGTCGAGGCGCTGCCACCCGACGGCGCACTGCTCGATCTGCGGGGCGCCGAGCGGTACTTCGGGCGCGGTGCCGTCGGGTTCGCCTCGCTGATCCGGGTGCGGACACTCGCCCTGTACGGGATCGACTGCGCGATCGGCGCCGGGCCCGGACCGATGCTCGCGCGGATGGCGCTGCGGGACGCCGCACCCGGGGTGCCCCGAGTGGTGCCCGAAGAGCCGGACGCCGTAACGGAGTTCCTCGCCGGCCGGCCCGTCGCCGCGCTGCCCGGCGTCGGCGGGGCCACCGCCCGCACCCTGTGCGAGTACGGCCTCGACACCATCGGCAAGGTCGCGGCCGCGCCCCTGTCCACGCTCCAGCGCCTCACCGGCGTCCGGGCCGGCCGCGAACTGCACGAGAAGGCGTCCGGCATCGACCGGGGCCGGGTCGTACCGAACGCCGCCTCACGATCCCTTGCCACCGAACGCCCCTTTCAGCAGGACGAGTTGGACCCCTCCCGGCATCGCCACGCGCTGCTCTCCGCGACCGAGGAACTCGGCCACCGGCTGCGCGCCCTGGAACAGGTCTGCCGCACGCTGACCCTCACCGTGCGCTACGCCGACCGCTCCGCGACCACCCGCAGCCGTACCCTCAAGGAGCCGACCGCCCACTCCTCGACGCTGACCGACAGCGCGTACCGCATGTACGAGGCGCTCGGCCTCCAACGCGCCCGGGTGCGTGTGATCGCCCTGCGCGCCGAGGGCCTGACCCCCGCGGCGCAGGCCTCCCACCAGCTCACCTTCGACCCGGTCGAC
Source organism: Streptomyces sp. NPDC005784 (assembly GCF_042871525.1). NCBI lineage: Bacteria > Bacillati > Actinomycetota > Actinomycetes > Kitasatosporales > Streptomycetaceae > Streptomyces > Streptomyces sp. NPDC005784. Next base: position 6,685 of record NZ_JBIAIQ010000005.1, read on the forward strand.
GAGAAGATCCGCCGCATCGAGCAGGTCGCGGACCGGGCGCGGGCGAAGTTCGGCCCACACGTGATCGGCCCGGGGACGCTGGCCGCCTGACATCTGCACGGGGGCGGGCGGCTCTGCCCGAAGGCGGTCTCCCGTCCCGCCTTCCCGGCGGACCCGTATCGCCCCTCCGGGGAGGCCTAGTTGGCCCAGGGCGGGGTGAGGACCGAGCCGTCGGCCAGTTCCGCCCGGAGGCCGATGGAGGTGGTGACCCAGGAGAGCGCGGTCTCCCGGGTCGGGTTCTCGATGCCGAGGGTCGCGCCCGGGGTGATGATCACGGTGTCGCCCGCGGTGATCCGCTCGGTGATGCCGTCGAGTGTGACCAGCAGCTCGCCGGAGAGGAGAAGAAGGATCTCCTCGCGGTTGACGGTGTGCACGGGGGCCTGATGCCCCGCGGGAATCTCCGCGCGCCAGGCGCACAGCTCCTTGCTGCCGCTGCGCGGAGCGGCGTACGAGACGAAACGGGCGCCGTGGATCTCATGGACGACGGCTTCGGACGAGCGGACGACGGGCACGGGTGCCTCCTGGGTCGACGATATTTGGTCAAGCAGCTTGACCAATGACTCAGGAATATAGTCAAGCAGGTTGACCAAATCGTCAAGGGTGTTTCAATGCATGCGTGCAGAACTCCGAGGCAATGGCCCTGTCCGCCGCCCTGCTCGCCACCGCCGGTGAGCTGACGCAACGTATCCACAACGGCGTGGTCGCCCGGGGATTCGAGGGGCTGCGGCCCGCGCACGGCTTCGCCTTCGCGCGGCTCGCGCCGGACGGGGCGACGGCCACCGACCTAGCCGCCCATCTCGGGGTGACCAAGCAGGCCGCGAGCCAGCTCGTCGAGGAACTCGTCCGCAAGGGGTATGTCGAGCGGCGGCCGCATCCCGACGACGCGCGGGCCAGGCTCGTCGTACTGACCGAGCTGGGGTGGGCGTGCACCCGTGCGGCGGAAGAGGCCGCCGCGGATGCCGTGCGGGCATGGGCCGATGTGCTGGGAGAGGGCGAAATGCGCGCGTTGTATACGCGTTTGGTGAGCATCGCGCCCTACGGTCCCATCAGGCCCGCCTGGTGACGGTCGGTCGACCAGGACAGTCGTTCCGGTTATCACTGCAAGTTTTTACTGACGCGTAACTTCACACTTCTGCTACTCGACCGTAACTTGACGAGTGAACAGCATCCTCGTGATCCGGATCACAGGGCGTACACCCCCACAACTCCCTTGAGCCGCAAGGAGATCACTCGATGCTGCCCTGGAAGCGAGTGCTCAGACCCCTGGCCGCGCTGCTCCTGACCGCCACCGTCGCGGTCATCCCCGCCGCCACAGCACACGCTGATTCCGCCCCCAGCAGTGGCTGGAACAACTACTCCTGCAAGCCGTCCGCCGCGCATCCCCGCCCCGTCGTCCTCGTCCACGGGACCTTCGGGAACTCCGTCGACAATTGGCTGGCCCTCGCGCCCTACCTGACCAGCCGCGGGTACTGCGTCTTCTCCCTCGACTACGGGCAGCTGCCCGGCGTCCCCCTCTTCAACGGCCTCGGCCCCATCGACCAGTCGGCCGCACAGCTCCAGGTCTTCGTCGACAAGGTGCTCGCCGCGACCGGCGCCGCCAAGGCCGACCTGGTGGGCCACTCGCAGGGCGGCATGATGCCCCGCTACTACCTCAAGTTCCTCGGCGGAGCCGCCAAGGTGAACGCCCTCGTCGGTATCGCCCCCGACAACCACGGCACGAACCTCAACGGACTCACCAACCTGCTCCCGTATTTCCCGGGTGCCGAGGACCTGCTGTCCACGGCGACTCCGGGACTCGCGGACCAGGTCGCCGGCTCCGCGTTCCTGACCAAGCTCAACGCGGGCGGTGACACCGTCCCCGGCGTCCACTACACGGTCATCGCCACCAAGTACGACGAGGTGGTCACGCCGTACGAGTCGGAGTTCCTGAGCGGATCCGACGTCCACAACGTCCTGTTGCAGAACCTGTGCGTGCTCGACCTCTCCGAGCACGTGGCCATCGGGATCTTCGACCGGATCGCGTACCACGAGGTGGCGAACGCGCTCGACCCGGCGCACGCCTCCGCCACCACCTGCGCGTCCGCGTTCAGCTGACCGGCTCGGCGGACCACTCGCCCCTGGTCGTCCGCCCGAGCATGTCGGCGTGATCGTTCGTCCGTCCGCGTTCCGGCGTATGCGGAACGCGGACGGACGAGCACGCCGCCGGGGGCTGTCCGGCCTGAGCCGCCGGTCAGCCCCCGGAGTCGTCCTTCCTAGCGCCCGCGCCGGCTGTCCGGCGTCGCGCGCCGCCGCACCGAGGCGAACAACGCCGCGGCACCGAGCGCCAGAGCGGCGGAACCGCCGATCGCGAGGTACGAGGTGGAGGAGTCGCCGCCGGTCTCGGCGAGACTCTCGGAGGAACCCGCGGCCTCCGGCAGGTTCCCCGCTGACTCCGAAGTGGCCTCGGCCGCCCTGGCGTCCGCAGTGGTCTCGGTGTCTCCGGAGACCCCGGCGGTTTCCGCGCTCGCGGTCGGCTCCGCCGACGTACCGGAGTCTTTGTCACCGTGGCCGTGGTGCTCCACGGTCGACTTGTCGCTGCCGTCCTCGATCTGTTTGTCGGACGGCGCGGAGGCGCTCGGCGCGGGAGCCGTGTTGCCACCCGCACCCTTGCCGCCACCCGCGTCGGCGCCGCTGCCGCCGAACGCGACATCGGAGCACGAATAGAAGGCCTCCGGGCTGTCCGAGCGCTGCCAGACCGCGTACAGGAGCTGCTTGCCGGAGCGCTCCGGGAGGGTGCCGGAGAAGGTGTAGAAGCCGCCCGAGGCCGCCGGGTCGGTGACCGTCGCGACCGGGTGCGCCAGGTCCAGATCGCCCCAGGCCGGCGGCTGCGACGGGTCGTACCCCGCCTTCGTGATGTAGACCTTGAACGTTCCCTTGTGCGGTGCGGTCACCCGGTACTTGAAGGTGTACGAGCCGCTGCTCACCCTCGTCGCGGGCCAGTCGGAGCGAGCCAGGTCGAGTCCCTTGAACTCGGCGTTGCCGGCGCTGCACAGCTTGCCGTCCGGGATCAGCTCCTGGTGCCGCCCGTTCGCGTCGCCGATGCGGATGCCGTTCCAGTCGTAGAGCGCCTGGGTGCCGCCTGCCGCGACGGCCGCCTTGCAGGCATTGGACCTGGGGTTCTCCGGACCCTCCGCGTAACACTGGGACACGCGGCTCACCGGGTCCCCCATCGAGCCGTGCGCCGAGGCGGGCGCGGCGGCCAGCGCGGACAGGGCGAGCGGGGCGATGCCGAGGACGGCGACGCCGGCGGCCTTGCGGCGTGCGGACATGGGGGAACTCCTCGAACGGTCCTGGCGCGTGGGGTGAGTCCCGCACGGCGTTCCGTGCAGGGATCCCATGCCGGGATCCCGTGGGGGGGGTGATCAGAAAGCTAGCCTCAAGAAGCCGTGGAATCGCCTGCTGGAGGCGGGTGATGGAGATCCTTATGGCGCTGTTAAGGGAGTGCTGAGACTGCGCTCAGGTAGGTAGCGTGCCGGACATGAACGAGACGTCCGAGGAGTTCGGGGAGACGCCCGAGGGGTTCGGAGTGCGGGTGGCCGTCGCTGCCGACGTGCCCGTCGTGAAGGCCGTGATCGACGCCGCGTTCCAGCCGTACGTCGAGCGCATCGGGCTCGTTCCGATGCCCATGGAGGCGGACCACGCGGCGAACGTGGCGGCGGAGCAGGTGTTCGTCACGGGGGATCCGGTGACGGGGCTCGTGGTCGTCGAGGAGCGCGCGGACCATCTGTATCTCGACACCATCGCGGTCCGGCCCGATGCCCATGGCCGGGGCATCGGGGGACGGCTGCTGCGATTCGTGGACGCTCACGCGCGTGCGCTCGGGCTGGACGAGATCAGGCTCTGCACGAACGCGTTGATGTGGGAGAACCAGAAGATCTACCCGAAGTACGGGTACGAGGTGACCGAGCGGCGCGCGGACGGGCCGTACGACCGGATCCACTACCGCAAGCGGCTGGCCTGACGGCGCTCACCGCAAGCCGTGTACGCCGTGGGGCGCGGCGGCTCAGCCGTCCGGCCACCAGGTGCGCGCGATGTCCTTTCGGACCTCCGGGCGCTCGGCGGGGCGCTCGTCGGGCTCGTCCCGTACACGGCGGGAGTCCGACTTCCTCAGGGGCTTCTGCACGGTCACACGGCGCATGGCTGCCTCCTTGCGTCTACCGGATTCCGCGGTTGTACGGAGGTAGACCCTTTCGGGGAGAGTTCCTCATCGGTCGCGATCTGTCTGTGGCGGCGGTCACCCGTCGGCTGTCCTTGGTGGGCACCCGTCGACTGTCAGTGGTGGGTGTCACTCTGGAGCGCATGGTGAGCAACAGTGGCATGAATCCGGGGTCGGGCGTCGACTGGGACGCGGAGTCCGCCACCTTCGACGAGGAACCCGACCACGGTCTGCGCGACCCCGTGGTCCGCGCCGCCTGGGCCGCCCGGCTGGGGAGCTGGCTGCCCGAGCGGGCCGGCGACGTGCTCGACGTCGGCTGCGGCACCGGCAGTCTGTCGCTCATCGCGTCCGAGCGGAGGCACCGGGTCACCGGGGTCGACCTCTCGCCCCGCATGATCGACCTCGCCCGCGCCAAGCTGGCCGGACGTGACGCGGTGTTCCTCGTCGGTGACGCGTTGGCACCGCCCGTCGGCGAGCAGCGCTTCGACGTCCTGCTCAGCCGCCATGTGCTGTGGGCGCTGCCCGATCCCGAGCGCGTGCTGCGGCACTGGCGCGGACTTCTGCGCCCGGGAGGGCGGCTGGTGCTCGTCGAGGGTGTGTGGGGGACCCTGAGCCCGGTCGGCATATCCGCCGAACGGCTGACCGGCCTGCTCCGGCCTCTGGTGTCCGATGTCGCCGATCTGCGCGTCGAGCCCTTGTCGGCCGACGCGCGGCTCTGGGGGCGGGACGTCGACGACGAGCGGTACGCCGTGGTGGCCGACTTCTGAGCGGGCGCTCCGAGCGGACGCTTCGGGGAGGGGGCGCCACTCTCTGGGAGCGGCGGCCCCGTGAGCGGGGCTCTGGAGGGGGCTCTGAGCGGGCGGCACCGCGGGCCGACGCCCGCCCGCGGTGGCGCCCGCCCGCGGTGGCGCCCGCCCGCGGTGCCGCCCGCCCGCGGTGCCGCCCGCCCGCGGTGCCGCCCGGGCCGACGCCGCCCGGGGCAAGGCCGCCCTTGCGGCAGCACAGGCCGGCGCCGCCCGCCGTGTCGGTACCTACGCCAGCAGTGCTTCGAAGCCGCCCTCGCGGGCCAGGTGTTCGAGTTCGTCCAGTGCCTTCTCGGCGGCGGCCGCGGCAGCCGGGTCGCTGGCAGCCAGGCCGCTCTCCGCGAACTCGTCCTCGTCCAGGCGCAGTACGTCCGTGCCGTCGGCCGAGAGCCACAGGTCCAGGTCGAGATCCTCGACGATCAGCCGGCCTGCGGTGACGGTGGCCGGGCGGGTGATGTCGCAGTACCAGCCCTTGCGTACGCCCGCGGCGTCCCGGACCTCCTTCACCGCGTACCAGCGGTCCCGCCAGTAGTACTCGGTGAAGACATCGCCCTTCTCGAACCGTACGAAGCCGAAGTCGCGGACGGTGTCGCCCGCCCACGGCGCGCGCACGACCACCCGGGTGCCGTCGTCGGCGAGCAGCTCGGCCGGGTAACTGATCTTCGTGCGGCCTGCCTTGACGAGTACGACCTCCAACGAGCCAGGCGTGTCAGCCGAGGTCACGGACATACTTCACCTCCGTTGCGCAGATTTCGTAACCGAACCACTTGTTGATCGCCAGCATCGGCCCGTTGCCGGCGTCGTTGCCCGTGAACGCGTCCGTGAACCCGGCCGCGCGGGCCCGGTGCAGGGAGTGGTTCTTGGCGAGTTTGGCGAGACCCCGGCCCCGGAAGGCGCGGCCGGTGCCGGTCATCACGGTGGCGTAGCGGCTGCCGCCGTCGGTACGGGCCGCACTGAACGCCGCCGGGCGGCCGCCGACCAGCGCGACGGAGGTGAGCTCATGGCTCAGCAGCGGGTGACGCCAGGTCTCCGCCAGCCAGGCCTCGTAGTCCGTGAACTCGCGGCCGAGGTCGCTCGGTTCGTCGAGGAGCGTCTCCGCGTCCAGCGTGAACAGTGGCCGCGGGTCGTCCCCGAAGTCCGCTCCGGTGCGCAACTCCACGCCGGGTGGCGGGGGTTGGAGCGGTGGCAGGGTGCCGTTCGCCAGATCGAGGCGGAGGAAGTGTGCGGAGCGGGCCGCACGGTAGCCCCGCTTCTCCGCGAAGGCGCGGTATGCGGGGGCGTCCGACACCCAGGCGTGCAGTCTGGTCGCGCCCAGCGCGGCGAGCTGTTCCTCGGCGGTGCGGGCCAGTAGCGAACCCGCGCCGCGCCCGGTCCGCTCCGGGTGCACATGGATGTTGACGCTCCCCTGGCCGGGCTCCGGGCTGTCGTGCACGAGGCCCACCTGCGCGGTGCCGATCAGCTCGCCGTCCTCCTCGGCCAGCAACGGCCGGTAGTGGGAGTCGGGATGGGCCTGTTCCACGTCGTAGGCGATGGACTCGGGGGTGAAGAGCATGAACGGGAGAGCCTGGTGACGGATGCGGGCGAAGCCCGCGGCGTCCACCGGGTCCCCGCGCCGCAGTTCGCGAACGATCACGGTCATGGCATCGCACGCTACGCGGGGCCCGCGTACGGATGCCTCTCATTTTCCGGCGGGTACGGAAGGAACGCTTTCCGCGGGTACGGGACAATCGCCGCGTGACCCTGAAGATCCGCATCGCAGAGGGGGCCGCGCCGTACGAGCAGGTGCGCGCCCAGATTTCCGAGCAGGCCCGGTCCGGCGCGCTGCCGGTCGGCTACAAGCTGCCCACGGTACGGGGGCTGGCCGAGTCGCTCGGCCTCGCGGCCAACACCGTCGCCAAGGCCTACCGGGCCCTCGAGTCCGACGGCGTGATCGAGACGCGGGGCCGCAACGGCACGTTCGTGGCCGCCGCGGGGGACGCCGCGTCACGCGAGGCCGCGTCCGCCGCGCAGGCCTACGCCGAGCGCGCACGCCGGCTCGGCCTGACCGAGAACGCCGCCCTTGACGCCGTACGCGACGCACTGAGGGCAGCCTACGAGGACGGTTCCTAGCCGCAGCCGCAGCCGCAGCCGCAGCCGCAGCCCGGCCCGGCCCGAGCAGCGGTCCTGGCGGCGGCCTCAAACTCCGGCCCGAGCCAGGCCGAAGTTCCGGCCCCAGCTCCAGCCCGAGCCCAAGCCATGACCCTCAGCTCCAGCCCGAGCCCCAGCCATGACCCCCAGCTCCAGCCCAGGACCCAACCCCGCCCGGGCTGAGCCCCACCTGAGCTGAGCCCCGCCCGGGCTCAGCCCCGAGCCCGGCTTCACTGCGAGCCCGGCTCGGGCCCCAGCCCCAGCCAGGCCCCTACAGATCCAGCCGGGCCCCTACAGATCCAGCCAGGCCCTTACAGATACAGCCCAGCGTCCGCGCCCTCCCGCTGGTCCGGTACCGACGTCGGGGTCGTTCCGCGGCGCAGTGCGTACAGCTCCGCGAGGGTCGCGCCCTCGCGGGAGACGCCTTCCTCGGTGCCCAGCCAGCCCACCGCCTCGCGGCGGGTCAGCGGTCCGACCTCGATCCGGGCGAGGCAGCGGCCGGGACGCACGACGGCCGGGTGCAGGCGCTCCAGGTCCTCGTTCGTCGTGACGCCCACGAGGACGTTGCGGCCCTGGCCGAGCAGGCCGTCGGTGAGGTTGAGCAGCCGGGAGAGCGCCTGACCCGCGGTGTGCTTCGCCTCGCCGCGGATCAGCTCGTCGCAGTCCTCCAGGAGCAGAAGCCGCCAGCGTCCCTTGCCGGTGCCGTCCTCCTCGCCGATCGCGATGTCCATCAGATAGCCGACGTCGGAGAAGAGCCGCTCGGGGTCCAGCACGCAGTCCACCTGGCACCAGTCGCGCCAGGAACGGGCCAGCGTGCGCAGGGCGGAGGTCTTGCCGGTGCCGGGCGGACCGTGGAGGAGGAGCAGCCGGCCCGCGATGTCCTCCGGGGTCGTCTTCATCAGGCGGTCCATGGCGTCGGCCACCGGTGCCGTGTAGTTGGCGCGGACCTCCTCCCACGTCCCCGCCGAGATCTGCCGGGTCGTGCGGTGTGGGCCCCGGCGCGGCGACACGTACCAGAAGCCCATCGTCACGTTCTCCGGCTGCGGTTCCGGCTCGTCCGCCGCGCCGTCCGTGGCCTGCTTCAGCACCTTCTCGGCCAGCTCGACGCTGGTCGCGGTCACCGTGACGTCGGCGCCCCGGTTCCAGCGGGACACCAGCAGGGTCCAGCCGTCGCCCTCGGCGAGGGTGGCGCTGCGGTCGTCGTCGCGCGCGGAGCGCAGCACCCGGGCGCCCGGCGGGAGCAGCGTGGCCCCGGACCGTACGCGGTCGATGTTCGCCGCGTGCGAGTGCGGCTGCTCGCCCGTCGCGAAGCGACCGAGGAACAGCGCGTCGACGACATCCGACGGCGAGTCGCTGTCGTCGACGTTGAGCCTGATCGGCAGAGCGTCGTGTGGGTTCGCAGACATGTCGCCATGATCTGTCACAAGGGCGCCCCGTGCACCCGGTTTCCGCGGTGCGTCGCGTGTGTCGTGCGCGGTCCCGCTCTTCCGGTGTATCGCCTCCGTCCTGTTACAGGGCTGTGGTGCGACGAGATCTGTCCCGCGTCGGATTCCCCCCGTTACTGTGGCCCATGATGGGACGTCATGGGTGGAATTCGGGGACGGGACGGTGGCGCCTCACCGCGCTGATCGGCGTGGGCGTGGCCGTGCTGGCCCTGGTGGTGACCTTGATCAACACCCTGCCGGGGGACGGCGGGAGCACCGCGGGCACGACCCGCGACGGAGACAAAGTGCACGGCACGCCGGTCACTCCGTCCCGGACACCCGGGCCCGAGGTCGGCTGGGGCTTCACCCACACCCAGTTCAGCGCCGACGAGGGAAGTGGCGCCGCCACCGAGCGGGTCGAGGGACTGCTCGGCAAGGACCAGGTGGCGTTGCCGCAGAACCAGCACATCATGGGCTGGGGAGCGGGCAACCCCGAGCCGTCCAAGGGGCGTTACGACTTCTCCGAGATGGACAGCCGCATCGACTTCGTCCGCAGGTCCGGCGGCACCCCGGTCGTCACGCTGTGCTGCTCGCCGGACTGGATGAAGGGCGGCAAGTCCGGTGCCGACAAGACGAACTGGAGTCAGTCGTCCCTGGAGACGGCCCCGGAACCTTCCCACTTCGCGGACTTCGCCGCGCTCGCCGCGACCGTCGCCAAACGCTATCCCGACGTACGGCACTTCATCGTCTGGAACGAGTTCAAGGGCTTCTGGAACGACAGCAAGGGCCGTTGGGACTACGAGGGTTACACCGAGCTCTACAACCTGGTCTACAAGGCGCTGAAGAAGGTGGACAAGGACATCATGGTGGGCGGCCCCTACCTGGTCATGGACAGCTTCGACCCGCGGCAGACCCAGGACGCGTCCCCGACCGTGCGGGGCACCTGGGGCGCCATGGACCAGCGGGTCCTCGACGCCTTCGACTACTGGAACGAGCACAAGGCGGGCGCCGACTTCGTGGTCGTGGACGGCTCCAGCTACACCAACGACGACGACACGCTGCCCAATGAGTTCGCGGCCACCGACAAGCTCACGGCCGTCGGCAAGTGGGTGCGCGAGCGGACGCGCGGACTGCCGCTGTGGTGGGCCGAGTACTACGTCGAACCCGCCGACGGCAACGACGAGCGCAAGGGCTGGTCCGAGACCCACCGGGTCGCCGTCCAGGCGAGCGGCCTGATCGCGATGGTCAGGGGCGGCGCCTCCTCCGGCTTCTACTGGAACCCGGAGAACGAGAAGGGCACAGCCTGCGCCGGCTGTCTGTGGACCCCGACCGACACAGCCGGCGGGGGGAAGGAACTCCCCATGTACGACCTGGTCTCCCGCTTCGGCAAGGCGTTCCCGCCGGGGACGGCGTACGAGAAGGTCTCCGTCGCCGCGGACGACGTGCCCAACGTGCGGGTCCTCGCCTCCGACAGGGCCGTCCTCGTGGTCAACACCCTGGACCGGCCGATCAGCGCGAAGGTCGAGGGGAAGCGGTTCGAGATGGCCGCGTACGAGGTGAAGTGGCTGAGCCGGTAGTCCCGTTGAGCCACTTCACCTCGCATGCGCAGCCCCGTGCCCGCCGCCCGGTCCGTCCGTCACTTCATTGTCAGGAACCGCTGCACCAGTGAGGCCAGCAGGACCGCCAGCAGGGGCAGCGAGAACCAGAAGCTGCTCTGCAGCCACTGCAACTGCCGTATGCCGGGCCGCACCGCGATCCGGACGATCTCCCGTGTCGTCAGCAGCACGATGAGGGCGACGGCCGCGAGGCCGCCGACGACCGACCAGGGTGTCCAGGTGACCTGCGGTCCGATCGGACCGGGATCGGCCTTCGGGACCCTGCCCTCGGGCTGCTTGCGCAGCGTGTACATCGTGACGTCGTCGTTGACCAGGACCTTCTTCAGCTCCTGCCGGCCGTCGAGGTTGGTGATCAGCCTCGATTCCCAGGTCGTCGAATAGCCCACGTCCATCTCGAGGTAGACGACCTGGCTGCGGTTGATCATCAGATACGAGTTCGGGCCCGCGTCCTTGAGCGCCTTGACCAGTCCGGACACCAGGACCGGGTCGACGGGCGCGAGGGTGGGCACGTACTGCACCTTCTCCATGTCCTTGGCGCCCCACGGCATCGCGGGTGTCACGTTGTCGACGGTGTCGTTGCTCATCCACAGCAGCCGGACCGTCGGATCGTCGTGCGCGTACACGTAGTTCATGGCCGTGACTTCGCCCGGCCTGATCCGCTCGAACGCCTCGTTGCCCCAACGGGCCACCAGGAAGCCGCCCATGAGGAGCAGGCCCGCCATCAGGGCGGCGACCGGGGCGAGGCTCACCCGGTCCTTCTCGCGCTCCTTCGCGGTGGCTCCGGTGCGCGGGAAGAGGGCGAGTCCGGCGAGCAGGGCCGCGCCCGGGACGGCGAACATGAAGACGCGCAGGGCCATTTCGCCGCCGTACGACTGCATGCCGAAGCCGAGGAACGGGACGAGGGTCAGCACGAGCAGCGACCGCTCGCGGTACTTGTGCTCACGCCGTCGCCACCAGCCCCAGCAGGCGAAGGCCATCAGTGAGCCGGCGAGCAGCACCCGGGTGTAGAGCACGAGCTTGTGGGTCGAACTGCCGCCCTGGATACGGCCGGAGACCGACGTCGACACATTGCTGCCGACGCCGCCGACTCCGCCGAACAGCTCGTTGAAGTGGCCCGACCAGTACGGCTCGGCCATGAAGCCGACCCAGGCGGCGACCAGGACGGCGAACAGGATGGGCAGACCGCGCAGTTCGGAGCGGCCGACGACGACGAGCACCGCGAGGACGCCCAGCATCACGAACGGGGTGAGCTGGTGCGCCGGGACGGTGGCCGCGAACAGCGCGATCAGGATCATGAGGAGCACGGCCCGCTGCCGGCGGTCAGCCGGTTCGACCTCGGCCTCGCCCGGCCGCCGCGCAGCCCACAGCACGCGCGGTGCCCGGAACCACACGAGCAGGATGGCCACGAACATCAGGTACAGCAGGTAGGTGAAGCCCTGCGGGGAGAAGTAGTCCTGGCCGACCCAGCCGCAGAGGGCGAAGAACCAGATGCCCGTCCACTTGGCCCGCCAGCTCGCCCGCATCGAGCGGACGAGCAGGAACATCGGTGCCAGATAGAGGAGTTGGATCGCGAGCGGCCACCAGCGGATGACCTCGGTGAGGTCGGTGACCCCGCAGGCCTTCGCGACGAACGCGGCCGCCGCGAAGAAGCCGGGCCAGCTCCAGCGGGCGTCCAGGTCCGGTACGGCGGACCCTGTTCGGTCGATGTAGTCCAGGAACCCGAGGTGCTGCCAGGCGGTCGCGAACCGTGGTTCGGTCTCGATGACGGCCGGCAGCGCGTGCAGGGACACGACCGTGGCGAGCAGGGTGATCAGCAGCAGGCCCCGGTGCTCGCTGTTCATCCAGAGCAGTGAGGCGAAGACCGTGACCAGCAGAGCCGCGCCGATGAGGGTGGGCAGCGGGAGCACGGAGATCAGGCCGAGGCCGCCCATGCGGGCCAGGGAGCCGTCGTTGAGGCTCAGCGCGGGCACCCAGTAGAGGAGCAGCGCGGAGAACAGGAGACAGCCGAGGACGACGCCGGGCTTCGACGGGTGCAGGACGCGTTGCCGCCAGGACAGCGGCGGGTCGCCCGGCCCCTGTCGGCTGTCCGTCGCAGGCAGTGCCTCGGCGGCCGGCCGTGCCTCCGCGGCGGACCGGGCCCCGGCGGGCGAGCCAGCGGCCGGCGCACCGCGCGTTCCGGTCGGAGCGCTCGCCGGCTCCCGCGCCTCGAACGGGGCGTCGACCTCCGGTGTCTCCGCCGGGCCGAGCGAGGCCTCGGAGCCCGGCTCGCGGGCCTCGACCGGCAGACCCACGGACGGCTGCCGCAGCGCCCACGTCGGGCGCCGCGCCGCGGGTGTCCCGCTCGGCGGGGTGCCGGGCCCCGGGCGTACGTCGGGCCTGCGTTCCTGGTGGTCGAAGTCGACGTGGACACCGAGGGCGAGGGTGTCGGAGTCGAGGGCCCAGGCGGGCCCGCGCTTCGGCTCGCGCGGCTCGGTGACGGCGACATCGCGCGCCCCCAGGTCGGCGAGGTCCCCGTCCGGCGCCGCGTCCTCGGGCCGCTCGGCGGGCGGGGCGGTGCGGACGATCCTGAACAGCCTGGGCGCGGCGATCGTCACGATCACCGCGAGGCTGGAGACCTCTGCGACGCCCGCGCCGGTCAGGCCCATACGGGGCAGCAGGAACACCGTGAGACCGAGCACGAGCACGCACAACAGGCCCTGCAGATAGGCGAGTCCGGAGGTCCGGCTCTGGGCGCGCAGGACGGCGAAGTACGTCTCCATGACCACCCGCAGCAGCGCGCCGACGGCGAACCAGCGCAGCAGCGGGGTCGCCGCGTGCGCGTAGCCGTCGCCGAACACGTGCAGGATGAACGGGGCACCGAGGAAGAGCAGTCCGCACATCGGCAGCATGATCCGGGCCATGCGCTTGAGCACGGCCCGGGTGTTGGCGGCCAGCCGTGCCGGTTCGTGCGACCCCTCGACGGTCAGTGAGGCGCCCATGTTGATGGCGAGCAGGTTGACCGTGCCGCCTATGGTCGTGGTGATGTAGAAGTACGCGTTGTCGGCGGAGCTGACCTGCGACGCCACGATCACCGGGACGAGATAGACGACGGCGAGCGAGAACAGCGAACCGGTGTAGTCACCGGCGAGGAAGCGGCCGATCTCCTCGAGCGACGGCGGCTTCGCGTGGTCCTTCGTCGCCTTTATGTGCCGGGGAACCAGCCGCCGGAACACCAGCAGTCCCAGCGGCACCACCGACAGGGCGATGGCGGCCACCCAGGAGACGAAGACGCCCGACGTCGGGATCGCGGCGGCGAGTCCGACCAGCAGCACCAGCTTCACCGCGGAGAACACGGTGTTGCCCACCGGCACCCACAGCGCGCTGCGCAGCCCCGTCAGCACGCCGTCCTGGAGCGTCAGCAGCGACCAGGCGATGACCGCGATGACGAACCCGAGCCCGTGGAGCGTGCCGTGCAGGAAGCGGTACGAGGGCCCCCACGCGTTCAGGGTGAGCAGGAAGATCCCGGCGGCGACCGCCACGACCACCGAACTGCCCGCGTACGTACGGAAGATGAGCCGCCCGGTGGCACGCCCCGCGACCGGGATGAAGCGGGCGAGCGCACCCGTCAGCGTCACCGCGGTCACGCCGGCGAGGAGCTTCATCGCGGCGATCGCGGCGGAGCCCTGACCGACCGCCGCGTCGGTGTAGTAGCGGGCGGCGAGCAGCCAGTACCCGAGCCCGAGCACCGCGGAGATCCCGGTGTTGAGCATCAGGGCGTAGGCGTTGCGGAACAGCTGGCTTCCCCCGTCGGCCCCCTTGCGGCCCCGGCCGGGCAGCCGCAGGCGGCGGCCCGGCCGCTGCTCGGGTGCCTCGGTCGTGGGCGTGGAAGCCTGGGTTGTGGTGGTCGTGTCAGACACGGGAACGGATGGCCTTCCGGCGGACCTGTCGTGCTCTTCGGACCATGGCGTACCCCTTGGTGAGGGCGCGGTCCCGGGCGAAGGTTCGGGTGATCGCGCGGCCCTCGACCAGCCGCTCGAACTCCTCGATACCGGTCGTACGACGCACGGTGACGCGCTGCAGGGCGTAGGGGCCCTGGCGTCGGCGTGAGAGACCGTTGCCGACGGCGAGCGACTGGGCGAACCCGGCCTCGCGCACCGTACGGCGCACCCGTGGGCTGGAGTAGCCGTACGGGTACGCGAACGACACCGGGCGGGCGCCCAGTTCGTCGGCGATGATTTCCTTGCAGCGCAGCAGCTCGAACCAGAGCGCGTCGTCGGCGATCTGGTCGAGCTGCGGATGGGTGTGGCTGTGCCCGCCGATCTCCATCTGTTCGCCCGCGAGCCTGCGCACCTGGTCCCAGCCGAGCATGACGTCGAGACCGCCCCCGGTGTCGGACGCGCCCCTGATCCACCCCGTCGAGACGAACAGGGTGGACGCGAAGCCGTACTTGGCGAGCGCGGGCAGTCCGTGCAGATGCACGCCCTCGTAGCCGTCGTCGAAGGTGATCAGCACGGGCCGCGCGGGCAGCGGTCCGCCCGAGCGCCAACTCGACGCCAGCCGGGCGGTGTCGAGGGGCGTGAACCCGCGGTCGTCGAGCAGTGCCATCTGCTCGGCGAACGCCTCGGGGGAGACGGACAGCGCGCGGGTCGCGTCGTTGGGCGACCGCGCGATGGAGTGGTACATCAGGATCGGTACCGGTTCGGTCATGCCGCCGCCCCCTCGTCGTCCGGGACCCCCTCGACCGCCGTGACGGAGACCACGGAGAACGTGGCGCCGCTCCGGCGGGCCCGGATGCTCCCGAGTACGTACCCCCCGGCCGCTGTCAGTACCCCGGTGACGATCGCGCCCGCGCGGCCCGCGCCGCCCGGCCGGGCCAGCGCCGCGTCCCGCAGGCCGCGCAGCACGCCGGCCGGCAGCACCCGGGTCGAATAGCGGCGTTCCGACTCAAGTCCCTTGTCGGCGCCGACACTTCGGGCGACCAGGGCTTTGGACAGGCCTTCGGCGTAGGCGCGGGTACGGAAGTAGCCGAAGTGCTCGCGGGCCTCGGGCACCCGGTGGTGGATGACCGCGCGGTCGTCGATCAGCAGGATCGCGTCGGGCCGGGCACGGGTGAGGCGGATGCACAGCTCCGTCTCCTCGCACCCCAGTGGGCGCTTGTCGCCGTCGCGGCCGATGCCGGTCGCGAAGCCGCCCGCCGCGTCGAACGCCGTTCGACGGAAGGAGGCGTTGCCGCCGAGGACATTGCGGACCCGTACGCGGCCGGGCGGCAGTCCCTTGTACGTGCAGCCCACCACCCAGTCGAACTCCTCGGGGAACCAGGTCGGACGGCGGCCGGACGCCCAGATCGGCATCGTCCGGCCGCCGACGGCCATGACCCGTGGATCGGTGTAGCCCTCGGCGAAGTGCAGCAGCCAGTCCCGTTCGGCGACGGCGTCGTCGTCGAGGAACGCGATGACGGCTCCGTGCGAGGCGGCGATCCCGGTGTTGCGGCCGGCGGACAGACCGCGGGGGCCCGCGTTGGCGAGCACCCGCACCCCGTCGGTCTCCTTGTACTCCCTGCTCAGCCGCTCCAGGAGGACGGCGTTGTGGTCCACGACCAGCAGCGTCTCCAGGGCGGGCAGGGACTGCGCCCGCACCGAGGAGACCGCCGCGAGGATGTCCTCCCAGCGGTCCTCGGTGTAGACGCAGATCACCACGGAGATGTCCTGCGTGCTCAAGACACCTCTCCCTGGCCGGAGTCGAGCTGGGCGGCGTGCGGCCTGCGGCGCAGCGCACGCCGGTTGGACCGTTCCTTGAGGATCACCTTGAGCACCCGCAGCCCGTCGCGCACGGCGCGCAGATTGCTGGTGCCGTGGATGCGGAGGTACTCGTGGCTGGGTATCTCCTGCACCTTGAGACCTGCCTTGACCACCCGGATGTTCATCAGGGTCTCGACCTCGAAGCCCGTGCAGTCGAGCTCGATCTTGTCGAGGCAGTGCCGCCAGAACGCGTTGTATCCGTAGCAGAGATCGGTGTAGCGGGCGCCGAACTTGGCGTTGACGGTCGCGCAGAGCACGCGGTTGCCGAGCTTGCGGATCGGCGTCATGTCGGACGTGCCGCCGCCGTTCGCGAATCGCGAGCCCTTGGCGAAGTCGGCTCCGGACACCAGCGCGGAGACGTACGACACGATCTCGTGCCCGTCGGCCGAACCGTCCGCGTCGACCATCACGATGATGTCGCCGGTGCACGCCTCGAACCCGGTGATCAGGGCGTCGCCCTTGCCTTTTCCGCGCTGTTCGACGACCTTGACGTCCGGCCACAGGTCACGGGCCACTTCGACGGTGTTGTCGGTGGAGTTGCCGTCGACCAGGACCACTTCGTGGATCCACGAGGGAAGGGTCTTGAAGACGTAGGGGAGATTCTCCGCCTCGTTCATGGCGGGAATCACGACACTCACCGGCGGCGCGATGGCCAGGTGAGATGAGATGGGCCGGTACTTGGCGGCCACTAACGGATCATCGCCCGAGATGGCTGGGCGCAGGACTGAGCTCATGAGTCTGGTCCCTCTCGTCCGGTGGACCGCCCGCCCCTGGGCGGTCCGGCTCTTTGTCCGGTTCGAAAGGGGGGTTCTCACTGACGGCATGCTGAAATGGATCTCCGTGCATGCCGGGTGAGCTGGCAAAGCTGGCCGGCTCCGAGAAGAGGAGCCGGTCGCGCGGCACGACTCGGCACAGGTCCGGTCACCGAGTACGGCACCCCCCAACCGCGCCCCGCGCCGGAAACCATCGCGGTCCTTGAGCCCTCCCCTAGAGCCGCTGATGATGGACCGATGCGGGTGAGATGTACGACGGTATTGATGATTGAGTCTGTATGGCAAGACCTGGAACGAGGCCTCACGTTTTTGTTGGTTTGACCGTTACTCAGCGCCTCGAACGGATTTATCCCATCCGTTTGAGGATCCCGCAGGCCGGCTCGAACGGCTCCGACCGGGTGTCACCACCCACCCCTCGGGCACGCCGATGTGCCGTGTCCGAGGGGAATCCTTTGTCTTTTCTGCCCCTGTGCATCAGGGGGTCCGTCGGCCCGTCGTGCGGTCGCGCCGTCGCCGCACCGAGGCCGACAGGAGGATCAGCGAGCTGAGCGCGGCCACCGCCACGATCCCGCCGGGAACCGACCACCGGTGCACGGCGAGCATGCCCTGGGCCACCAGCATGTCGAGGGTGACCGCACCGGCGAGGGACGCGAGGACGCGTCCGAAGGGCTCCAGCCCGCGCAGTGCGGCCGCGATGGCGGCGGACGGCGCCGCGAGCAGAAAGAAGAGGGTGAACGGGCCGCGCAGGGGTGAGTCCACATCGGCGAGAGCCAGAAGCGCGCCGACGCCCCCGACCACGGTCGCGACACCCGCGAGCAGCGGCAGCAGGTCCCTCCCCGGACCCTTCCGCGACCGCTCCGCGGTGTCGGATGAAGATGTCTTGACGCGTATGGCCTGCATTGGCGACTTTGCCCCCTGAAGCGCCGGATGCCGGGCTTCAATGTGGCGCAGCGGTCCCGCGGACGTCAAGACGCGCACGGCGTTCCCGGGATTTCTGGCCGTCTTTTGAACGCGCGCTTCCGGAGTTGACGCCTTCCTTCGTAACTGCTGTACGGATCAGCAGAGTTGACGGCCGCGAACGGCGTCGCCGCGCCATGCGCGGGACGTGTGGTCGGCCCTCTGGGGAGTTGACGGGGTGCCGTCCCGTGTCATCCGGCCGTCATCCGACTGTCATGGATATGTAGCGAAATATGTGATGAACGGGGGCAGATCTGGCGGTTGATACCTAAGAGTCTTGGCATGGACACTTCCTGTCAACACGCGTAGCTGCTACCAAAGTTGTGGCAGAGATCCTGCTAAAGGGAGGTTCCATGAAACGTCCCAGATTCTCGGCATCCGTGACCTCACTCCTCCTCGCCGTCGGCCTCGCCCTCACCGGGGCAGCCGCGGCGCAGGCGCAAACCGCGGCGGCCACCGGCTACGTGGCCCTCGGTGACTCCTATTCCTCCGGTGTCGGCGCAGGGAGCTACATCAGCTCCAGCGGCTCCTGCGATCGCAGCACGAAGGCGTACCCCTACCTATGGAACGCCGCACATTCACCGTCGTCGTTCAACTTCACCGCCTGCTCAGGCGCTCGTACGGGTGATGTCACGGCGAATCAGCTCGGCCCGCTCAGCTCCTCCACGGGCCTCGTCTCGATCACCATCGGCGGCAACGACGCCGGCTTCTCCGACGTCATGACGACCTGTGTTCTGCAGTCCGAGAGCACCTGTCTCGCACGCATCGCCACGGCGAAGGCGTACGTCGACTCCACGCTCCCCGGCAACCTCGACTCCGTCTACTCGGCGATCAGCGCGAAGGCACCGGCCGCCCATGTGGTCGTCATCGGCTACCCCCGCTTCTACAAGATCAACGGCAGCTGCCTGACCGGACTTTCGGACACCGAACGGTCCGCGATCAACGGCGCTGCCGACTATCTGGACAGCGCGATCGCCCAGCGTGCCGCCGCCCATGGCTTCACCTTCGCCGATGTCAGGGGCAACTTCACCGGCCACGAGATCTGCTCCGGTGACGCCTGGCTGCACAGCCTGAACTGGCTGGACATCGGCGAGTCGTACCACCCGACCGCGACCGGCCACTCCGGTGGCTATCTGCCGGCCTTCTCCGGAGCCGTCTGACCTCCGGGCCCCCACCCCGGAACCCTTCGAGAAAGCACCTGTCCCCGCCAGGGAGCACGTCCGCCCTGCCGAGGGACACCGTCAGCCCCGCAGCCCCCGTCAAGGGGATGCGGATACGGATGCGGAGGCCCCGTCCGTCGGGGTCTCCGTCGCACAAGTGATCGTGAACGGAACGGAGTTGGAGGTCGCGCGGACCGGGCTGCGCACCTCCACACTGATCGCGTTGGCGAACTCCCCGCTCGTGTCGTACGTCGTCGCCACGACCGTCTTCTGCTGCGTCCTGCCGCCGCCCGCGGGGAACGAGAGCGTCTTCCAGGCCGGATCGGTCACGTCACCGGTCTTCGTCACCCAGCGGTACGCGACATCCACCGGTACGCGGCCCACCGTGAAGGTCACCGTGAACGAGGGAGCCTCCGTGCCGGGCGGCGGACAGACACCCTTGTAGTCGGTGTGATGACCCGCGACCGTCACCTGTACCGACTGCGCGGGCGGAGCGCTGGTCGAATTTCCGCCTCCGGAAGCGCTGTTGGAGGGACTCCCGCCGCCGGTCGCACCGGCCGTGGCACTCTCGCTCTTGTGGCCGCCCGAGGTCCCACCGCTGCCGGTGGTGCTGCCGGTGCGGTTCCCCTGCCCGCTGTTCCCGGCGTTTCCGTTGTCGCGGTTCAGCAGGGCGTACGTCAGCCCGCCGAGGGCGAGCGCCAGCGCGACCAGGCCCGCGATCAGGGCGACGGCCGCGCGGCGATTGCGGTCGGGCTCCGCCGTGCGGGTGGCCGCGGGCACGGTCGGAGGAGGCGGGCCGAACCCCTGGGGCGGGGTCGGCGAGGACGGCGGGGGCTGGTTGAACGCCGCGATCGTCGGCTGGTCGGAGGAGACCCGAGGCGCGGCGCCCATGGGCCGCGTGGGGGCCGTGCCGCCCGCCGCGACCACGCGCAGCTGGTGTTCGGCCGACTCCGCGCCCATCCGCTCGGCCGGGTCCTTGGCGAGCAGCCCCTCGATGACGGGGGCGAGCTGACCGGCACGACGGGGCACCGGCAGCGGTTCGTCGACGATGGCCCGCAGGGTGCTCAGCGGAGTGTTCTGCCGGAAGGGCGAGTTTCCCTCGACAGCCGCGTACAGCAGCACCCCGAGCGACCACAGATCCGACTCGGGCCCGGGGGTGCGCCCCAACGCCCGCTCCGGGGCCAGGAATTCGGGCGATCCGATGACCTCGCCCGTCATGGTCAGGGCGGAGCTGCCCTCGACCGTCGCGATCCCGAAGTCCGTCAGGACGACCCGACCGTCGTTCGCCATCAGGACGTTGCCCGGCTTCACGTCCCGGTGCAGCACCCCCGCCTCGTGCGCGGCACGCAGCGCGGCGAGCACCTCGGCGCCGATGTGGGCGGCGCGCTGCGGAGCCAACGGCCCCTCGGCGTCCAGCAGATCGGAGAGCGCGATGCCGCGGATCAGCTCCATCACGATCCAGGGCCGGCCGTCCTGCATGGCCACGTCGTACACCGTCACCACATTGCGGTTGGAGATACGGGCGGCCGCCCATGCCTCCCGCTCCAGGCGCGCGTACATCCGCTCGACCTCGGACGTCGGAAGTCCGGCCGGGGCGCGGACCTCCTTCACGGCGACCTCGCGTTGCAGCACTTCGTCGCGGGCGCGCCACACCGTTCCCATACCGCCTTCGCCCAAGGGCGAGAGCAGCCGGTAGCGCCCCGCGATCACACGTTCACTGCCCGGATCTTCGGACACGTGCGTCCCCCATTCGCATCCGCGCGTTTTCTCCCCAAAAGTAGCTCAGCCGAGTACGGATGCCGCCCCCTTGAGCACCAATCCAGCCCCAAGGGCTACGACGATCAACGCCGATCCCAGGGGTGCGGTCCTGCGGACCAGGAGCACGACGCGCCCCTCGGCCCACCGCCGGCGCCCGGCCAGGGCCCGGTTCATGCCGGTCCCGAGCTTGACGACGGCGAACCCGGCCGCCGTCAGCGTCAGGGCGAGACCGACGCCGTACGCGAGAACGAGAAGAAGGCCGAACCAGGCCTGTCCGAGCGCCGCGGCGCCCACGAGCACGACGACCGCCGACGGACTGGGAACCAGCCCTCCGGCGAAGCCGAGCAGGATCGTCCCACGGAGGGTGGGGGCAATCTCGTGGGTGTGGCTGAAGCCGCCGTGGGTGTGTTCGAGGGCGGGGGAGCGGGGGGTTTTGCCCGAGCGGTGGTCGTGCTCGTGGTCGTGCGGGTGCGGGTGCGGGTGCGGGTGCGGGTGCGGGTGGTCGTGGAGTTGGGTTGCGGTTGCGGGTGCGGTCGCGGTGGGAGCGCTGGTCGTCACGGACGCGGTGGCGTGAGCGAGCACCAGGGGGCGCACGGGCTGGTCGGCGTGCCGGTGCGGGGCGTCCACGTGATCGTGATCGTGGTCATGCCCGTGATCGTGATCGTGTGTGTGTTGGGGGGCGGGAGTGTCCTCGTGGTCGTGCGTGTGGCCCGGTCCGTGTTCGTGCGTGTGGTCATGGGCCGGGGCAGCCCGGTCCTGGCCGTGTTCGTGCGCGTGGTCGTGCCCGTGAGCGGATTCATGGGCGTGGTCGTGCGTGTGGCCCGTGTCGTGCGGATGTCCGTGTTCGTGCGTGTGCCCGTGGTCGTGCCCGAGTCCGGAGGGCCGGTTGCGCCAGGCCCTCCGTAGGAGAGTGGTGCCCGCCGCGGTGACCAGGACACCGCTGGACACGCCGAGCCAGGCGATCACGGAGGGGGTGGCCGCCGAGCCCGCGGTGACCAGCAGGCCGAGCGCGACGACCCCGAGGGTGTGGGTGACCGTCACCGACGCGGCCAGGGGCAGCACGTCCTTCAGCCGGGCCCGGCCTCCGCGTGCCGCCGCCGTCGCTGCCATCAGGGTCTTGCCGTGGCCCGGCGCGAGCGCGTGCATCGCGCCCAGGCCGACGGCGATCACCAGGGCCAGTGCGGCGAAGCCGAACGTGAGGTCGTGCCGGGCCACCAGGTTGTTCAGGGCCTGGGTCCAGCGGTCGGCGCCGCGCGGGAGTACGGAGGCGGCCGGAGCGTCGCGCCGCTCCTCGACGAGGGCGGGGCCGCCGGGGCGGATCCGCAGCGACGCGGTGGCGGTGTCGGCGGGCGAGGAGAGCAGCGCCTTGGGGTAGTTGGTCAGCTCCGCCGACACCGACTTCTTCGGCACGTCCGAGGAGGTGAGCGTCATCCGGTCACCGCGGGCGGTGATCTCGCGCCACCCGGGGCCCCGGTCGGCGCCCGCGCTGTGGAATCCCACGGTGACCGTGCCCTTGCTCGGCAGGGGCGCCGTCAGCCGGCACTCCACGCGCAGGGTGTTGAGTCCGGCCTGCCCCGGCCGCAGGCGTGCCCGGCTCGCACCCGCGGTGAGCGCCACCGTCCGTCCGCCGACGGTGACCTTGCTGCCGCTCGCCGCGGTCTCGCACCGCTGCCGGGCCCAGTCGGTCATACCGAACCTTTTGATGTCCGGCTTGGCCTGGGTGGCGGGGATCTCCGCCAGGTCCTCGACGTGATCGACCCGCAACTGCCCCGGGGCGGCCACGAGTCCGTCGTACCGGTTGACGGTGAAGTTGCCGAGCGGATGCGCGCTCGCCTGCCCGGAGGGGACGACCACGAGTGCGCAGGCCGCGGTCAGGATCGTGCCGCAGAGGGCGAGGAACCGCGGCGCCCTCACTGCGCGGCCTTCAGCGCCGTACGGGCTTTGGCGGCGCCCAGCGGCGAGAATCCCGGGTTCAGGTCCAGGGCCGCCTTCAGGGCGGTGCGGGCCTTGTCGGTGTGACCGTTGGCCTGCTCGATGACGCCGAGGTGGTAGAGGAAGGACGCGTTGCGGTAGCCCGTCGCCGTGGCCCTGCGGGCGTACGGCAGGGCCTCCGTGTCGTGGCCCGACACGTGGAGCGCCCAGCCGAGAGCGTCCGCGGTGTGCACGGTGTGCCGACGGGCCCACTCGGCGCGGGCCGCCTGCAGCGCGGCCTTGTGATCGCCGTGGTCGGCGGCGGCCAGCGCGGTGTCGAGGTCGGCGTTGACGCCGTAGGCATGGGCGAGAGAGATCCAGGCGTTCACGAGGGTGTACTGGTCGTGGGCCTTCTGCACGTCGCCGGCCGCGCCACGGGCCTCGTACAACTCGCCGAGTTCGACCAGGGGTTGCGGAAGCGGGTAGCGCTGTACGACCTGCTCCATGCCCTTGATCGCCGCCGCGCGGTCGCCCAGCGCGGCCTGGGTGCGGGCCCGGCCTTCGAGGGCGGGGAGATAGCTGTCGTCGGCGGCGAGCGCCCGCGCGTAGTACGTGAGGGCGGAGTGGTACTCGCCCTGGCTCCAGGCCAGTTGGCCGAGCGCGCTCGTCACGTACGAGATGTCGCCGCGGCTGGTCGCCGTCGTGAGCGCCTGCCGCAGGACCCGGCGCGCGGTCTTCACGTCGCCGCGCAGCTCGTGGACATAGGCGTACCGGGTGAAGACGGGGACGCCCGGCCGCCGGGAGTCCGCCAGGTCGGCCGCCTTCGACGCCTCGTCGTAACGGCCGAGTTCGACGAGCGCGTCGATACGGGAGGACAGCGCGCGCTCGCTGTAGGGGTTCTGCTTCAGCGCGAGGTCCGCGTACTTCAGGGCGCCGGCGAAGTCGTGCCGGGCGGCGGCGAGGGCGGCCCGCCCGGCGAGCGCGGGGTCGTAGTCGGGGCGCAGCTTCAGGGAGCGGTCGAGGGCTTCCTGTGCCTGCGGATAGCGCGAGGGGTCGCCCTTGGTGCGGGCCTGTTCGACGTAGGCGAGGCCGAGCGTCGCCCAGCCGCTGAAGTCCTTCGGCTGAGAGCGGAGTTGGGCCTGGAGGGAGAGGATGCTCGCGTCGAGGTCGCCGCTCGCGAGCAACTGCGGTGACACGCCGTTGGACACGGCCGCGACGGCGGGAGTCGTCGCGCCGTCCCGCAGGGCCCCGAACACCACCGCGCCGGCCGTCATGGCGACGGCCAACGCGGCCGCGCAGAAGCCGAGTTGAGCGGCCCGCCAGCGGCGCTGCGACTGCGACAGCCGCCGCACGGCGGCCACCCGCTCGTCGGCCACCTCCGTGACGCCCGCTGTGCCCTCGTCGGCGGTGGTTGTCGCGGTGTCCTCGCCGGATGCGATTTCCGCGGCGTTCTCGCCGGATGCGACGGTCGCGGCGTCCTCGGCGGACGCGGCCGTCGCGGTGTCCCGGGCGGACGCGGCTTCGCCGGTGTCCTCGGCGGGCGTTGCTTCCGAGGTGCCCGTGTCGTGCGCCGGCACCTCGATGTCTTCGATGTCTTCGATGTCGGCGTCGGTGTCCTCACGGGGCAGGGTGCCCGTGGTGTCCTCGTCCGGCGTTGCTTCCGCGGTGTTCTCGGCGGGCGTGGCCCCCACGGTGCTCTCGTCGGGCGTGGCCTCTTCGGCGTCCGGCGTCGCGTTGTCGTTCGTACGCGGGGACATGCCCTCTCCTCAAAGTCCTTGGCGGAACGGTCGTTGTGGGGGGTGGGGGCGGCGCGGCCCGCACCGTGGGGGGTGAACTGCGTGCGGGCCGCGCCAGTCGGTGAGCCGGGTCAGTAGGCCCGGTTGTACGTCCGTCGGCGCCACCACAGCAGACCCGAACCGATGAGCAGGATGCCGGCCGCGCCCGCCGCGGCGGAGCCCGCGATCAGCACGGTGTCGGTCCCGCCCCCGGAGGCCCCGGCGGGCTGCAGCGCGTCGCCGAGCTGGCTGCGTACGTCGGTCCCGCTGGTCGTGCCCTTGGCGAGCGCGCCGCGCGAACCCGAGGTCGGCTCGGCCACGTACGGGAAGGACTTCTCGAAGCCCTTGTCGTTCTTGTCGACCGCGTCGCCCAAGTCGTTCTTGGAACCGACCAGTTCACCCTCGACGACCTGGAGCGAGGCGTCGATCACGTCGTCGGTGAGCCGGCGTCCGTTCGGGAAGCCCGCGTTGTCGCCGTCGAGCACACCGAGCCGCTTGGGGTGCATGGACGGCTTGATCGAGGTGTTGAGGCGCAGTTCCTCCGCCGGACGCACGTGGGGCGGCTGGTTGAGGCCCTTGACACCCTTCAGGAACACGTCGACCAGGTCGTTGCGGGGCTCGGCCGGGGCCTTGATCTTGTAGATCGACTCGATGAGCTTCGGCAGCTCCGGGTTGGTCACGTTCTTCAGGAACTGGCCGTCGTCCCAGGGCGCGGACGCGTTGAACTTGTCCTTGTCCTTCTGCGGGTTGACGACCTCGTTGACCAGCGGCATGCCGAGGCGGGAGACCTGCCGGTAGTGGCCGCGGGCGTCCTTGCGCTGCGTGGTGGACCAGATGCCGACGATCGGCTGTCCGGCCGACTCGCGGATCATGTCGTTCGGGACCTGCAGGGCTATGGAGTTGACGTTGTAGCCCTTGAGGGTGTCCCGGCCGACCTCGGTCAGGTTCCCGCCGTACAGCAGGTCGAAGACGCGCAGGTCCAGGAAGAACGGGTCGTCCGCCTGGCCGGCGAACGTCGTCGAGCCGCCCGCGAGCTTGGACACCGCCTGGTAGCGCAGCTTGGCGTAGTCCGGCATCGACGCCTTGCCGACGTTGGACGGAGCGACCGGAACGTCGTCCGCGATCTTGGTCCGCGACACCAGCCTCTGGTTGTGCAGTCGCAGCACGTCGATGTCGTACGTCTGCGTGATGTTCAGGTCGGGGTCGTCGAGACTGGTGACCGGACCCGTGTTGTAGAGGAAGGTGTTGCCGTTCTTGCGGTGCGTCTTGAAGGTGTAGCGGTAGATCAACTCGCCCTGTGCGTCACCGTTGTTGTCGATGTGGATGTCGTACTGGGCGTCGTCGGCGAACGTGTAGAAGTTCGGGCCGCCGGCGGGCTCCTCGAAGGGAATCCAGTTCGCCACGATCGTCGTCGTGTTGGGCTTGTCCGGGCTGACGAACGCGTACACGTCCGTGTTGTCGTACTGCGGAGTGCCCGAGATGAGCGGGGCCTCCCGGTGACTGGAGGCGGAGGCCGCCCCCGGTACCAGCGCGGTCATGCCGGCGGCTGCGAGCCCCCCGGCGGCCAGCGCACCACATACGAGGGTCGCGAGCGTCCTGCGTCC
This sequence comes from Streptomyces sp. NPDC005784, assembly GCF_042871525.1. NCBI lineage: Bacteria > Bacillati > Actinomycetota > Actinomycetes > Kitasatosporales > Streptomycetaceae > Streptomyces > Streptomyces sp. NPDC005784. The sequence goes on from NZ_JBIAIQ010000005.1 coordinate 32,604, forward strand.
CACGCCGCTCCTGGAGATAGGTGTCATGCCGTCCGTCCTCTGTCCAACTTGCCTGACGCACGCCATTCGGAGCGGTCGCCGGGGTGGATTGGTCGAATCCCAAACGTGTTTACGGCGGTTCTCTCCGCTTGTTTCATCGGCGGGCCCGTTTCTTCTGCGACGGCCCGCGAACCTGTCGGTCCGCGACTCGGGAAACCGGTGCGCGGCGGCCTCGGGAACCGGTCGGGCGCGGGCCCGCGAACCGGTCGGCCTCGGCCACCTGAACTGAGCGGCGGCGGACACGCGTTTTCGGCTCGCTGATCCGTAACCCATCCGTAGACAGGTTCGCTGCGAAGACGTAGGGGAAAGGACGGGCCGTGCACGGCCGGAGAGGGGGACGGGTGGAGGCTGACGAACTACTGGTGCTGGTGGCCGGAGGCGACCAGCAGGCGTTCGAGGAGCTGTACGGACTGGTGTCCGGGCCGGTGTTCGGACTGGTGCGCCGCGTGGTGCGGGACCCCGCACAGTCGGAGGAGGTGTCGCAGGAGGTCCTGCTCGAACTCTGGCGCTCCGCCGCGCGGTTCGACCCCGGACGCGGCAGCGCCCTGTCCTGGGTCCTCACCCTCGCGCACCGCCGTGCCGTCGACCGGGTGCGCAGTGCCCGCGCGGCCACCGAACGCGAGCAGCGCGAGGGACAGCGCAACCACCACCCCGCTTTCGACCAGGTCGCCGAGGAGGTCGAGGCCGGGCTCGAACGCGAGTGGGTCCGCCGCTGCCTCGACCGGCTCACCGCCCTGCAACGCCAGTCCGTCACCCTCGCCTACTACGACGGCTACACCTACCGTGAAGTGGCCGAGCGGCTCTCCCTGCCCCTCGGCACCGTCAAGACCCGTATGCGCGACGGGCTCACCCGCCTGCGTGAATGCCTGGGGGGAGTCGCGTGAACGTCGACGACTGCCCGCCCGGCCACGATCCGCACGGAAGAGAGAGGGGTGCCGTATGAGCGTCCTCGACCGACTGCTGGGCCGCGATCTGCACTCCCTCGCCGCTCCCTACGCCCTCGACGCGCTGGAAAGCGACGAGCGGCGCCGTTTCGAACGCCATCTGAAGGGTTGTGACCGCTGTGCCGACGAGGTGCGGGCGTTGACCGAGGACGCGGTACGGCTCGCCTGGTCCACGGCGGCGTCCCCGCCGGCCGCGCTGCGCGAGCGGGTGCTGGCCGCCGTACGGACGACACCTCAGGAACCGGCCGCCCGGGACCTGCCCCGCGCACGGGCGGTCCATCAGCCCACGCGGGAGCGTGCCCCCCGGCTCCGCCCGTTCTTCGCCCCGCTCGCCACAACCACGGCCGCCGCGGCCCTCGTCGTCGCCTCCCTGTTCGCCGTGCAGGCGACCCAGGCGCGGGACGACCTGAACCGGGAGCGCGCCCAGGCGCGTGAGATCGCCCACGTTCTCGCGGCGCCCGACGCGCGGGCGACCGCTGACCGGGACGCACGGGGACGCGGAATCGGAGTGGTGGCCTCCGCATCGGAGCGGAGCGCCGTCGTGACGCTGAGCGGACTCGGCACTCCCCCGGGAGGGCGCGTCCATCAACTGTGGCTCATGCGCCCCAACGAGAAACCGCGTTCCCTCGGCCTCTTCGAGGGCGACACGCCCCTCGTCGCCGACGGACTGAATACGAACGCGACGTCACTTGCAGTGACCGTCGAGCCTCACGGGGGCTCAGGGCAGCCCACTACCACGCCGGTTGTCCAACTCGCCCTGGAAACGCTTGGATTCGGAGAGTAATCGTCAACCCCCTTATGGGGAAGGTGAATCCTTTGTCCGAGATACACGCGCGCCACGAGGGGGCGATAGGGTTAGTCTGCCCGGGCCGGGTGGACTTGTACGGGTGGGGAGTGACATGGAACAGATAACAGTGCGCAGCAGGGCACGCGTCCCTGCGATCACGTGCGGGAGCAGCGCGACCAGTTCGCGCCTCGACCGTCATCTCGCGGTGCTCGGTGGCCCTGCCATACCGCAGCGCGAGACGCTCGAGGCGACGTCACTGATGCGTGAGCTCACGGCGCGTGACACCGCGCACGACAGCGACTCCCGGGGTGCGCGGATGCGGCGGGTTTCGCTCTTCGCGCCGCTCAGGCGGCTGCGCCGTTCGCTGTTCGGCGACCGCTGAGCGGCTCTCGGCACCGGCCTTTCCCGACCCGCGCTCCGGTGACTCCACCGACCCGGCGCAGCGCTGCCCTTCGCGTCCGTCATCCCCACGGCGGGCAGCGGCGCCCGGTGGTCACCACAGCCGGAGCGCGGGTCACCCCCTTCGCTGAGCTGTGAGGCTCAGCGCACCACTCCGTCCCGCCGCAGCTCGGCGACGTCCGCGTCCGTCATGCCCAGCGCCCGCAACACCACCCCTGTGTGCTCGCCGAGCCGCGGGACGGCCCCCATACGCGCCTCCTCCCCGCCCGGCAGCGTGATCGGAGGCAGCAGCGCCCGCAGCGGCCCGACGGGTGAGCCCACCTCGCGCCAGCGGTTCCTGGCCGCCAGCTGCGGATGCTCCGCCACCTCCCGTACGTCCCGCAGCCGTGCGCAGGCGATGCCCGCGGCCTCCAGGCGGGCCACCGCCTCGTCGGTGCCGAGCGTGCCCAGCGCCTTGGCCACCAGCGTGTCCACGCGCTCCCGGTTGGCCACTCGTGCCGGATTCGTCGCGAACTCCGGACCTTTCGCCAACTCGGGTTGTCCCAGAACCTGTTGGGCGAGCCGCCGCCACTCCCGGTCGTTCTGCACCGACAACAGCACCCGCCCGCCGTCCGCCGTCGAATATACGTCGTAGGGAACGATGACGGCATGGGCGAGGCCGGTGCGTTCCGGTGGGGTCCCGCCGTGCATCGCGTGGTGCAGCGGATGTCCCATCCACTCCGCGAGCGCGTCCAGTATCGACACCTCCACCGGGCCCCCGCGTCCGGTCGTGCCGCGCCGCACCAGTGCCGCGAGGACCCCCGAGAACGCGTACATGGCCGCCGCGATGTCCGCGGCCGGGATGCCCGCCTTCACCGGCTGCTCGGGCGTCCCCGTCACCGACACGAGCCCCGCCTCGCACTGTACGAGCATGTCGTACGCGCGTTTGCCGGCGTACGGCCCGGACGGCCCGTACCCCGAGATGTCCACGGCGATCAGCCGCGGATGCTCGGCACACAGGGTCACCGCGTCCAGGCCCAGCCGGGCCGCCGCCCCCTGGGCGAGGTTCTGCACGAACACGTCCGCGTCCGCGACGAGCCGGCGTACGACATCCAGCCCGCGCGGGTCCTTCAGGTCGAGGGCGACGGACTCCTTGCCCCGGTTGCACCACACGAAATGCGAGGCCAGTCCCCCGGCCGCGGTGTCGTAGCCGCGGGCGAAGTCCCCGCCGTCGATCCGCTCGACCTTGACGACCCGGGCACCGAGATCGGCGAGCTGCCGGGTGGCGAAGGGCGCGGCGACGGCTTGTTCGACGGCGACGACGGTGATGCCTTCGAGCGGCAGAGGCTGTGGCTGCATGCCGTGGATCATGACCCCTCGGCAATAGTTTTGTCATGCATGAATGTCGGCGGGGTGATCCCGTGTTCCTCGCCGGGCAGCCCTAGATCAACGCGAACTGGCCCTCCGGGCCCTCTTCGTGGTGGTCGAGCACCGAGGCCGGACGGCGTGCCGTGTCCGGGACCGGGAGGACCCCGGCCGTGTGCAGTTCGGCCCGGGTGATCGGTGACCGAAGGTCCAACTCGGCCTGCTGGGGGCGCAGTTCCGCGAGCAGTGCGAGCACCGTGATGAGTTCGAGGAGTTCGGACGTCCACGCCTGCGGCCAGCCGGCCGGGCCGATCGCCTCCAGAGTCCCCGGCTCGGGCGCCCCGGTCCTGGCGGCGAACCACTGTTCGAGCACGCGCACGCCACCTACCTCGAAGTCCCAGGCCTCGGGCGGCACGGGCGAGATCCGGCCCTCGCCGAGATGAAGGGACTCCTCGGCGCGGTCGTAGTACGGGTCGGTGAGGAGGGGGCCCGCGGCCGGGCGGGGCCCGTGGGGGAGAGTGGTCAGCGGCGCGCGGACGTACGGGCGCCGCCCGCCGGGGAGCTTGGGGCGCTCGCCGTCGCGACGCATCAGCCACAGGGCCCGGCGGCCCAACTCGACGCCGTACGCCCACACTTCGGGGTCGGCGGTGAGCGGGACCACACAGCCGTCCCGGCCGTGCCGGGCGACCGCCATCGTCCAGGCGAGGACGTCCACAGGGGCGGGGGAGTGGCCGAGACGGGTGCCGAGGAACTCCAACAGGCCCGGTGCCAGGTTCGGTTCACGGCCGCCGGGACGCCGGTAGAGGGGACGCACCCGGCCGCCGCGGCCGGCGCTCAGCGGCAGCACGGACGCGGCCAGCAGGACCGGACCGGACGTCTCGGGCCCGGAGGTCTGCTCGACCGCGAACACCTGGTCCTCGCCGGCCACCCGCCACAACTCGGGTCGCGCCGCGTCGATCAGCCGGTGGTCGGGAATCAGCCACTGCTCGTCGAAGGGGGCACTCAGCACGCGTACCGGGTCGGGGCACGGGTCCGACGCCCGCGCGAGGCGGCCCGTCCCGCTGGACTGGCCCGGCAGCTGGGCGACCGCGGAGCGCGTCGTGCGCGTCCGCGTCGGCCCGAACAGTGCCTCGCGGTCCGCCCCTTCGGCCCGTACGAGAGCGTCCCAGCGCGCCTTCAGGGAGGCCGCGTCGGGGGCCGTCGGCCACCTCCGGCCCAGCCTCGGCGGTGCGACGGACCACGGCATGAGGTCCTCGAGCAGCGGAGCGGCGTCGGGCGTCACGCTCGGCATCGTACGACGCGGGCGCCGCGCGCCGTCCCCGTACGGCATCGTCAGTGGGCGTCGAGGGTGACCGTGAACGAGAAGCGGTCGCCCCGGTAGTGGATGACCGCCACGTCCAGCGCCTGCCCGTCCTTGCCGTAGATGATGCCCGTGTAGCGCAGGATCGGGCTGAGCAGCGGCACTTGCAGCAGGCGAGCCGTCTCCGGGTCCGCGAGCCGGGCCTCCACCGTGTCGGTGATCCGGCTGATGCCGACTCCGAGCACGTCCCGCAGTACCTTGGTCATCGGCCAGCGGATCAGATCCTCCCGGTCGATGCGGTCGGCCAGCTCCGGCCGGAGGTAGTTGCGCGCGTGGTTCGTCGGCTCGCCCGTGCTCTCGTCGCTGCGCAGCCGGTGGTACGTCGCCACCTCGTCCACATCCGGGAAGAATTCCGCCAGTTCACCCGGAACCGGCGCCTTCCCCTGGTCCAGGAGCTCGGTCGTCATGCCCGACTGCTGGGCCACGATCGCGTCCACCGAGCCGAGCAGCCGCACGGGCGCGCTCCGCCGCGCACTCGGCTCGATGAAGGTGCCCCGCCGTCGGTGCCGGGTGATGAGCCCCTCGACCTCCAGCTCCTTGAGGGCCTGCCGCATGGTCAGCACGCTCACCCCGTAGTGCCCCGCGAGCTGCTCCTCGGTGGGCAGCCGCAGGGGGTCCTGGGAGGAGCGCCCGAGTATCGAGGCGCGCAGGGACTGCGACACCTGATACCAGAGCGGCAGCTTGCGGTTCAGGACGATCGAGTCCGGAGCGAAGGAGGTCACGAGGTATCCGTACAGGTCGCGGGCGTGGAAGGCAACGGCCGGTGAATCCTCAGTCGACCGGGCGGAAGTGCCGTCCAAGGCCCTGCCACACGTCGTCGTACCCGCGCTGGAGATGCTCCGCCCCTGCCGCCTGGGCCGTCGCGGTCACCGGCCAGCGCGTCTCGAACATGAAGGCGAGCCCGTCGTCGATCTTCTGCGGCTTCAGCTCGGCGGCGCTGGCGCGGTCGAAGGTCTCCTGGTCCGGTCCGTGCGCCGACATCATGTTGTGCAGCGAGCCGCCCCCCGGCACGAACCCCTCCGCCTTCGCGTCGTACGCGCCCTCGATGAGCCCCATGTACTCGCTCATCACGTTCCGGTGGAAGTACGGCGGCCGGAACGTGTCCTCGCCCACCAGCCAGCGCGGCGCGAAGACGACGAAGTCGACGCCGGCCAGACCCGGGGTGTCGGACGGCGACGTCAGCACCGTGAAGATCGAGGGGTCCGGGTGGTCGTAGCTGATGGAGCCGAGCACATTGAAACGGTGCAGGTCGTAGATGTACGGCACATGGTTGCCGTGCCAGGCGACCACGTCCAGCGGCGAGTGGTCGTACGTCGCCGTCCAGAGGTTGCCGCAGAACTTGTTCACCACCTCGACCGGGCCCTCGACGTCCTCGTACGCGGCGACCGGGGCGAGGAAGTCGCGGGCGTTGGCGAGACCGTTGGCGCCGATCGGGCCGAGGTCGGGCAGCTGGAACGGGGCCCCGTAGTTCTCGCACACATAGCCCCGGGCGCCGCGGCTCCGGCCGCCCTCCGGCGCCATGTCCAGCAGCTCCACCCGGAAGCGCACCCCCCGGGGGACCAGTGCCATCTGCCCCGGCTCCACATGCAGCAGCCCGAACTCGGTGCGCAGCAGCAGGCCACCGCGCTCCGGGACGATGAGCAGCTCGCCGTCGGCGTCGCTGAACACCCGCTCCATCGACGAATTGGCGTGATACAGGTGCACGGCGATCCCGGTGCGCTGGGCCGCGTCGCCGTTGCCGCCGAGGGTCCACAGGCCCGCGAGGAAGTCCGTCCCGGCGGGCGGCTCGGGCAGCGGGTTCCAGCGCAGCCGGTTCGGGTCGGGCACCGACTCCGTGAAGGGCGCCGTCCGCAGGGTGCCGTTGTCGGTGCGGGTGAACGCGGGGTGCGCGGCCGACGGCCGGATCCGGTACAGCCACGAACGCCGGTTGGACGCCCTCGGCTCGGTGAACGCCGAGCCGCTCAGCTGCTCCGCGTACAGGCCGAGCGGTGCGCGCTGCGGCGCGTTGCGGCCGTGCGGCAGGGCCCCCGGGACCGCCTCCGAGCTGTGTTCGTTGCCGAATCCGGAGAGGTAGGCCAGCCCCTCGGCCGTCTTCCTCGCGTCCCCGCTCATGATCGCTCCCTCGCGCCTGATTCCTATGCATCACCGTAGGATTCAGTGGTGTCCCGCGCAAGGGGTAGCCCGAGCGCACCGGCCGGGATCGGCCACGAGCCGTGCGCGGATGTCCGCTTGGCCGGGCCCGTGGGCCGGTCCGGAGGCGCGTGCGGGGGCGGGCTCGGGGCGGGCTCGGGGCCGGCTCGGGACGGTCCGGGGCCGGCTCCGGGGATGGCCGGAATTCCCGCAGGAGTAGTACTCAGGGGTGTCCCGACGGCCCAAGAAGCCGACTCCAGGGGGATCCGGCCGCAAGGGGCCTTGTTCTACGCTCCCGGACATGCGAGGGACGCGTGGACTGCTCGTCGCGCTCGCGGTCTGCGCCCTGCTCGGCGGCGCCACGGGCTGCGGCGCCGGTGACGCGCACGAGCGGGGGGTCGCCGTCTCGGCCTCGCCCGTGGGCACACTGCTCGACGAGATGGACGAGGAGGGGCGGCTCTACCGCGAGGTGGGCAAGACGGGGGCGCCCGAGGTCGCGATCGAGATCCAGCCGGACTCCGCCGGCAGCTGGGACGTGCGGCTGACCGTCCGCCACTTCCGCTTCTCGCCCGCCGGCGCGCGAGCCGTGCCGGTCGCCGGGCGCGGCATCGCCCACCTCTACGTCGACGGCCGCACCGTCGCCCGGCTGCGCTCCGCCGAGTACCAGCTGGCCGGGCATCTCGTACCGCGCGGCACCCACCACGTCACCGCGCGGCTGTACGCCGACGACGGCACCGTGTGGGCCGTCCACGGCAAGCCCGTCGAGAGCACCGCCGACATCACGGCGTCGGATTCCGGTTCGGCGCCCGGCCCGGCATCGGCGACACCCGGGACGCCCGCCCCGGGGGCTGCCACCTCGGCGGTGCCGCCCCCGGAGGCGTCGCCGTCGCAGGCCTCAGGGGCTGCGTCGCAGGCCACACCGCGGGCGGTGGTCCCCAACGCGAGATGAGTGGTCACGGCACCGAGGTGCGTACTGAGGGGGGAGGTTCACCGGACCCCGGCGGAAAGGCATCATGAAGACCGTGCCCCATGCGACCTCGCTGCGCAGAGCGCCCGTACAGCGGCGCAGCGCAGAACGACTGACCAGAATCCTCGACGCCTGCGCCGACCTCCTCGACGAGGTGGGCTACGACGGACTGAGCACGCGGGCCGTGGCTCAGCGGGCCGGTGTGCCCATCGGCTCCGTCTACCGCTTCTTCGGCAACAAGCGCGCGATGGCCGACGCGCTCGCCCAGCGCAACCTGGAGATCTACGCCGAGCGCGTCACCCTGAGCCTGCGGGAGACGGACGGGGGAGGCTGGCGGGCCGCGATGGACGCGGTGCTCGACGAGTACCTCGCCATGAAGCGCACCGCGCCGGGCTTCTCCCTCGTCGACTTCGGCAACCAGATACCCGTCGGCGCCCGCTACGCCGAGCCCAACACCCGGGTCGCCGACCGGCTCACCGACCTGCTCTCCGGCTATCTCGACCGCGACCCGGACGACGATCTCCGCCGCTCGTTCCTGGTCGCCGTGGAAACCGCCGACACCCTGGTCCATCTGGCCTTCCGGGTCTCCCCCGAGGGCGACGAGCGGATCATCGAGGAGACCCGCGAGCTGCTGCGGGCGTATCTGGCGAGGGTCCTCGACTGACGGGTCGCCTCCCGGGACTCGGGGCGCGGAATTCCGACGTGACCCCCTGCGGGCCCTCCCCACCATGCGTACCGGTCGGTATGCTCGGTCGCGTCCGTGTGCCACCGAAGCCACCGCCCTCCGGGAGGACCCCGTGTCCCGCACCTCCGGCACCATCCCCGACTCCCGGACCGCCCTGCGCGTCTGCCCGCTGTGCGAAGCCACCTGCGGGCTGACGCTGACCATCGAGGGCACCCGGGTGACCGGCGCCCGGGGTGACCGCGACGACGTGTTCAGCAAGGGCTTCATCTGCCCGAAGGGCGCCTCCTTCGGGGCCTCCGACGGCGACCCCGACCGACTGCGCACCCCTCTCGTCCGCGAGAACGGCGAACTGCGCGAGGCCACCTGGGAGGAGGCCTTCGACGCGGTGGCCGCCGGACTGCGCTCCGTCGTCGAGCGGTACGGACCGCACGCCCTCGGCGTCGTCCTCGGCAACCCGAACGTGCACACCATGGCCGGCGCCCTCTACCCGCAGGTCCTGCTCGGCGCCCTGCGCACCCACAGCGTCTTCACCGCCTCCACGGTCGACCAGATGCCCAAGCATGTGTCGAGCGGCCTGCTGTACGGCGACGCCAACGCGATCCCCGTGCCGGACCTGGACCACACCGACCACCTGCTGCTCATCGGCGCCAACCCGCTGGAATCCAACGGGAGTCTGTGCACTGCGCCCGACTTCCCCGGCAAGCTCCGGGCGCTGCGGGCCCGCGGCGGCACGCTGACCGTCATCGACCCGCGCCGGACCCGCACGGCCAAACTCGCCGACCGCCATGTGGCCATCCGCCCCGGCACCGACGCGAGCCTCCTCGCGGCGATGGCCTACGTCCTCTTCGAGGAGAAACTCGTCGACCTCGGCGCGCTCGCCCCGCACGTCCAGGGAGTCGACGAACTCCCGGACGCCCTGCGGGACTTCACCCCCGAGGCGGCGAGCGCGGCCTGCGACGTGGACGCCGGCACCATCCGGGAGCTGGCGCGCGAGCTGGCCGCGGCGCCCACCGCCGCCGTCTACGGCCGCATCGGCAGCTGCACCGTCCCGCACGGCACCCTGGCCAGCTGGCTCGTGGACGTGCTCAACATCCTCACCGGCAACCTCGACCGGCCCGGCGGCGCCCTCTTCCCGACGGCCGCCACCGACCGGACGCCCCGTCCGGCGGGCCCCGGTCACGGCTTCGCGCTCGGCCGCTGGCACAGCCGGGTGAGCCGGCACCCGGAGGCGAAGGGTGAACTGCCGCTCGCCGCCCTGGCGGAGGAGATCGACACCGCGACCCCCGACGGCAGCCCGGTCCGTGCCGTCATCGCCGTCGCCGCCAACCCCGTTCTCTCCGCACCCGACGGCCTCCGCCTCGACAAGGCGCTCGAATCGCTGGACTTCATGGTCAGCGTCGACCCGTACCTGAACGAGACCTCGCGCCACGCCCACGTCGTGCTGCCGCCGCCCCCGCCCTCCCGGAGCGCGCACCACGACTTCGCGTTCAACACCCTCGCCGTCCGCAACCAGGTCCGCTACAACCGCCCCGCCGTCCCCCTGGAGGAGGGCCGGATGGCGGAGACCGAGATCCTCGCCCGGCTCGTCCTCGCCGCGACCGGCATGCACGGCGCCGACCCGTCCGCCGTGGACACGATGGTCATCGAGGGCACCCTCGGCAAGGCGGTCGGGGACACCGCGTCGCCGGTGCACGGGCGCGACCCGCGCGAACTCGCCGCCGCCCTCACCGGCGAGAACGGCCCCGAGCGCCGGCTCGACATGATGCTGCGCCTCGGCCCGTACGGCGACGGCTTCGGCGCGCGCCCCGACGGACTGACCCTCGACAAACTGCTCGCGCACCCGCACGGAATCGACCTCGGACCGCTCGCCTCCTGCCTGCCGCGGCGGCTGAAGACCCGCAGCGGGAAGATCGAGCTGCTCCCCGAACCGATCGCAGGCGATCTGCCGCGACTGCGGGACGCGCTCCGCGAACGCCCGTCGGCCATCGTCCTCGTCGGCCGACGTCATCTGCGCTCCAACAACAGCTGGATGCACAACGTTCCGGCGCTCACCGGTGGTTCCAACCGCTGCACCCTGCACATCCACCCCGACGACGCGGCCCGGCTCGGGCTCGCCGACGGGTCGGCCGTACGCGTCAAGGGTGCCGGAGGTGAGGTGATCGCCCCCGTGGAGGTCACCGACACCGTTCGGCGCGGCGTGGTGAGCCTTCCGCACGGCTGGGGGCACGACCGCCCCGGCACCCGGTTGAGCCACGCGGCCCTGGACCCCGGCGTCAACGTCAACCAGCTCCTCGACGGCTCGCTGCTCGACCCGCTGTCCGGAACGGCGGTCCTCAACGGAGTGCCCGTGGACCTGGCGGCCTGCCCCTGAGCCGTCACCCTGGCCCGAGGCCGCGGCGGGTGCGCGACGTGCCGCCGCGGCCAGGGGTTTCCTTGCGCCGGAAGAGCGATACCTGACGGGGGATCGGGCGCCGTTGCGTCCCTTTCCGGGCAATATGTGAAAAGTAGTCAGATGAAGTGAGATTTGTATGAAAATCATCTGACTCGGAGGAACTCGCATGTCCACCTCGTCCCTCTCGTACCGCTCCGTGCCACGTCGCGGCGCCGGTGCCCTCGTGGCCCTCGCGGTCGCGGGCACCACCCTCCTCGGCGCTCCGGCCGCCGTCGCCGCCCCCGGTGACAACGGCGACGTCAAGGTCCACGACGAGAACACCGCGGTCGACGACCAGCGGGACGATCCGAAGGTCTGCGTCTTCTACCTCGACGGCTTCAACTTCGACGGGGCGCAGCAGGTCACCTGGTCCATCGTGACCCAGCCCCCTGTTGCCGACGGTGCCACCCTCGCGGGCAACCTGATCGTGCCCGCGTCCGGGCACGGCTGGACAGGGGACCTCACGCTGCCCGACGGCCAGTACAAGATGACCTGGAATTTCCAGGGCGAGAACGGCGCGGGCAAGAGCAAGGTCTTCAAGGTCGACTGCCCCTCCGGCAGTCCGTCCCCGTCCCCGACCCCGTCCACGACCCCGACCCCGACGCCGACGCCGACGCCGACCCCGACCCCGACGCACACCCACCCGGGCGGATACCCCGGCGGCCCCAACGGAGGACCCCCCGCGGGCGGTGGCGGTCTCGCCCATCCGCAGAACTTCTTGCCGGCTGCCGGTGCGGCGGCCGCGGGTCTCGTCGTGGCCGGTGGAGTCGTGTTCCTGCGGCTGCGCCGACGCCCCGATGGCGCCGCGTAGACGACGGAGGCCCTGGTACCGGACGCGCGCCTACCGCCTGACGCGGACCCTGGTGGTCGCCGTCGCGCTGGTGGTGGGCGGCGTCTGGTGGGTGGGGGACGGCGAGCCCGCCGGGACGGTGGCGTCCGGTTACGTACGCGACGACGGCGCCGCCTCCCCCGCCCCGGCCGGGGCGGCGGGCGCCGGGCACGGGCCCGACGCCCACCGCGGCGGCGACGCGCGCGGCCCGCGGCAGCACCGCTCCCGGGTCGTCCGCCCGGCCCGGCCCGCAGCCTCGCCCGCACCGCTGCCGCGCTCCCGGGCCACCTCCCTGCGCATTCCCTCCCTCGACCTCGACGCGCCGGTCGTCGGCCTCCGGCTCGACCGCGAGCGAAAGCTCACCGCGCCGCCCGTGGACGATCCGAAACCCGTCGGCTGGTACACGGACGGTCCCACGCCGGGCGAACGCGGCACGGCCCTCGTCGTCGGCCATCGCGACACCCGGAAGGGACCCGCCGTCTTCGCCCCGCTCGAACGGATCCGGCCCGGCGCACGCGTCGAAGCCCGGCGCGTGGACGGGCGGACCGCCGTCTATACGGTCGACGCCGTACGCACGTACGCGAAGGCCCAGTTCCCCGACCAGGAGGTGTACGGCGACCGGGGGCGCCCCGAACTGCGTCTGATCACCTGCGGTGGCGCCTATGACCGCAGGACCGGATACGCCGCGAACCTCATCGCCTTCGCCCACCTCACGGCGGTCAGGGGGCGGGCCGGCACCTCCTGACGCGAGTCGTCGGGCGCCGGACCGGAGCGGCCGCCGGAGCCCGCGTCCGGCCCCGGCGCGACCGGTATCCGATCGTCCGTTTCCGCCCGTACCGAACCCGACCGTCCGATACCGCCAGGTGTCTTCCCCCGGGCGTGTGCGGTCCGTTAGCTTCCGTGACTCAAGGTCCCGTACGACCCGTGCGGGACGACCGGCCGCGGAGCACCAGCGCCTTGCACGCCCCCGGGGGCACACGTCATGACACGCGCCATCTCCCTGCACCACGTCAGCAAGTCGTACACCCGCGGGGCCCGTGTGGTGGAACGGCTGTCGCTGGACATCCGGCCCGGCGAATTCCTCGTACTGCTCGGCCCCTCCGGCTGCGGCAAGTCGACCGTGCTGAGGATGATCGCGGGGCTGGAGGAGGTCACCGAGGGCGAGGTGCGGCTCGACGGGGAGTACGCCAACGACCTGCCGCCGTCCGAGCGGAACATGGCGATGGTGTTCCAGAACTTCGCCCTCTACCCGAGCATGACCAGCCGCGACAACATCGGCTTCCCGCTGCGCATCGAGACACCCGGCGAGGACCCCCGGGCGCGGGTGGACGCCACCGCCCGCATGCTCGGCATCCAGGACCTCCTCGACCGCTTCCCCAGCCAGCTCTCCGGCGGCGAGCGGCAGCGCGTCGCGATGGGACGGGCGATAGCGCGCCACCCCTCCGCCTTCCTGATGGACGAGCCGCTGTCCAACCTCGACGCCAAACTCCGCAACCACCTGCGGGCCGAAATCTCCCGGCTCACCAGGGAGTTGGGCGCCACCACGGTCTACGTCACCCACGACCAGGCCGAGGCCATGTCGCTCGGCGACAGGGTCGCCGTGCTGCGCGGCGGAGTCCTCCAGCAACTGGGCGCGCCCCGCACCGTCTACGGGCTGCCCGCGAACGTCTTCGTCGCCGCCTTCATCGGCACCCCGCGGATCAACCTGCTGCGCGGGCTCGTCCGGGCCCCGCTCGACGGCGCCATGACGATCAGCCTCGGCAAGCAGTATCTGCGCCTGCCCGAACCCCTTTGCCTGGACCACCAGTTGCTCCGGGTGCAGCAGGGCCGTGAGGTGATCGTCGGGCTGCGCTCCGAGGCCGTACGGCTCGCCAAGCCGTCCGACGCCCGGCCGGGCGAAGTGGCGATCACTGGTCTGGTCGAGCATGTCGAGTTCCAGGGGCACGAGGTGCTCGTCCACTTCAACACCGGCTCGCGGCCCGCCTTCGTACCGGAGCTGGAGTCGCCGCGCCCGGTCCGTGCGACGCGTCGCAGGCGCCGTGACGGTACCGTCCTGGACCGGCTGCGCGGGCGCGCCGGGACGCTGCGGGCCGGACCGGTCGTCGTCCTCGACCATCCCTCGGACGCGGAGACCGATCTTCCCGGGCAGACACCGCCCGAGGGCAGGCTGCCCGGCGATCTCGTCGTACGGACCACGCCCGACATCGAACTCCGCCACGGCATGCAGATCCCGCTCCTCGTGGACATCGCCCACCTGTTCGTCTTCGACCGGAACGGCGAACGGATCTGTCCGGCACCGGCGCGGCTGCCGGATCTGGACGAGTGAATCCCGGGGGTTGCGTGGCACAGCCTTCCCCGGGTGCCGGGTGCCGGGTGCCGGGTGCCGCGTCCCCGGGGGCGGCCGGCCGTGGACCGGAGCCGGGGCCTACTCGCGGCGGGTCCCCCTGGCGCCAAAAAACTATCATCGCTAGTTTAGGGCGTGGACGACGCTGCCCAGCCCGGGAGGAACACGATGAAGGCACGTGACGGCATGTACATCGACGGGGCGTGGCGCCCCGCCGTGGGACGGGACACGATCGAGGTCGTGAACCCCGTCGACGAGCAGGTGATCGGCCACGTCCCGGCGGGCACGGCCGAGGACGTCGACGCCGCCGTACGGGCCGCCCGTGCCGCGTTCCCCGGCTGGGCCGCGACCGCGCCCGCCGAACGGGCTGCCCGTCTGGCCGCACTGAGGGACGTCCTGGCCGCCCGCAAGGACGAGATCGCCGAGACCGTCACCGCCGAGCTCGGATCGCCGCTCGCGTTCTCCCAGGCGGTGCACGCGGGCGTTCCGTTGCTGGTCGCCGGTTCCTACGCCGAACTGGCGGCGACGTACGCCTTCGAGGAGAAGGTCGGCAACTCGACCGTCTACCAGGAGCCCGTCGGTGTCGTGGGCGCGATCACGCCCTGGAACTACCCGCTCCACCAGATCGTCGCCAAGGTCGCCCCCGCGCTCGCCGCGGGCTGCACGGTCGTCCTGAAGCCCGCCGAGGACACCCCGCTCACCGCCCAGCTCTTCGCCGAGGCCGTGGCCGAGGCGGGCGTCCCGGCCGGTGTCTTCAACCTGGTCACCGGCCTCGGACCGGTCGCGGGCCAGGCCCTCGCCGAACACCCGGACGTCGACCTGGTCTCCTTCACCGGCTCCACGGCGGTCGGCAGGCGGATCGGCGCGACCGCGGGCGCCGCCGTCAAGCGCGTCGCCCTCGAACTCGGCGGGAAGTCCGCCAATGTCATCCTGCCGAGCGCCGACCTCGCCAAGGCCGTGAACGTCGGCGTCGCCAACGTGATGTCCAACTCCGGCCAGACGTGCAGCGCCTGGACCCGCATGCTGGTCCCCGCCGACCGCTACGACGAGGCGGTCGAGCTGGCCGCGACCGCCGCCGCGAAGTACGGCGACCGGATCGGCCCCGTCGTCAACGCCAAGCAGCGGGGCCGGGTGCGCGGTTACATCGAGAAGGGCGTCGCCGAGGGCGCGCGGCTCGTCGCGGGCGGCCCCGAATCCCCGCGCGAGCAGGGTTACTTCATCAGCCCCACCGTCTTCGCCGACGTCACCCCGCAGATGACGATCGCGCAGGAGGAGATTTTCGGCCCGGTCCTCTCCATCCTGCGCTACGAGGACGAGGAGGACGCCCTGCGGATCGCCAACGGCACCGTGTACGGGCTCGCGGGCGCGGTGTGGGCGGGCGAGGAGTCCGAGGCGGTCGCCTTCGCGCGGCGGCTCGACACCGGCCAGGTCGACATCAACGGGGGGCGCTTCAATCCCCTGGCCCCCTTCGGCGGCTACAAGCAGTCGGGCGTGGGGCGCGAACTCGGCGCCCACGGCCTGTCCGAGTACCTCCAGACCAAGTCCCTCCAGTTCTAGGAGCGTTCACGTGATTCGCGCCGCTGTCCTGCCCGCCGTGGGTGCCCCGCTGGAGATCGCCGAGATCGAACTCCCCGACCCGGGGCCGGGCCAGGTCCGGGTGAGACTGGCCGCCGCCGGGGTCTGCCACTCCGACCTCTCCCTGTCCAACGGCACCATGCGGGTGCCGGTGCCGGCCGTCCTCGGCCATGAGGGCGCCGGTACCGTCGTCGCGGTCGGCGAGGGCGTCACCCAGGTCGCCCCCGGCTCCCGTGTCGTCCTCAACTGGGCTCCCTCCTGCGGGAGTTGTCACGCCTGCTCGCTCGGCGAGGTGTGGCTGTGCGCCGACGCGCTGACCGGCGCGGGAAAGGTGTACGCCCGTCGCGCCTCCGACGGGAGCGATCTGTACCCCGGCCTGAACGTCGCCGCCTTCGCGGAGGAGACGGTGGTGCCGGTGTCCTGCCTGCTGCCCGCCCCGGACGGCATCCCGCTCACCGAGGCCGCCCTGCTCGGCTGCGCGGTCCTCACCGGATACGGCGCGGTCCACAACTCCGCGAAGGTCCGGCCCGGCGAGACCGTCGCCGTGTTCGGGGTCGGCGGGGTCGGACTCGCCGCCCTGCAGGCCGCCCGGATCGCGGGCGCCTCGAAGATCGTCGCGATCGACGTGTCGCCCGAGAAGGAGTCGCTCGCCCGCGAGGCGGGGGCCACCGACTACGTCGTCGCCTCCGACACCACCGCCCGCGAGATCCGCGCCCTGACCGGCAAACAGGGCGTCGACGTCGCCGTCGAGTGCGTCGGCCGCGCCGTCACCATCCGTACCGCCTGGGAGTCGACGCGGCGCGGCGGCCGCACCACGGTCGTCGGCATCGGCGGCAAGGACCAGCAGGTCACCTTCAACGCCCTGGAGATCTTCCACTGGGGCAGGACCCTCGCGGGCTGTGTGTACGGCAACTCCGACCCGGCCCGCGATCTCCCGGTGATCGCGGAGCACGTCCGCGCGGGCCGCCTCGACCTCGGCGGCCTGGTCACCGACCGCATCGCCCTGGACGGCATCCCGGCGGCCTTCGACAACATGCTCGCGGGCAAGGGCGGCCGGGCGCTGGTGGTGTTCTAGACACCCAGGGCTTTGGGGGCGAGAGAGCCCCAAGGCGGCCCGGCGTCAGACCTGTTCCGCCCGGGACTTGGATTCCGGCGCGGTCGTGGACACCGGAGCCCCGGCCCCGGCAGGAGCAGTGGCCGTCGCTGTGGTGGGGGCCGGTGCGGGTGTGGGTACCTGTCCGGGTGCCGGTGCCGGTGCCGGTGCCGCAGTCGGCGCGGAAGGCGGTCCGGCGACGGCATCCGGGACCGGCGTCTCCGGCGATGCCGGTCCCCGACGCGGACGGGAGCGCGACACCGCCACGCCCGCCAGGCACAGCGCCCCGCCCGCCAGCGTCATCAGCCCCGGGACCTCGTCGAGGAAGAGCCAGGACATCAGTACCACCAGCGCGGGCACCGCGTACGTCGTCGCGCCCATGCGGCTCGCGCTCGTCCTGGCGAGGGCGTACGCCCAGGTCGTGAATGCCAGCGCGGTCGGGAAGACACCCAGGTAGACCATGTTGAGCGTCGCCGAGACAGGGGCGTCGGCCGCGTCGTGGACGAGCTGACCCGCGAACGGCAGACACACCACGGCCCCGATCAGACAGCCGAAGGTCGTCACCTGGAGCACACTCGCGCGCCCGAGCGCCGGCTTCTGCGCGACGACTCCTCCGGCGTACGCGACGGCGGCGAGCAGGCACAGCACGACCCCGAGCACCGAGGAACCGCCGCCACCGGACATCGACAGCCCCACGGCGGCCGCTCCCGCGAACGACACCGCCATGCCCGCCAGCAGCCGCGGCGGCACCGCGTCACCCAGCAGCCGGGCGCCGAGCAGGGCGATCAGGATCGGACCGATGTTCACCACGAGCGCGGCCGTACCGGCGTCCACCTGCTGCTCGCCCCAGTTCAGGGCCACCATGTAGAAGCCGAACCACAGCACTCCGGATATCGCGATGCCGCGCCAGGCGCCGCGCGGCGGCAGCCCCTCGCGGCGCACGACACAGAGGACACCGAGCACCAGGGTTCCCGCCAGCAATCGTCCGAGCGCCAGCGCGCCGGGTGAGTAGGCGGCGCCCGCGCTGCGGATCGCGACGAACGCGGAGGCCCACAGCCCGACGGTGACGGTCGCCGCACCCGCGGCGAGCAACTGCGCACGCCGGTCGGGCGGCGCGTTGCGGGAGGTGTTCATCATTCTCCTGAGGCTAGGCGGGGCACAGCGATCGGTCTCGCGGATTTCGGACGCGCAGGTCGGCGCGGGTCCGGGACCGGGAGCCGGGGTCGGCCCCGGGTCCCCAGGGTGGCGTCGGGGGTCGGGCCCGGACCTTGAGGGCGGAGTCCGGGGTCGGCCCGGATCCCGAGGGTGGCGTCGGGGGTCGGGCCCGGACCTTGAGGGCGGAGTCCGGGACGGCCCGGATTCCGTGCGCGGGGTCGGGGCGGCGACGGGGCCGTGGCTCAGCGCAGCGCCGTCGCCTCGATTCCGAGGAGGTCCGCGAAGGCGCGCTCGCCGTCCGGGGTCACCTTGACCGCCCGGTCAGAGCCGATGCGCACGCACCACCGGGCGTCCAGGGCATGACGGCACAGCGCCGCGCCGGCGGTGCCCGCCAGGTGTGGACGCCGTTCGGTCCAGTCGAGACAGGCACGGGTCAGAGGACGGCGTCCAGTGCGTTCCAGCGTGATGCCCGCGGCCTCGAACCATCGCAGTCCGGCGTCGGTGAGCGCGAACCCGGTGTCCTGGCGGAGCAGTCCGCGGCCGGTCAGCGCGTCGGTGAGGGCGATGCCGAGCCGTCCGGCGAGATGGTCGTAGCAGGTACGGCCGCGCGCCATCGCCGAACCCGTGCCGACCTCCCGCAGCGTCCGGGGGCGCTCGGCGGCACCGGGCGCCACCTGGGCGGCGAGGTCCTCGACGAGCTGGGCCACACCGGCGCCGGCCAGCCGCACGTAACGGTGCCGTCCCTGGCGCTCCTCGGTGAGCAGGCCGCCCGCGACGAGCTTGCCGAGGTGCTCGCTGGCGGTCGACGGGGCGACACCGCCCTGTCGCGCCAGTTCACCGGCGGTCCACGCCCGCCCGTCGAGCAGCGCCAGCAGAAAACCGGCCCGCGTGTCGTCCGCCAGCAGTCCGGCCAGCGCCGCGAGCCCCGGCCCGACCGGATCCTTCGGCCTTGTCATGCCGTCCAGCATGCGCCACGGACACTTCGGCGCTCACCGAAGGATCGCGAGCGGCCGCGCAGGCCCGCCGCGGAAAGCCTGAAGGGACACGCGCGGGCCCGCTCAGGCCTCCCGCACCAGGCCCGCGTACTGCACCGCGAGGCCGTCCAACAGCGCGCCGAGCCCCGTCTCGAAGGCCCGCTCGTCGATCTTCTCCTGCTGTTCGGCGAGGAGGTGAGCCTGCCCCAGATGCGGATAGTCGGCCGGGTCGTACGCACTCTCGTCGTCCACGAAGCCCCCGGCGAACGACCCCAGCGCGGACCCCATGACGAAGTACCGCATCAGCGCCCCGATCGAGGTGGCCTGCGCGGGCGGCCAGCCCGCGTCGACCATGGCCCCGAAGACGGCGTCGGCGAGCCGGAGTCCGGCCGGCCTGCGGCCCGGTCCGCGCGCGAGGACCGGGACGATGTTCGGGTGGTCGCGCAGGGCGGCGCGGTAGGAGACGGCCCAGTCGCGCAGCGCGGTCCGCCAGTCGCGGCCGCCCTTGAACATCGACAGGTCGACCTGCGCGCTCACCGAGTCCGCGACCGCCTCCAGGATCTGGTCCTTGGTGCGGAAGTGGTTGTAGAGGGAGGGCCCGCTCACCCCGAGTTCCGCGGCGAGCCGGCGTGTCGAGACGGCCGCCAGGCCCTCGGCATCCACCAGGGCCCGTGCCGTCGCGACGATGCGGTCGGTGCTGAGGAGGGGCTTGCGCGGTCGGGCCATGGCGCACATAGTAGGGCTGGACCAGTAAACTAGCAGTGCTAATTTAAATGTACGGCTTTCAATGTACGGCTTTCAAAGTCGGCTATCTGTGGGGTGACCCGGCATGAACCTTGGGCTCAGCGATGAGCAGACCGCCGTCCGGCAGCTCGCCAAGGACTTCGTGCACCGCGAGATCGCCCCGCACGTCGTCGAGTGGGACCGCGCGGAAGACGTCGACCGGTCCATCGTGAAGAAGCTCGGCGAGGTCGGCTTCCTGGGCCTGACCATCGACGAGGAGTACGGCGGCAGCGGCGGCGACCACCTCGCGTACTGCCTGGTCACCGAGGAGCTGGGGCGCGGCGACTCCTCCGTGCGCGGGATCGTCTCCGTCTCGCTCGGGCTCGTCGCCAAGACGATCGCGCACTGGGGGAGCGAGGAGCAGAAGCGGCAGTGGCTGCCGGGGCTGACGTCCGGCGAGTACGTCGGCTGTTTCGGGCTCACCGAGCCGGGCACCGGCTCCGACGCGGGCCAGTTGTCGACGAGGGCCGTGCGCGACGATGGGGGTACCTCCCGCTCGAGCGGAGCCGAGAGCGGGGGAGACTACGTCATCAACGGCTCCAAGATGTTCATCACGAACGGCACCTGGGCCGACGTCGTGCTGCTCTTCGCCCGCTCCACCGACGCCCCGGGCCACAAGGGCGTCTCCGCCTTCCTGGTGCCGGCCGACACCCCCGGTCTGACCCGCCGCGCCATCCACGGCAAGCTCGGACTGCGCGGCCAGGCCACCGCCGAACTCGCCTTCGAGGATGTGCGGGTACCGGCGAGCGCCATGCTGGCGGCCGAGGGCAAGGGCTTCGCGGTGGCGATGTCGGCGCTGGCCAAGGGGCGGATGTCGGTGGCGGCCGGCTGCGTCGGCATCGCCCAGGCGGCACTGGACGCGGCGGTGACGTACGCGACCGAGCGGGAGCAGTTCGGCAAGACGATCGCGCACCACCAGCTCGTCCAGGAACTGCTCAGCGACATCGCCGTCGACGTGGACGCGGCGCGGCTGCTGACCTGGCGGGTCGCCGATCTCATAGACCGCGGGCTGCCGTTCGCCACCGAGTCCTCGAAGGCCAAACTCTTCGCCTCCGAGGCCGCCGTGCGCGCCGCGAACAACGCCCTCCAGGTCTTCGGCGGCTACGGCTACATCGACGAGTACCCGGTCGGCAAACTGCTCCGCGACGCCCGCGTGATGACCCTCTACGAAGGCACCAGCCAGATCCAGAAACTGGTCATCGGGCGCGCGTTGACGGGTGTCTCGGCGTTCTGACCGGCTTTCGGCGTTCTGACCCTGAGTACGTCTCTGAGTACCTGAGTACGACGGCGGATGTGGCGGCGGCCACATCCGCCGATCCTTGTCCCATGAGCGAGACACCTGTCAAACAGCAGAACACGGCCGCCTTCTACGGCCAGGCCGTGGCGTCCTTCTCCGTGGCGATGGCCGCGACCGCCGTCGGTATCTTCAAGCTCCAGGCCGACGCGTGGGTCCGGGCCTTCCTCGCCGTCGCCGTCCTCTATCTCGTGACGTCGTCCTTCACGCTGGCCAAGGTGATCCGCGACCGGCAGGACGGCGGCCGCCCCGGTGGCCGTGTGTATGACCCCTTCGAGAAGCTCTGACCCCGTTGCGGCCATGACCTGGCCGAAGACGCTAAGCGCTCGCTCAGGTTCGGGGGTATGGTGTTCACCCTGTCAGTCGAGAAGGGGCGAACAGCGATGAGTGCGGCGCAGGAGACGCCCGGCGGCGAGATGCAGCCGTGGGCCGAGGTGACCCCGGACGCGGCACGGCGGCTGCTCGTCGCCGCGGTGGAGGCCTTCGCCGAGCGCGGGTACCACGCGACGACGACCCGGGACATCGCGGGCCGCGCGGGCATGAGCCCGGCCGCGCTGTACATCCATTACAAGACCAAGGAAGAGCTGCTCCACCGGATCAGCCGGATCGGCCACGACAAGGCGCTGGACATCGTGCGCACCGCGGCCGCCGGTGAGGGCACGGCCGCGGAGCGGCTCTCCGACGCCGTACGGTCATTCGTGCGGTGGCACGCGGGCCAGCACACCACCGCCCGTGTGGTCCAGTACGAACTCGACGCCCTCGGGCCCGACGCGCGCGCCGAGATCATCGCGCTGCGCCGCCAGGTGAACGCGGAGGTCCGCAGCATCATCGAGGACGGCGTCGCGACCGGCGACTTCGACGTCCCGGACGTCCCCGGCACCACGCTCGCCGTGCTGTCCCTGTGCATCGACGTCGCCCGCTGGTTCAACGTCGACGGCCCCCGCACGCCGGACGAGGTCGGTGCGCTCTATGCCGACCTGGTCCGGCGGATGGTGGGGTACAAGGAGTAGGCCCCGGTCCGAACGCGAACTTGTCCTGTCCTGTCCTGGACGTGAACCCCTCCGGTCTCTCCCGGAGGGGGACGGCGGCGTCGGGCCTCAGCGGTGATTCACAGGTAGTAGCGCGAGACCGACTCCGCGACGCAGACCGGCTTGTCGCCGCCCTCGCGCTCCACGGTGAAGGCCACGGAGACCTGGACACCGCCGGGTACGTCGTCGACCGCGGTGATCGCCGCGGTGGCGCGCAGCCGGGAGCCGACCGGCACGGGGGCGGGGAAGCGAACCTTGTTCGTCCCGTAGTTGACGCCCATCTTCACGCCCTCGACGCTGATCAGCTGCGGGCCGAAGAGCGGCAGCAGCGACAGGGTCAGATAGCCGTGCGCGATCGTGGTGCCGAACGGACCCGCCGCGGCCTTCTCGGGATCGACGTGGATCCACTGGTGATCGCCGGTGGCCTCCGCGAAGAGGTCGATCCGCTTCTGCTCGATCTCGACCCAGTCCGTGTATCCCAGCTGTTCGCCCACGGCGCCCCGCAGTTCGTCGACCGTCGCGAACGTCCTCGGCTCTGCCATGTCCCTGGCCTCCCGCATCTCATAGTCTAAGCGACTGCTTAGCATGGTCGGCCTGGAGGCGCATGTCAACGGACCGGACGTGTGACGCGGTGGGTAGGTTGGAGGCGTGCCCCAGATCCCTGAGACGATCCACGAGCTGACCGTCGGACAGTTGTCGGCCCGCAGTGGCGCGGCCGTCTCCGCTCTCCATTTCTACGAGTCCAAGGGCCTGATCAGCAGTCGCCGCACCTCGGGCAACCAGCGCCGCTATCACCGCGACGCGCTGCGCCGGGTCGCCTTCGTCCGGGCCGCCCAGCGGGTCGGCATCCCACTCGCCACCATCCGGCAGGCGCTCGCCGAACTCCCCGAGGAGCGCACCCCGACGCGCGAGGACTGGGCCAGGCTGTCCGAGACCTGGCGCTCCGAACTCGACGAGCGGATCAAGCAACTCGCCCGGCTGCGCGACCACCTCACGGACTGCATCGGCTGCGGCTGCCTCTCCCTGGAGACCTGTGTGCTCTCCAACCCCGACGACATCCTCGGCGAGCGCCGGGCCGGCTCCCGGCTCATGGTGGAGCGGACCGGCACACAGCCGGCGCCGCAGGAGCGGAGGCGGACGGGGCCGTGCGAACCCGGGCCGCGTCAGGAGCCGGCGGTGGGGGACTGCCGCTGACACGCCGTCCCCACCGTCCCGCACGCCCGACGCGTCGCCCGCCCCCACCTGTCCGCCCTGTCCGCCCTGTCCGCCCTGTCCGCCCGGTCCGCGCGGCATCCGTCCCGGCGGTCCGTCCGGCCGTGCGCGCCCCGCCCGGTCCGCGCCTGCCTCCGCCGCCCGGCCCGGCCTGTTTTCTCCCCGTCCCCGGTCCACCCGTACTCCGCGTCCCCCGCCTACTCGTACTCCGTGCCGCCCTTGCGGGTCAGATATGCCGGGCTGACCGCCTTCGCTATGGCGCGTCCGCCCGTCACCGGGCTGTACCGCTCGGCGGCCACGAACGTTCCCTCCGGTCCGTCGGGAGCGGCGGGGCGGATCACGACGCCCTCGCGCAGATGCAGCTCGCGACCGGACACCGTCTCCCGGCCGGAGGCGATCTCCAGGACGCGCTCGACGTCGTACGGTCCCTCGTACAGCCTTGGCACCAGCGGGAGTTCGCCCGTCAGCAGCTCCTGCGGGTCCAGCCAGCGGACCTCGCCGTCGATCTCCGCGGACACGTCGAACACGGCGTAGCCGATCGTCTCGCGGCGCCCGTCGGCGCCGTACGACAGGTCCTGCACGCCCGCCCCGTACACCTCGCCGAAGATGCCGACGCGACGCGCGCCGAGGCGTCCGGCGATCCGGGCGGCGGCCTCCGCGACCCCGTGTCCGTGCACCGCGCGCCAGTACAGATTGCGCGGATCCTCCTTCAGCGCCAGGGACTTGGCGCCGAAGCCCTTCGAGGACACGTGGACGCGGCCCTCGTCGGCGAGGTAGGTCAGCAGGCAGGCCGAGCCGTGCAGCTTCTCCGTCACGACGACGGGCTCGCCCGGCGTGAAGATGTCCGGGTACCGCTGGATGTTCTCGATGTCGACCCAGGGCAGCAGTTCGGGCGCCGACTCGACGTCGCCGTTCATCGTGGGCGGGATCGGCGGCACCCATTTCACGATGCCGAGGAACTCCGCGAAGTCCGTGTCGTTGTCAGCGGCGCGCGCCAGGTCCACGTCCGCCAGCGCCTTCGGGCGGCACACGATGCCCTGCGACAGCTCGCCGCGCAGCCGCACCGCCCTGACCCGGTCCGACGCGCTGCCCGCGAGTCGCCCGGTCAGCCCGAGCTCCTCGATCAGCCCGGCCGGCAGCACGGACTGCTCCGGGATGTAGAGGGCCCACTCGCCGGTGCGGTACGCGCCCTTGGCGACCACGGCCCGATACAGGCCCACCTGGGCCAGTTCGAGCGCGTCGGCGTTCGGGTGCTCGTGGATGGTCAGCATTTCGGCGGTGACGCGCAGCGTCGACACAGGGGACTCCTCGGGTTGCTCAGCCGTGTTTCATCACCCCCACTCTCCGCGGGGATATCGGCTGGAACCAGCGGATTTACGGGTGCTACCGTCGCCCCCGATCGGGTCATCGGCACAGGCGGCATCGGCACGACGGCGGCGTCGTGCCGACACGGGCGCTCTGTTCGGACGGACCGGCACCCTGTCCCCGATGCTGCCGGACACCCTGACAACCCGGGCGCCGGGAACTGCGTGCCCGGCCACGGACCTTCCGCGGCCGACGGCTCAGCCGCAGTCCCCTGCCCGGTGCCGCTCAGCCCGGCGGAGTTCCGGCCGCCCGGCCCGGCGGGGCACTCACGCGGACACGAGCAGCCGGACGCGCCTTGCGCCGGCCAGCGCTTCCGGGGTCAGGACGGGCCGCGGGACCACGATTCCGCAGCTCGTGCAGACGGGACCCGACGACGGTTCGTGGGCCAGGTCGTACATCCATACAAGGCGCTCACCGGCGCACACCGGGCAGACGGCGCCCGGCTTGCGCTCCAGCGCGGCGATCAGCCGGCGCAGCACCTCGGCCAGTGGTTCACGGGGGTGGACACGGGGGTTGTCGCACCAGGCGACACCGAACCCGCCCCAGGTCAGCCGGTGCCAGTCGTCGACACTGCCCGGCCTGCGCAGCCCGTCGTGCTTCTCCTTCTTGCGACGCTGCGCGAACTCGACCTCGTAGGCGAGCCAGACGGAGCGGGCCTCCTCCAGTTCGTCCAGTGCGGCCACGAGCCGCACTGGATCGGGGGATCGGTCCTCGGGACCGAACCCGGCCCGGGAACACAGATGGTCCCAGGTCGCCCGATGCCCGTAAGGGGCGAACCTTTCCAGGCACTTGCGCAGTGAGTACCGCCGCAGTGCCAGATCACACCTCGGATCTCGCACCTGTCTCGCCAGACTCCGGAAACCGGCCATCGCCCTGCACCTCCGTCACACCTGCACCTGTACTCCGGTCACTTCGGCGCCGTCTCGTACGGACGTCGTCGAGTAGACGTATCGACAAGCGATTCGGCTCCATCCAATTTTTCGACGACCCCCACAAGTCACCCGCCGAGTGCCCTGGACCAACCTCCCGTCGCTGTCGGCCGGCTGTCCGCCGGTCGTCCGACGCGCCCTCGCTCCCTATGAATCCCAAAAACTGACGCATGTTCATCTTCAAACTCGGGGATACCGGCGGTAACGTCCGGCCCACCCCCGTCGGTAGGAGCTGACATGCCACCGAGCACCTCACGCACCACCTTGGACAGACTGAGAACTCCCCGCAGATTCCCCAAGTTCCTCAAGGCAGCATCCCTATGCGTGCTCATTGCCGGACTTTTGTCGCCGCTTTCCCCGGCGGCGGCAGCCGACACCTCGACGGCGGCCGCAGCGAACGACTACTGCGGCGGCCAGTGTTCGGACATCCTGCCGCCCGGTGAGAACGGCAATGCCACCCTCGCCCAGATCCTGCTCAACCAGGCCTTCGGCACCCAGCCCAGCCACGCCGAGGACCAGCTCGGCCTCTACGGCAGCCTGCCCTCCGGTTACTCGACCCTCACCGACGCCAAGATCAACAACTTCTTCAACGACTCCTCCTTCGGCGTCGCCTCCGGCCAGGTCGAGTCGACCACCAAGCCCGGCGGCCGCACCGACGTCACGATCGTCCGCGACAAGAAGGCGGGCGTCCCGCACATCACCGGAACCACCCGCTACGGCACCGAGTACGGTGCCGGCTACGCCGCGGCCCAGGACCGGCTGTGGCTGATGGACGTCTTCCGTCACGTCGGACGCGGCCAGCTGACCAGCTTCGCGGGCGGCGCGGCCTCCAACCAGGGCCTGGAGCAGGAGTTCTGGCGCAACGCGCCCTACACCGAGGCCGACCTGCAGTCCCAGATCGACGAGGCGACCAGCAGGGCCGGAGCCCGTGGAGCCCAGGCGCTCACCGACGCCAACGCCTACCTCGACGGCATCAACGCCTACATCGACGCCTCCGACAGCGGCCGCTACTTCCCCGGCGAATACGTCCTGACCGGCCACAAGGACTCCATCACCAACGCCGGCACCATCGACCACTTCAAGCTCACCGACCTGGTCGCGCTGGCCTCCGTCATCGGCTCGCTGTTCGGCTCCGGGGGCGGCGGCGAGGTCAACAACGCCCTTTCGCTGCTCGCCGCCCAGAACCAGTACGGAGTGACCGAGGGCACCAAGGTCTGGGAGTCCTTCCGCGAGCGCAATGACCCGGAAGCGGCGATCACCGTGCACAACGGCGAGAGCTTCCCGTACGCCGCGAGGCCGGACAGCGCGCAGGGCGAGGCCCTGCCCGACGCCGGCTCGGTGACCCAGGAACCGCTGGTCTACGACCGCACCGGCAGCGCGGCCACCGCGAGCGCCACCAGCGCCTCCGCCACGGCGGCAAAGACGTCGCTCACCTCCGCCAAGCGCGGGATGTCCAACGCCCTGGTCGTCAGCGGCAAGTACACCGCGAGCGGCCACCCGATCGCCGTCTTCGGCCCGCAGACCGGCTATTTCGCGCCACAGCTGCTCATGCTCCAGGAGATCCAGGGTCCGGGCCTCAGCGCGCGCGGCGCCTCGTTCGCCGGCCTGAGCATGTACGTCGAACTCGGCCGCGGCCAGGACTACTCCTGGAGCGCGACGACCTCCGGCCAGGACATCATCGACACGTACGCCGTCGAACTGTGCCAGGACGACTACCACTACCTGTACCACGGCACCTGCACGGCGATGGACAAGGTCGAGCGGACCAACTCCTGGAAGCCGACCACGGCCGACGGCACCGCGGCCGGCTCGTACCGCATGCAGGTCTACCGGACCAAGTACGGACCCGTGGAGTACCGCGCGACGGTCGGCGGCAAGAAGGTCGCGTACACCACCCTGCGCAGCTCCTTCATGCACGAGGCCGACTCGATCATCGGCTTCCAGATGCTCAACGACCCCGACTACGTGAAGAGTCCGGCGACCTTCCAGAGCGCGGTGCAGAACATCAACTACACCTTCAACTGGTTCTACGCCGACTCGGCGCACACCGCCTACTACAACAGCGGTGACAACCCGGTACGGGCGAGCGGCGTCGACGCCGAGTTCCCGGTGTGGGCGCAGGCCGCGTACGAATGGCAGGGCTGGGACCCGGCCACCAACACCGCCACCTACACCCCGGCGTCCGCGCACCCCAACTCGGTCGACCAGGACTACTACATCTCCTGGAACAACAAGCAGGCCAAGGACTACACGACGGCCTCCTGGGGCGACGGCTCGGTGCACCGCGGCGACCTCCTGGAGGATCGGGTCTCCAAGCTGGTCGCGGCGGGCGGCGTGACCAGATCCGCGTTGGTGAAGGCCATGGCCGACGCGTCACTGGCCGATCTGCGGGCCGAGGACGTGCTCCCGAACCTGCTCAAGGTCGTCAACAGCTCCCCGGTCACCGACTCCACGGCCGCCGCGGCGGTGAGCAAGCTGTCCGCGTGGGTGACGGCGGGCGCCAAGCGCACGGAGACCTCGTCCGGTTCGCACACCTACGCCGACGCCGACGCGATCCGCATCCTGGACGCCTGGTGGCCGCTGCTGGTGAAAGCGGAGTTCCAGCCGGGGCTCGGCAGTGATCTCTACACGGCGTTCGGCAACAACCTCCCCGTCGACGAGGCACCCTCCGCCGGACACGGACCGACCGGCTCGCACGCCGGAAGCTCCTTCCAGTACGGCTGGTGGAGCTATGTCGACAAGGACATCCGGGCGGTGCTCGGGGAGTCCGTGCAGGGCGGTCTGTCGCAGAAGTACTGCGGCGCCGGCAGCCTCACCGCCTGCCGGGACGCCCTGATCAGCTCGCTGAAGGAGGCGGCTGGCAAGACCGCGTCGGCTGTCTACCCCGGCGACGACCAGTGCTCGGCGGGCGACCAGTGGTGCGCCGACTCGATCGTCCAGCGGACGCTCGGCGGCATCAAGCACGGCAAGATCACCTGGCAGAACCGGCCGACCTTCCAGCAGGTCGTCGAGTACACCTCGCACCGATGAGCACGGAACGGCGCCGACAGGACAGCTCCTAGGCGCGGTCGGCACCGGAACGGCGGCGGGTCGCAGGACGCGGCCCGCCGCCGGCACCAACTGGGTCAGTGGATCCGGCCCGCCGCCAGCACCAGCTGGGCGAGTTCGCGATGACAGATGTCGCTGTGCGCACCTGCCGGGACGCCACCCCGGCACACCACCGAGGCGGCGTCGATGTTCACGCACCCCGAGACGGGCAGCCGGGTGCGCAGGGCCTCGGCGAGCGTGAACGCCCTGGTTCCCGGCACCGCCTGCACCCCGTCGTGGCCCATCGCGCCCCACTGCGCGCCCAGGGCACCGCCGATGCCGAAGTCCGCCACGACGGAGCGGTCGTCTCCCGCCATCCGCGAGGCCAGCGGGTAGATCGTGCCGAGCGCCGAGTCGAAGTGGGAGTAGCAGCACACCAGAGGGCCGTCGATCCGGTTGTACTGCCCGTCCAGCACACCGCTCGCCCGCGCGTCGTGCGGCAGCCGTGCCGCGAACGCGTAGTGCGAGAAGGCGCCTTGGAGCAGCGTCACCGACTTCACCGTGCGCACTCCGGGGGGCAGCCCGCGCAGCGCGAAGGAGACCAGCCGGCCGCCGAAGCTGTGCCCGACCAGATGCACGCGCACGTCCGGTGCCGCCGCCGCGAGCTGACCGATCGCCCGTCCGAGCCCGCGCTCACCGACGGTGCCCGCGCGCCGCTTCATTGCGTAGTACGTTGCCTGGCGCAGCAGTTCGAGCGCGCCGTCCCACAGCCGGGGCAGCGCGAACGCGGCGGTACCGGGGGCCTCGGCCCCGGCGAGCGCCTGCGCGAACTCGGCGCAGACCGTCGCGGTGTCCCCGAACAGCATCTCGGGATCGCTCTCCGGCACGCCCTCCGCCAGGGTGTCCGCCGCGAAGGAGGTCTGCGGCCCCTGCGGCCGGACCTCGACGAGCAGCCGTACGAGACGGCCGAACTCCTCCAACGAGGCTCCGTCGTCCGGTTGTTGGTCGAGCAGCCGGGCGATCTGCTCGACCACCGTTGCTCGGCCGGGGAACACCTCCAGAAGGGCGTGCCGGGTGTTCTTGCCGAGCAGCGAACGGTCGTCCGGGGTGGCATCGGGGGCCACCGACGGGGGGAAATCGGGGATCGGCTCGTCCGAGAACCGCATCGAGGGCCAGATCACCCCCACGTATCCGAGGCGCGCGGCCGGCGCGAGTTCCGGGACGGGTTCGAAGAAGCCGCTGAAGAGGCGGGTGGCCGCCGAACGGTCGTTGTTCCAGCCGTGCGTGAAGACGATCAGGTCGCGGACCTTGCGTCGCGGCACCTCCTCGATCCATCGGTCCCGCTCGCGGCCGTCCGCGTCTCCGTCCGCGTCGAACGTGAGCTCCCAGTAGGGAGAAACACTCACTGCCGGTTCCGTCATGAGAGGCCCCCTGACCCCGCGAGTGGCGCGATATGGGCGCATCGTCCACCCGGCGGGGAAAGTTGGCCATACATCACGACTTACTCGTCACGCATCCGTCACTCGTCCGTGGAAAAGGGGGGCGGCTCACTTGTAGATGAGGTAATGCTTCCGAATCCTGCGGAAGGCCTCCAGCTCGTCCTGCCAGGCCGCGACGACCTCGTCGGTGCCCGCGCCCGCGTCGATCATCGTGCGCGCCAGTGTCGAGCCCGTCAGCTTGTCGATCCAGTTGTCGGAGCGCCAGGCGAAGCCGCTCCACACCCTCTTCGCGGTCACCAGGAGGGCGATTCCGGTGCGGACGGGCTCGTACGCCGCCCGGTCGTGCACATGGATCTGGACGCCCCCGATGGTCTTGCCCTGGAACTTGGAGAAGGTGGGAGCGAAGTACGCCTCTCTGAAGTGCACGCCGGACAGCCCCAGTTCACCGGCCGCCGCGGCCCAGTGCCCGTCGACGCCCTCCGCGCCGAGCAGTTCGAACGGCCGCGTCGTGCCCCGCCCCTCCGACAGGTTCGTCCCCTCGAAGAGACAGGTCCCGGAGTACACCAGTGCGGTGTCCGCCGTCGGCATGTTCGGGCTCGGCGGCACCCAGGGCAGCCCCGAGGCGTCGTAGAACTCCCCGCGCCGCCAGCCCGACATCAGTACGGTGTCCAGTTCCACGGGCGCCGCCAGGAACTCCCCGTTGAACAGCCGGGCCAGCTCCGCCACCGTCATCCCGTGCGCCTGAGAGATCGGCTGCCGCCCGACGAACGTCGCGAACTCCTTGTGCAGGACCGGTCCTTGGGCCGACCGGCCGGTGACCGGGTTCGGCCGGTCGAGCACCACGAACCGCTTGCCGGCGAGCTGCGCCGCCTCCATGCAGTCGTACAGCGTCCAGATGTACGTGTAGAAGCGCGCTCCCACGTCCTGGATGTCGAAGACGACGGTGTCCACGCCGGAAGCGCTGAAGATGTCGGCCAGGGCCTGACCGCTCTTCAAGTACGTGTCGTAGACGGGGAGTCCGGTCGCCGGGTCGTCGTAGCGGCCCTCGGAGCCCCCGGCCTGCGCGGTGCCCCGGAAACCGTGCTCGGGGCCGAAGACGGCGACCAGGTTCACGCGGTCGTCGGCGTGCATGACGTCGACGATGTGGCGGACGTCGCGGGTGATGCCCGTAGGGTTGGTGACCATGCCGACGCGCCCGCCGCCGAGTTGGGAGTACCCGGCCCCGGCGAGACGCTCGAAGCCGGTGCGGAGCCGGGTGCCGGGGCTCGCGGTCCGCACCGCCGCCCCGGCGGGCAGAGGCGTGAGGGCCGCCGCGGCGGTGCCGGCCGCGAGCAGTGACCGTCGGGACATGCGCATGGTGGGACCTCCGTGATCGCGGAAGGTTGGCACAGGCACGCTAAGGGCTCCCGGGGGAAGTTCGTAGGGCACGGATCCCACCGGCCTGTCGTGGCTCGTCACGCGGTCGCCCGCGCGGCGGAGGGGAACCCTTCCCTTGTTACATACCGACTGGTTAGTCTGGAGTCGCAGCAGAGCCGTGTCACGTCGCGTCGAAGGAGACCCGTGGTGGAAGCCATGCAGGGTGCGGGAGTCGTCGTCACCGGAGCGGGGGGCGGCATAGGGGCCGCGCTGGCCCGCCGTTTCGCAGCCGAGGGAGCGCGGGTCGTGGTCAACGACCTCGACCCGGACAAGGTGAAGGCCGTGGCCGACGAGATCGGCGGCACAGCGGTCGTCGGCGACGCCTCCCTGATCGTGGCCGAGGCCCGCGACGCCCTCGGCGGCGCGGTCGACGTCTACTGCGCGAACGCGGGAGTGGCCTCGGGCGGCTCCGAAGCGGCAGGCGAGAACGTCTGGGCCCTGGCCTGGGACGTCAACGTGATGGCGCACGTACGCGCCGCCGAGGCGCTGCTGCCGGACTGGCTGGAGCGCGGCAGCGGCCGTTTCGTCTCGACCGTCTCGGCCGCCGGACTGCTCACCATGATCGGTGCCGCGCCGTACAGCGTCACCAAGCACGGCGCGTACGCGTTCGCCGAGTGGCTGTCGCTGACGTACCGCCACCGCGGTCTGAAGGTGCACGCGATCTGTCCCCAGGGCGTGCGCACCGACATGCTCGACGCCACCGGCAGCGCGGGCGACCTGGTGCTCCAGCCGACCGCCATCGAGCCCGAGGCCGTCGCCGACGCGCTCATGAAGGGGATCGAGGAGGACCGCTTCCTGATCCTGCCGCACCCAGAGGTCGCGGGGTACTACCAGGCGCGGGCCGCCGACCCCGACCGCTGGATGACGAACATGAACCACCTCCAGCAGAAGTGGGAGACCACCGAGTGACTCGCTACGCAGACCGGCCCTGGGTGGCACTGCTCAACGAGGCGCAGCGCGGCCCGGTGAGCCCCGCGGACACCCTGGTCCACGCCATCCGGGACGTGGTCGCGCACACCCCGGACCGCACCGCGCTCGCCTACTTCGACGGGCGGCTGAGCTACCGCGAGGTCGACGACCTGAGCGACTCTGTGGCCGGGCACCTCGCCGCCCGCGGTGTGGAGCGGGGCGACCGGGTGGCGATCATGCTCCAGAACTCGCCGCACTTCGTGCTCGCCCTGCTCGGCGCCTGGAAGGCCGGCGCGACGGTCGTGCCGGTCAACCCGATGTACAAGTCCGGCGAGGTCCGGCACGTCCTGCACGACGCCGAGGTGAGCACCCTCGTCTGCTCCGACCGCGCCTGGGACACGTATCTGCGCGAGACCGCCGCCGACTCGCCCGTACGGGTCGTCCTGACGGCCTGTGAACGGGATCTCCAGACCCGCGACGACCCGCGGGTGCTGGCCTTCGAGCGACTGCCCCGGGACGCGGCGGCCGACGATCTCCTCACCGTCGCCAGGCAAGGACACAAGGCGCCCGCCGACCGTGCCCTCGGCCCGGCCGACACCGCGCTGATCAGCTACACCTCGGGCACCAGCGGCACCCCCAAGGGAGCCACCAACACGCACGGCAACATCATGTACAACGCCGAGCGGCAGCGGACCGGCCTCGCGCTGCCCGAGGCGCCGGTGTACTTCGCGATGGCGCCGCTGTTCCACATCACCGGGATGGTCTGCCAGCTCGCCGCCTGCCTCGACAGCGCGGGCACGCTGGTCCTCGCGTACCGCTTCGAGGCCGGGGTCGTCCTCGACGCCTTCGCCGAGCACCGGCCGCTCTACACGGTCGGCCCCTCGACCGCCTTCATGGCGCTGGCCGCCCACCCGGCGGTGACGCCGGACCACTTCTCCTCCTTCGCGCACATCTCCTCCGGCGGCGCCCCGCTGCCGCCCGCCCTCGTCGAGAGGTTCCGGGCCGGCTTCGGGCCGTACATCCGCAACGGCTACGGGCTCACCGAGTGCACGGCGCCGTGCGCTTCCGTGCCGCCGGGCCTGGAGGCCCCGGTGGACCCGGCCTCCGGGACCCTGGCCGTGGGAGTACCGGGCCCGGAATCGGTCGTACGCATCGTCGACGACCTGGGCGAGGAGGTCCCCTTCGGAGAGCAGGGCGAGATCCTCGTGCGCGGTCCGCAGGTCGTCCCCGGCTACTGGCGCCGTCCCGAAGCGACCGCCGAGACCTTCCCGGACGGCGAGCTGCACACCGGCGACATCGGCTTCATGGACGAGAACGGCTGGCTCTACGTGGTCGACCGGAAGAAGGACATGATCAACGCGTCCGGCTTCAAGGTCTGGCCGCGCGAGGTCGAGGACGTCCTGCACACCCACCCGGCGGTCCGCGAGGCGGCCGTCGTCGGGGTCCCGGACGGCTACCGCGGGGAGACCGTCATGGCGTACATCAGCCTGCGGCCGGGCGCTACCGAGGACCCCGCCGCGCTGGCCGCGTACTGCAAGGAGAGACTGGCCGCCTACAAATATCCGCGGCGGGTGGAGATCCTGCCCGAACTGCCGAAGACGGCGAGTGGGAAGATCCTCCGTCGGGAACTGCGTTCCCGGTCCCAGGACTCCCAGTAGCCCCCAGGACGGTCAGTGGTCCCCAGGACTCTTCGCGGACGACGGTTATCGATGTGAACGCACGGAAAGCAGGTGGCGGCAGTGCCCAGGACGACGGACGGTGACGGTACGCCCGTCCCGCAGCGGCTGCTCGCCGCCGCCACACGGCTCTTCGCCGAGCAGGGTTACGACCGCACCTCGGTGCAGGAGATCGTCGAGGCGGCGGGCGTCACCAAAGGGGCGCTGTACCACTACTTCGGCTCCAAGGACGACCTCCTGCACGAGGTCTACGCGCGCGTGCTGCGCCTCCAGCAGGAGCGGCTCGACGCGTTCGCGGACGCGGACGCGCCGGTGGAGGAACGGCTGAGGGGAGCGGCGGCCGACGTGGTCGTCACGACCATCGACAACCTCGACGACGCCTCGATCTTCTTCCGTTCCATGCACCACCTCGGCCCCGAGAAGCTCAAGCAGGTGCGCTCCGAGCGGCGCCGCTACCACGAGCGCTTCCGCGCCCTGATCGAGGAGGGCCAGAAGAAGGGCGTCTTCTCCACGGCCACCCCCGCGGACCTGGTCGTCGACTACCACTTCGGCTCGGTCCACCACCTGTCGACGTGGTACCGCCCCGACGGTCCCCTCGCCCCCCAGCAGGTCGCCGACCACCTGGCGGACCTGCTCCTGCGCGCACTGCGCCCGTAGCGGCAGCGGCGGGCACGACAAGCAGACCGAGGCCCCACCGAACGGTGGGGCCTCGGTCTGTTCTTGTCGGTCAGACGTACTTCTTGATCTCCTGGCGCGCCAGTGAGCGCTGGTGGACCTCGTCCGGTCCGTCGGCGAGCTTCAGCGTCCGCGCGGCGGCCCACAGTTCGGCCAGCGGGAAGTCCTGGCTGACACCGCCCGCACCGTGCAGCTGGACGGCCTTGTCGAGGATGTCGACGACCGTGCGCGGAGTGGCGATCTTGATGGCCTGGATCTCCGTGTGGGCGCCCTTGTTGCCGACCGTGTCCATCATCCAGGCGGTCTTCAGGACCAGCAGACGCAGCTGCTCGACGGCGACCCGCGCGTCGGCGATCCAGTTCTGGACGACACCCTGCTGGGCCAGCGGCTTGCCGAACGCCGTACGGGACACCGCCCGCCTGCACATCAGCTCGATGGCCCGCTCGGCCATGCCGATCAGCCGCATGCAGTGGTGGATCCGGCCGGGACCGAGCCGCGCCTGCGCGATGGCGAAACCGCCGCCCTCCTCGCCGATCAGGTTGCTCACCGGCACCCGGACGTGGTCGAAGACGACCTCCGCGTGCCCGCCGTGGGAGTGGTCCTCGTAGCCGTACACCTGCATGGCGCGCCGGACGACGAGGCCCGGTGTGTCGCGCGGGACCAGGACCATCGACTGCTGGCGGCGGATGTCGGCGCCGTCCGGGTCCGTCTTGCCCATCACGATGAAGATCTTGCAGTCGGGGTTCATCGCCCCCGAGATGTACCACTTGCGGCCCGTGATGACATACTCGTCGCCGTCGCGCTTGATCAGCGTGGTGATGTTCGTGGCGTCGGAGGACGCGACCTCCGGCTCGGTCATCGCGAACGCGGAGCGGATCTCACCGGCGAGCAGCGGCTCCAGCCACTGCTTCTTCTGGCGCTCGTCGCCGAACTGGGTGAGCACCTCCATGTTGCCGGTGTCGGGGGCCGCGCAGTTCAGTGCGGTGGGCGCCAAGTGCGGGCTGCGGCCGGTGATTTCGGCGAGCGGTGCGTACTGCAGGTTCGTCAGCCCGGCACCGTACTCGGCGTCCGGAAGGAAGAGGTTCCACAGGCCCTGCCTGCGCGCCTCGGCCTTCAGCTCGCCGACCACGGCGGGCGTGTCCCACGGCGAGGCCAGCAGGGCGCGCTGCTCCTCCGCGACGGCCTCCGCCGGATAGACGTACTCGTCCATGAAGGCGAGCAGCTTCTGGCGCAGCTCTTCGGTGCGTGCGTCGAATCCGAAGTCCATGGCGGATCAGCCTTCCTGAAGGGTGGTCAGGCCGTGCTCGATGAAGACGGGGGTCAGTTCGCCGATGCGGTCGAAACCGGCGCCGACCGTCTGGCCCTTGGTGTAGCGGTAGTGGATGCCCTCCAGGATCACGGCGAGCTTGAACCAGGCGAAGGCCGTGTACCAGGAGACCGCGGAGACGTCGCGCCCCGAGCGCGCGGCGTACCGCTCGACGATCTCGGCCGCCTCCGGGTGGCCGGCGGCCGAAGCGGTCGTGCTGATGGGCGAGTTGGGCAGGTCCAGGGGGGTGCTGTACATGACGAGCAGCCCCAGGTCGGTGAGCGGATCCCCGAGCGTGGACATCTCCCAGTCCAGGATCGCCCTGATCCGGTCGTCGGGCCCGATCAGTACGTTGTCGAGCCGGTAGTCGCCGTGGACGACGGTGGGCGCGGGGGAGGCGGGCAGGTCGCGTCCCAGAGCTGCGTGCAACTCGTCGATGCCGGCGAGCTCGCGGTTCCGGGACGCGTCCAACTGCTTGCCCCAGCGGCGCAGTTGCCGGTCCAGGAAGCCCTCGGGGCGGCCGAAGTCGGCGAGACCCACCTCGGCGGGATCCACCGCGTGCAGTTCGACCAGTGTGTCGACCAGGCCGAGCACCGCGTCGCGGGTGCGCTGCGGGCCGAGCGGGACGAGCTGGCCGGCGGTGCGGAACGGGGTGCCCTCCACGAACTCCATGACATAGAACGGGGCGCCGAGCACCGACTCGTCCTCGCACAGCAGCACGGGGTTCGGGACCGGCACGGCCGTCGGGTGCAGCGCGCTGATCACCCGGTGCTCGCGCTTCATGTCGTGCGCCGTGGCCAGCACATGGCCCAGCGGAGGACGCCGTACGACCCACTGGGCGGTGCCGTCGGAGACCGCGTAGGTGAGGTTCGACCGTCCGCCCTCGATCAGTCGGCCGGTCAGCGGGCCGTTCACCAGTCCGGGCCGCTCACGGTCGAGCAGGCCGCGCAACCGGTCGAGATCGAGACCTGGCGGGTGGTCCGGGCTCATCATTGCTCCTCAGCACACGGGAACGGGACGTGACTATGATGCCGACCAGTCGGTATGTCGTCCAGCGGCTGCGCGAAACGTGATCGGCGTCTCCCTCGGGGCGCGAGCCCGGGGGAGACGCCGTCGGGGCCGGGGGGGTGCCTCTATGTCTTTCGTCAAGGCGCCCATGTTGGGTTTGGGGTGGTTTGGGCTTGCTGAGGTCATGTAGCGAGTTCGACGTCCGTGGGGGTTCGGGGTTCGTAGAAGGTGCCGTCGCGGAGCATGGCGAACAGGACGCTGATGCGTTGGCGGGCGAGGCGGAGGAGGGCCTGGGTGTGGGTCTTTCCGCGGGCGCGTTGCTTGTCGTAGTAGGTGCGGGAGGCCGGGTCGGCGTTCATGCAGGCGAAGGCGGAGAGGAACATGGCGCGTTTGAGCTGCCGGTTTCCGCCTCGTGGTGCGTGTTCGCCGTGGATGGAGGTGCCCGACTGCTTCGTGGTGGGGGCGAGTCCGGCGTAGGAGGCGAGGTGGGCGGCGGTGGGGAAGCTGGTGCCGTCGCCGACGGTGGTCAGCAGGACGGCGGCGGTCCTGACGCCGACGCCGGGCATCGACGTCAGGACCGGGGAAAGAGGGTGGGCCTCCAGCAGGGCGTTGATCTGTGCTTCCAGAGCCCGGCGCTGGGTGTGGACGGCGGCGAGCGAGGCAGCCAGGGAGGGCACGACGATGTCGAGAGTGGCGGTGCCCGGGACGACGACGGTCTGTTCGTCGAGTGCGTCGAAGACCTCGTCGATCAGCCGGGTGGCCATGCGCGGGGCCCTGGGCCGGATCAGCTCGACGAGTCTGCGGCGGCCGGCCTTGCGCAGGGCGGCCGGAGAGCCGTGGCGTTCCAGGAGCCAGGTGACGGCCTGGTGATCGAGGCGTGGGCCCAGGACGCGTTCCAGCGAGGGATGGAACTGGGTGAGCAGGCCGCGTATCCGGTTGCTGGTGCGGGTGGCCTCGGCGGCGAGGTCCTGGTCGAAGCCGGTCAGCACGGTCAGCTCGGCGGTGATCTCGTCGGTCAGTTCCAGGGAGCGCAGGGTGTGGGGCATGGTGCGGGCCGCGTCCGCGATCACGGTCGCGTCCTTGGCGTCGGTCTTCGCCTCGCCCGGGTAGAGGTCGGCGATCCGCCGCATCGCCAGGCCGGGCAGGTAGGCGACCTGGCAGCCCGCGTCACGGGCGACGGTCAGCGGCAGGGCGCCGATCGAGGCCGGCTGGTCCACGATCACCAGGACGGTGCCGAACTTCGCGGTGAGCTTGTCGAACACCGCCCGCAGCTTCGGCTCGCTGTTGGGCAGCTGTTTGTCGAAGACCTTCTTCCCGGCCGGGGTGAGCCCGTGGCCGTGGTGCGTACTCTTGCCGACGTCCAGGCCGAGGAACACTCCGACGTCTTCCGTGTCGAACATCGCGCCCTTCCAGGGGAGGTGGACGGTGCCGGCCTCGGCGGTGGTGTCGTGCGCGCGCATCCACGTTATGCAGACCTGCCGCCCGCGAGCTGTCCGGCGTTGCGCCAGGCCGGGCGGTGGCCGGACCTCTCATCAGCGTCTCCGACGACACCTCCCGAGCCCGGTGACACCACCCCCCAGGTCATGCCTTCGACAGGGGGACACAGTCATGCCGGGCCCGGAGGCCAGCGGTCCCATTGCAGGACCGCGAAAAAGATAACGGGGGCCGGTGCTGAGAGGTCAGTGGTCGTCCCAGTGGCCGTCGTGCTCGGCGTGCCGGTGGCCGTCGTGCAGATAGTCGACGTGGTCGCCGTGCGCCACGGCGGGATGCCCGCAGCCCTCGCCGTGCTGATGGGCGTGCCGGTCGTGCGCCGCGTGACCGCTCGGCTCGCACTCGTCCCAGTGTCCCGCGTGCTCGCGGTGCAGATGCCCGTCGTGCGCGTAGTCGACGTGGTCCCCGTGCCGTACCTCGGTGTGACCGCACTTCGGACCGTGGACGTGCTGGTGGGTGGGGTGCTCCTGGTGAAGGGTGGTCAATTTGCTCACCTTCGGCTGTGACGTGGAATGGAGTGCCCGCGTGACGCGTCGCCCGCGCTGCGCGGGGGTGGAGCGACAACCCAGGCTATCGCCACAAACCATCCCGATTCAGGCCATTTCGGGGCGCGTGGCGCCCGCGTGCCGGAGAGCTGCCGACGCCGCCCAGGCGGCGCCGTGGGCGCCGCGGGAACAGCGCGGTCGCCCGCCGACCCGGCCGCCACCGCAGGGAGGGCGCAGCCGCCGCCGGAACATCGATCACCGGAAAACGGCCGCCGCCGGAGCGCCGATCGCTGGAGAACGACAGCCGCCACCGCTAGAACACGAACGCCACCGCGCACACGGCCAGCGCCACCGCGCACAGGGCCGTCGCCGTCGCGTGCCGGGGGGTGAGCGCCGCCGGACCCGCCGCGCCTGCGGTCGCCAGTGTCCGGATGCGGAGGTGGGCGAGGCCGAGGAAGCCCAGCCAGAGAATGCAGCAGAACGCGCACGCCACGATCCCGGCGGCCGAGCCACTGTCGTGCAGGGCCGCCTTCGCGGCGAGCACAGCGACGACGGTGCTGGAGAGGGTCGTACGGCGCCAGGCCAGCCGGGTACGTTCCGGCTGGAGGCCCGGGTCCCGTTCCTCCCGGGCGGGCGTGGTCATCCCGCCCAGCCGACGAGCACGACGACGACCATCGCGACGGCGACGACCGCGACGACGATGCTCAGCACCGCCGGGAAGCGCGACACCGGCAGGTCCTCGCCGCGCCGTATCGCCCGCTCGCAGCGCACCCAGTGATTGACGGCCCGCAGCGCGCAGAGCACGCCCGCCGCCAGCAGCGCCAGGGCGAGGCCCGCCCGCCAGGCCCAGCGCAGGTCCGGCAGGAACTGGTCCACGGCGAAGCCCCCGCCGATGAGTGCGAGCGCGGTGCGCAGCCAGGCCAGAAAGGTCCGCTCATTGGCCAGCGAGAACCGGTAGTCCGGGGTCTTGCCCTCGTCCCGGATCTCCTGCGGCGCGAACCACATCCGGACATTGCGCACGAGTTCGATCACGCCCAGGACCCTACCGGGGAGCCTGGCGAGGGTCGCTGCCGGTGCCGCCCGTCACCGTTCCCGAACCCGGACGCTCAGTCCATCGCCCGGTAGTCCGTGAGCCGCTCGTAGGCCGCCAGTCCGTCCGGCACCCAGGTCCACTCGGACAGCCGGCGCTCCACCTCTTCATCGGGGAGGAAGTCGTGCCAGGCGACCTCCTCCACCTGCGGGTTCACCGGAAGCTCGCAGCGGACCTCGTACACGGCCGACCACCAGGTCGCGCCGGCCCCGTCGTCGTACAGGAACTTGAAAAGGGGAGTCGGCCGGGGGAGCCCGAAGACGCCGAGTTCCTCCTCGGCCTCGCGCAGCGCCGCGTCGTCGTAGGACTCGCCCGCGCCGACGACTCCGCCGACGAACATGTCGTAGAACGACGGGAACACCAGTTTCGTTGGGGTGCGCCGATGGACGAAGACCCGGCCCTCGGCGTCCCGCGCCTCGATGAACACGCACCGGTGGCGCAGCCCCCGCGCGTAAGCCTCCCCGCGCGGGGACTGCCCGATGACCTGGTCGTTCTCGTCCACGATGTCGAGGATCTCGTCAGCGGCACTCATGGATCCATCCAAGCAGCTCGTGACGCCTCTGAGGGGGCGATACGTGGGCCGCCCGGGTGTTGCGGGGAGCCGCCGGCGTGCCGTGCGATGCCCTCTGGGGGCCGTGCGGGGGCGGAACGGGGGTCGTGCGGGGGTCGAGTGAGGTGGT
This sequence comes from Streptomyces sp. NPDC005784, assembly GCF_042871525.1. Taxonomy (NCBI): domain Bacteria; kingdom Bacillati; phylum Actinomycetota; class Actinomycetes; order Kitasatosporales; family Streptomycetaceae; genus Streptomyces; species Streptomyces sp. NPDC005784. The sequence goes on from NZ_JBIAIQ010000005.1 coordinate 73,473, forward strand.
ACCGGGCCCGGGTGGGCCAGGGACTCGCTCAGTGCGGCTGGAGGTCCCGCGAGCGTTCCGGTTCCGCCGTGCCCGAGGGCATCGCCGGGTGCATGCCCAGCAGGACGATTCCCGTCACGACGCCCGCGAGCCCCGCGGCCTGCCAGGCGAGGGCGCCGGCGTCGGTGCGCAGCTGGTCCCCGAGGAAGCCCACCCCGCAGGCGATGCCGGCCAGTGGCTGGGCGGCGGTGAGCGCGGGCAGTGACATCCGCAGCGGTGCGGTCTCGAAGGCGCTCTGGACCAGGATCAGACCGGTCACGCCGAGGACGAGCACCGCGTACGGCTGCCAGCCGGTGATCAGCTCGGTCCAGCCGCCGGCGCTGAACCGCTGGCCGCTGACCCGGGTGAGCGCGTCCTGCAGGCCGTACAGCAGCCCGGCGGCGGTGGCGAGCAGCACGGGACCGGCGCTCAGCCGGGACCGTTTCGCATAGGTGGTGAGCAGCAGGGCGAGCCCGACCACGATCCCGATGATCAGCCAGTGCCGCAGCGGGTCGTCGACCGCGTCGCCGCCCTGCGGCTGCCCGGCCACGATGAACGCCGAGACACCGCCCGCGAGCAGCAGGAGCCCGGACCAGCCCTGCCGGCCCAGCGGCTGTTTGGTCTGGTGGCGGGAGAGCGCGAGCGCGAAGAGCAGGTTGGTCGCGAGGAGCGGTTCCACCAGCGAGACCTCGCCGTTGCCGAGCGCGATCGCGCCGAGCACCATGCCGCACACCATGAGCCCGATGCCGCCCAGCCAGCGCGGGACCCGGATGAGGTCGAGCAGCAGGCGGGGGGAGAGGAAGTCGCTGAGCGGGGCGTGCGAGGCGGCGTTCTGCTGGAGCACGAAGCCGAAGCCCAGACAGCAGGCCGCGCTCACAGCGAGGACCAGAACCAGTACCGACACGCTGGGTACCTCGAAACATCGGGAGTCGGGGCGGGCCAGTGTTGCGTTTCCCGCCGAATGTAGTGCCATGGGCCGGGGGCCTGCCCCCGGGAGTACCGAGATCCAGGCAGTTGACTCGGTCACCTTTCTTGCCGAAGGATCTGACCGATCAGTAACAAGTGCCGGCCGGCCGTACGGCCGACCACCACCAATGTCTCACCAACCAGCACGCTGTCGATCGGTTCGTGACGAATGTCATCAAAGCGCCCTTTTTGGCGTCGACCGGTCCGACCAGTCGGAATGTCGAGAGGACGGGCCCATGGCCTACGACGCAGATGTGATCGTCATCGGAGCGGGCCTTGCGGGGCTCGCGGCGACCGCGGAGCTCGTCGACGCGGGCCGCAAGGTGATCCTCCTCGACCAGGAGCCCGAGCAGTCGATCGGCGGTCAGGCCCACTGGTCCTTCGGCGGGCTCTTCTTCGTCGACTCGCCCGAGCAGCGCCGCATGCGGATCAAGGACACTCACGCGCTCGCCCTGCAGGACTGGATGGGCACGGCGGGCTTCGACCGGCCCGAGGACCACTGGCCGCGCCAGTGGGCCGAGGCGTACGTCGACTTCGCGGCCGGCGAGAAGCGGCCCTGGCTGCACCAGCAGGGTGTGCGCTTCTTCCCGGTGGTGGGCTGGGCCGAGCGCGGGGGCTACGACGCCAACGGGCACGGCAACTCGGTGCCGCGCTTCCACATCACCTGGGGCACCGGACCCGGCCTCGTCGCGCCCTTCGAGCGGCGGGTACGGGAAGGGGTCGCCCGCGGCCTGGTCGAGCTGAGGTTCCGGCACCGGGTCACCGGTCTGTCCCGCAGCGCGGGCTCCGTCGACACCGTCACCGGGGAGATCCTGGAGCCGTCCGGCATCGAGCGCGGCCAGGCCAGCAGCCGTACGGTCACCGGCGCCTTCGAACTCAGGGCCCAGGCCGTGATCGTCACCTCCGGCGGCATCGGCGGCAATCACGACCTCGTGCGTGCCAACTGGCCCGAGCGGCTCGGCACTCCGCCCGAGCGGATGATCTCCGGTGTCCCCGCCCACGTCGACGGCGCCATGCTCGGGATCACGGAGGAGGCCGGCGCCCGCCTCATCAACCGCGACCGCATGTGGCACTACACCGAGGGCATCCAGAACTGGAACCCCATCTGGGACAAGCACGGCATCCGCATCCTGCCGGGCCCCTCCTCCCTCTGGCTGGACGCGCGCGGCAACCGGCTCCCGGTACCGCTCTTCCCCGGCTTCGACACGCTCGGCACCCTCGAACACATCATGCGGACCGGGTACGACTACACCTGGTTCGTGCTCGACCAGAAGATCATCGGCAAGGAGTTCGCGCTCTCCGGTTCGGAGCAGAACCCGGATCTGACCGGCAAGTCGATCAGGGGCGTCATCGGGCGGGCCCGCGCGGACGTGCCCGGACCGGTCAAGGCGTTCATGGACAACGGCGCCGACTTCGTCGTGGAGAACGACCTCGGCGCGCTGGTCCGCGGGATGAACGCCCTCACCGAGAAGCCGCTCATCGACGAGGCGGCGCTGCGCCGCGAGATCGTCGCGCGCGACCGGGAGATCGCCAACCCCTTCACCAAGGACCTCCAGGTCATGTCCATCCGCGGGGCCCGCAACTACCTCGGCGACAAGCTGATCCGCACCGCGACCCCGCACCGCATCCTCGACCCCAAGGCCGGTCCGCTGATCGCGGTGCGCCTCAACATCCTGACGCGCAAGACCCTCGGCGGCCTGGAGACGGACCTCTCGTCGCGGGTGCTGACGGAGGGCGGCGACCCGCTGGAGGGTGTGTACGCCGCCGGTGAGGCCGCCGGTTTCGGCGGTGGCGGAGTCCATGGATACCGGTCGCTGGAAGGCACCTTCCTCGGCGGCTGCCTCTTCTCCGGCCGCACGGCGGGCCGGGCGGCGGCCAAGGCGGTGAACTGATCACCCCCGAGGCGCTCGGTCAAGTCGCCCGTCCCGGGCGGCCGTTCAGTGCGTGAGGTTGTGACGGCCGCCCAAGGCATCGGTCCTGGGCGGCCGTTCGGCCGTTTGGTCGAGCGGCTGTTCAAGCCATCGGTCCCGGGTCGGCTGCTCAACGCGTGGGCACAAGGTGGTCCTTCAGGTTGTGGAGACAAGATGGCTGTTCAAGTCGTTGGGGATAGGCGGTCGTTCAGGATGTTGGGGGCGGCGTTCAGTCAACTACAGCGCAAGTAAAGGCAGTTGACACGTGTAGTGACTTGGCCGGAGCTTGACTTGAACCCATGGCTCCGGGTTTGCTGTGCGTGATCACTCCTTGACGAACCGCGCCTGTGAGGTTGAGCAGCGGTGTCACCACCCCCTCCTCCGCTGGGCCGCGGCCGCAAGCGGGCGTCCCAGGCGTTCGACGCCGCCCTCGACGACGCCGGACTCGTTGCCGCACGCACCTCGTTGAACCAGGGGCGGTGGACCGACGTCCGCGCGCTGCTCGCTGCCACCGGCGACGACTGGGACCGCCGAGGGCACCGCGTCACCGTCCTCGCGCAGGAGTCCGCGACGCTCGCCTGGGCCCGCGACTGGCAGCTCGCCGAACCGGAGTCCCCCGACGCCGCCGTACTCCTCGGCTGCGCCACCGTGGAACGCGCCCTGCACGGCAAGGAACGCCCGGAGAGCGCCCGCGAGGCCTGCCACCGGGCCGCGGCCCTCGCTCCCGACGACCCCACCCCCTGGCTCGGTCTGCTCCTCCTGGAGCGCGCCCTCGGCGCCGAGGACGAGGTGGTCCGGCTCTTCGACGAGGTGCGCCACCGGCACGCCGTCCACCACCACGCGCACCATCTGATGGTCGCCCGGCTCGCCGAGCGCCGCGCCGCCGCGGGCCAGGACCCCCTTCATGAGGTGTACGACTTCGCCAACTGGTCGGCCGAACAGGCGCCCGCCGACTCGCCTCTCGCGATCCTTCCGGTCGTCGCGCACGCCGAGCGCTTCCGTGTGCTCGCCGGCGCCGGGAGCGAGCCCGCCGACCCGGTCGCCTCCGGACACTGGGCCGGGCGCCGGGCCCGCCAGGTGATGAAAGCCGCCTTCGACTGGTGGCTGGAGTGGGAGCACGGCGACCATCCGCGCCGACTCGTCGACCTCAACTTCCTTGCCCACGCCAAGATCTGCGAAGGCCGGGACGGCGAGGCCGCCGCCCTGTTCCACCGCATCGGGGAGCACGCGACCCCGGCTCCGTGGTCGTACCCGGACCGCGATGGGTACCAAGCCTTCCGTGCCGCGCGCGACAGCGCGCTCGGCACGGTGTGAACGCCCCCGAAGACCCGACATCCGAAAGGACGACCCCGCGATGACCACGGGCAGTTCGAGCACATCGAGTACGTCGAGCACGGGAAGACCGGACGCCGACGGCGCCGGCATCAGCACCTTCAAGGGCCAGGACCGGGCCCTGCGCGCCGGCCGACTGGGCACGGGAGGGCTGTTGCTGTCCGTCCTCGCGGCGACGGCCCCGCTCATGGTGGTCGCGGGTGTCATGCCCGCCACATTCGCGGTGATGGGCATCGTCGGGCAGCCCCTGCTCTTCGTCATCCTCGGCATCGTCCTCGTGCTCTTCAGCGTCGGGTACGCCGAGATGAGCCGGCACGTCCACAACGCGGGCGCCTTCTACGCGTACATCTCGCGCGGGCTCGGCGGCACCCCGGGCGCGGGTGCGGCCGCGGTCGCCCTCGTCGCCTACAGCGCGCTCCAGGTCGGCATCTACGGACTCTTCGGCTTCGAGGTCTCCGGGCTGTTCGCCACCTACCTCGACACCGAAGTCGCCTGGTGGATACCGGCGTTGGTCGCAGTGCTCGTCGTGGGCGCGCTGGCCTGGCTGAAGATCGACGTCAACGCCTGGGTGCTCGGCGTGCTGCTGATCATCGAGGTGACGCTCGTCGTCGTCTTCGATGTCGCGGCCATCGGCGATCCCGCCAAGCAGGGCCTGTCGCTGCACGCCTTCAACCCGGACACCCTCACCGGAGCGGGGCTCGGCACCGCACTCTGCTTCTGCATCGCGGCCTTCACCGGCTTCGAACAGGCCCCGGTGTACGCCGAGGAGACCAGCCGCCCGCACATCCTCGTGCCGCGCGTCATGTTCCTCGCGATCGGCTTCGTCGCCGTCTTCTTCGCGATCAGCTCCTGGGCTCTCACCATCGCCACCGGTCCCTCCGCGATCGTCGGGACGTCCCAGAAGCAGAGCGCCGGTCTGCTGTTCTTCCTCACCGAGTCACGGCTCGGCTCCACCTTCACGGACGTCCTGCACGTGCTGTTCGTGACCGGCATGTTCGCGGCACTGCTCAGCTTCCACAACGTCGTCGCGCGGTACGCCTTCGCCATGGGCCGCGAGGGTCTGCTGCCCACCGCGTTCGGCCGCACCTCCGGGGCAAGCGGCGCCCCCGGCACCGGCTCCCTCCTGCACACCGTCGTCTCGCTGATCGTGGTCGGCGGCTTCGCCCTGGCCGACGACAAGCCGACCGGCGACCCGACCGCGCCCGTGCTCCAGTTGTTCACCTGGGGCGGCAACGTCGGAGCGCTCGGCGTCACCCTTCTGATGGCGGCCGCCTCGCTGTCGGTCATCGTGTTCTTCGTCCGCCGCGGCGCGGCCCGCGCCCAGTTGTGGCGGCTGGTCACCTCCGCGATCGCGGGCGTGGCCCTGATCGTCATCGCGGTCTACACGGTCAAGGACTTCGACGTGCTCGTCGGCGCGGGTCCGGACTCCGTCCTGAACGTGCTGCTGCCCGCCGTCATCGGGGTCGCGCTGGTCGTCGGACTGGTCCAGGGTCTGGTACTGCGCTCCCGCAAGCCCGAGGCGCACGCCCGGATCGGCCTCGGCAACGAGGCGTTCCAGTTGGACAAGGCGGCCGAGTCCGCCTCCTGATGAGGCCCGGCCGTCCTCTCCGGGGCCGAAGTTCCCGGACCCTACGTGAGAAGAGATGACGGAACGCTGACGAGCACCCGCCACCGCTGGCTTTTTGGGGGTCGCGGGTGCTCGAATCAAGGGGTGAACACTGAAAGGCCCGGGGAACCGGACCCGGAGCGACCGAAGCCGAGGGAACCGGAGCGGCCGCAGCCTCGCGAGCCGGAACGGCCGGAGCCGCGGGCTCCCGAAGAGCGCCACGCGCGCGAAGAGCACGAAGAACACGAGGACCCCGCGGAGCGCGGCAGGCCCATCGGCCGCCGGGTGCTGCTCGGCACGCTCGGACTCGGCGCCCTCGGCGTACTGACCGCGCCCACGCTCCAGCGCGGGATGGAAGCCTTCCTCGCCGGCGCATCCCAGAAGGACCCCACAGGTCTGACCGGGCTGCTGCCCAACGGCGGCGGCTTCCGCTACTACTCGGTGGCCGCGTCCGTCCCCCACAAGAACGAGACGAACTACCGGCTCACCGTCGACGGCCTGGTCGACCGTCCCACCAGCTACACCCTCGCCGACCTGCGCGCCCTGCCGCAGACCCGCCTGGTGCACGACGTCCAGTGCGTCACCGGCTGGCGGGTGCCCGGCACCCCCTTCGAGGGCGTACAACTGTCCCACCTGCTCGACGCCGCCGGGGTGCACCGCACCGCCGGGGCGATCCGCTTCACCTGCTTCGACGGCACGTACACGGAGAGCCTCACCATGCGCCAGGCCCGCCGCCCGGACGTCCTGGTGGCACTGCGGATGCAGGACAAGCCAGTCGGCCACAACCACGGCGGCCCCGTGCGCCTCTACGTGGCCCCGATGTACTTCTACAAATCCGCCAAGTGGCTCTCCGGCATCACCGTCACCGAGGACGTCCGTCCCGGGTACTGGGAGGACCGGGGGTACGACGTCGACGCCTGGGTCGGCCGTTCGAACGGACGCGACGATGAACCCACGAGTTGACGACACCCCGGACGTGTCCGCGCACTCCTCCCACGTACGGCGCTTCACCCGGGCCGAGCACTGGGTGCACCGGGTCACCGCCCTCCTGATGGGGGTGTGCGTGGCCACCGCGGCCTGCCTCTACATCCCCCAATTCGCCGAACTCGTCGGCCGTCGCGAACTCGTCGTCCGCGTCCACGAGTTGGCCGGTGTGATGCTTCCGGTACCGGTCCTGGCGGGCCTGGCCTCCCGCGCGTTCCGCCGCGACCTGGGCTTCCTGAACCGCTTCGGCCCGCACGACCGGGTGTGGCTGCGGGCGGCGCTGCGCCGCGACAAGGACCACCGGTCGCGCCCGGCGGGCAAGTTCAACGCCGGACAGAAGATCTACGCCGCCTGGATCGCCGGGGCCACGCTGGTGATGCTGGGCACGGGCCTGCTGATGTGGTTCACCCACCTCACCCCGCTGATGTGGCGCACCTCGGCGACCTTCGTCCACGACTGGCTGGCCCTCACCGCCGGCATCGTCCTCGCGGGCCACGTCGGCATGGCGCTCGGCGACCCGGAGGCGCGGCGCGGCCTGCGCACGGGATCGGTGAGCCGGCAGTGGGCCGACCGCGAACACCCGCTGTGGCGACCGTGAGCCGGCGCTGACGACCCACGACGACGATCGGGCCGTGGGGAGCCGAACTCGGCTCTCCCCACGGCCCGATCACGGCCGTACAGACCCTGGATCCGTACAGACCCTGGATCCGTGCAGGCCCTAGATGACCAGGGACAGCAGCAGCACCAGTCCTCCGGCCACCACCGAGATGATCGTCTCCATGACGGACCAGGTCTTGACGGTCTCGCCGACGCTCAGGCCGAAGTACTCCTTCACCAGCCAGAAGCCGGCGTCGTTGACGTGGCTGAAGAAGAGCGAGCCCGCGCCGATCGCGAGGACGAGCAGGGAGGTGTGGGTGGTCGACATGTCGGCCGCGAGGGGCGCGACCAGACCGGCCGCCGAGATGGTGGCGACGGTCGCCGAGCCGGTCGCGAGCCGGATCGCCACCGCGATCAGCCAGGCCAGCAGCAGCGCGGGGATCGACCAGTCCTGGGAGATCTCCAGGATCATCCGGCCCACACCGGAGTCGATCAGTGTCTGCTTGAAGCCGCCGCCCGCGCCCACGATCAGCAGGATGCCGGCGATGGGCGCGAGGGACTTCTCGACGGTCGTCGAGATGCGGTCCTTGGTGAAGCCCGCCGCCCGGCCCAGGGTGAACATGCCCACGATCACGGCCGCGAGCAGGGCGATCAGAGGAGCTCCGACGACGTCGAAGACGCGCTGCGTCATGTCCGTCGGGTCGTCGACGACGATGTCCACCAGCGCCTTGGCCAGCATCAGCACCACCGGCAGCAGCATGGTGGCGAGGGTCGCGCCGAAGCTCGGGCGCTTCTCCAGGTCCTCCGAAGCACGCTGCGGGACCATGCGGTCGGGGGCCTGGACGTCCACCCAGCGGGCCGCGTACCGCGAGAACACGGGACCGGCGATGATCACCGTCGGGATGGCGATCAGGACACCGAGGGCGAGAGTGATGCCGAGGTTCGCCTTGACCGCGTCGATCGCGACCAGCGGGCCGGGGTGCGGCGGAATCAGACCGTGCATCACCGACAGGCCCGCGAGCGCCGGGATGCCGATGCGCATCAGCGAGTAGTTGCCGCGCCTGGCGACCATCAGGACCACCGGGATCAGCAGCACGATGCCGACCTCGAAGAACAGCGGCAGACCGATCACCGAGGCGATCAGCACCATCGCCCACGGCATGGCGCGCCCGCCCGCCCTGGCGAGGATCGTGTCGACGATCTGGTCGGCGCCGCCCGAGTCGGCGAGCAGTTTGCCGAGGATCGCGCCGAGGGCGATCAGGACACCCACACCTGCCACGGTCGAGCCGAGTCCGGTGGTGAAGCTGACGATGACCTTGTCGAGGGGGGCACCGGCGAACGCGCCGAGGGCCAGTGAGCCGATGGTCAGGGCCAGAAAGGCGTGCAGCTTGAACTTGGTGATGAGCAGGACTATGACGGCGATGCCCGCCAGCACGGCTATGCCCAGTTGAGCGTGGCCCGCCGAGGTGATCGGTTCGACGGTGTCCGCTGCCAGCGTCTCGACACTGAGTCTGGTCACGGTTGTTCCCTTGCTTGAGAAACGGACGCGGGGAAGGTGGTGCGCGAAGACGTGCCTTCCGTAGGGAAATCACGGGGAAGGCACGGGGAAAGCACGGCGAAGGCACGGGTGGAGACGACACCCCCGCCGCGCGGGGCGGGGCGGGTCGGCGCGGTGAGGGACGGGCGACACCGTGAGGGGACGGAGTCACCGCGAGAGATGCGGCTAACGCCGGGGCGGTGCGAGGCCGTCGAGCGCCGCTACGGCCCGCTCGGTGATCTCGGCGGGGTCGCCGGACACGTCCACCTGGACCCCCGCCTCGTCCGCCGCCAGCGGCTGGAGCGTGGCGAACTGCGAGTCCAGGAGTGCTGTGGGCATGAAGTGCCCCTTGCGGTGCGACATCCGGTCCTCGATGAGTGCCCGGTCGCCGGTGAGATGGACGAAGACGACCCCGGGCGCCGCCGCCCGCAGCCGGTCCCGGTATCCGCGCTTCAGCGCCGAACTGCTGACCACACCACCGAGCCCGGCCCGGTCGTGCGCCCAGTGCCCGATGGCGTCCAGCCACGGCCACCGGTCCTCGTCGGTCAGCGGCGTCCCGGCCGTCATCTTGGCGATGTTGGCCTGCGGGTGGAAGTCGTCGCCCTCGGCGTACGGAACGCCGAGCCGGGCCGCGAGCAGCGGGCCGACGGTGGTCTTCCCGGTACCTGCGACGCCCATGACCACGACGACATGGGGGTTGGGACTGTGCTGCATCGCGCTCTCGCTGTCTTCGTCGCCATCTGATGTCGACGCCACTGAAACGTATTAGGTACGACGAATTCAAGAGTGTGTGACATATAAGTCTGACTTTTTATTGGTGACGTCGGCCTCGTACGCTGGCTTCATGACCACACGGGGCCGGGGACTGCACGGACACGTACTGGAATCCCTCGGGCCGGCGATCACGGCGGGCGACTACCCGCCCGGGAGCGTGCTGCGCACCGACGAACTCGCGCAGCGCTTCGAGGTGTCCCGTTCCGTGATGCGCGAGGCGGTCCGGGTGCTCGAATCCATGTATCTGGTCGAGTCCCGCCGTCGCGTCGGCGTGACGGTCCGCCCCAAGTCCGAGTGGAACGTCTACGACCCTCAGGTCATCCGCTGGCGGCTGGCCGGCGCCGACCGTCCCCACCAGCTGCGCTCACTCACCGTCCTGCGCTCGGCGATCGAACCCGTCGCCGCGGGGCTCGCCGCCCGGCACGCCACCGCCGAGCAGTGCGCGCGGCTCACCGAGTGCGCGCTCGGCATGGTCTCCACCTCACGCGGGCAGCAGCTCGAGGCGTACCTCGTCCACGACGTCGCCTTCCACCGGGTGATCCTCAAGGCGTCGGGCAACGAGATGTTCGCCCGCCTCGGTGACGTCGTCGCGGAGGTCCTGTCCGGCCGCACCCATCACGACGTCATGTTCGAGGACCCCGACCCCGCCGCCGTCACCCTGCACGTCCAGGTCGCCGCGGCCGTCCGCGAGGGAGACGCGCCCCGCGCCGAGCGGCTCACCCGCGAGATCACCGTCGGCGCACTCCAGGAACTGGACGTCCTGGCCCCCTGACGGTCAGTGCGCCCCGGACGGTGTCGGCGCACCCCGGACGACCGGCGCACCCGGACGGGTCAGTTGGCCCCGACGGTCAGTCGAGGAACTCCCCGTCCACGTACACCCAGGCCCCGTCCACCCGCTCGAACCGGCTCCGCTCGTGCAGCGAGCCGCCCCGGTACGAGGCCCGGAAGGTCACGGTCCCCGTGCTGTGGAACGCCGAGCCCTGGCCCGCCTCGAGGATCTCCAGGCCGGTCCACCGCATCCCGGCATCGAACTCCACCCGGGCCGGCCGCGTCCCCGGATGCCAGGTCCGCAGCAGGTACCCCTCGTCCTCCTTCACGAAGGCGCAGTACCGCGACCGCATGAGCGCCTCGGCACTCGGCGCGGCGGCCTCGCCGCGATGGAAGCGCCCGCAGCAGCGCGCGTACGGCTCGGCGAGCCCGCAAGGACAGGAACGGCTGGGCATGGCGTCATTCTCCCCGGACCCGCGCCGAGTCCGCGTTCGTCGGCGGATAGGTGGGCCGGGCCGGCATCTGCGGGGCAGGCAACTGCGGGGCCTGCGCCGGCAACGGCGGCAGCGCCCTCTCGTACAGCCACGCCGCGAAGAGGTCGTCCAGGGGCTCGGCCGCGTAACGCGAGACGTGCGAGGTGAAGACGGCCGTGGTGACCGCGCCGCCCCGGTGCAGGGCCGCCCAGCCGCGCAGCATGCGGAAGAAGGCGTCGTCGCCCATCGCGCAGCGGATCGCGTGCACCGTGAGCCCGCCGCGCTCGTAGAGCCGGTCGTCGAACATCAGCTTGCGGCCCGGGTCGGACAGCAGCAGGTCCTGCGGCAGCGCGGACAGCTTCCGGTGCGCGGCGGCGGCCAGCTGACGCGCCGGGCGCCCGCCGGAGCGCTCCGACCACAGCCACTCGGCGTACTTCGCGAGCCCCTCGTTCAGCCAGATGTGCCGCCAGTCCGCGATCGTCACGCTGTTGCCGAACCACTGGTGCGCCAGCTCGTGCGCGATCAGCCGCTCCGAACCCCGCGACCCGTCCAGATGGTTGGCGCCGAACAGCGAGAGACCTTGCGCCTCGACCGGGACGTCGAGCTCCTCCTCGGTCACCACCACCGCGTACTCGCCGAACGGGTACGGCCCGAAGACGCTCTCGAACAGCTCCATCATCGCGGGCTGCCGCGCGAAGTCCCGGGAGAACTCAGGGAGGAGCTGCGCGGGCAGATGCCCGGACTGCGGTACGCCCCCGAGGCCCGGGTCGCCGAGCAGCACCGTCTGGTACTTGCCGATCGACAGGCCCACCAGATAGCTGGAGGTCGGCGCCGACTGCTCGTACACCCAGGTGGTCGTCGACGCCTTCGTGGTCCGCGTCAGCAGACGCCCGCCGGCCACCACCGCGTACGCGGAGGGCGTGGTGATCGAGATCTGGTACGCGGCCTTGTCGGCCGGCCGGTCGTTGCACGGGTACCAGGACGGCGAACCGGTCGGCTGGCTCGCCACCAGCGCCCCGTCCTCCAGCTCCTCCCAGCCGATCCCGCCCCAGGGGCTGTTGACCGGCTTGGGGTTGCCCGACCAGTGCACCTCGACGGTGAAGGCGGCGCCGGCCCGTATCGGCTTCGGCGGACGGACCCGCAGCCTGCCGCCCCGGTGCGTGTAGTGCGGTGCCTTGCCGTCGACCCGGACCCGGCCGATCCGGAAGTCGGCCAGGTTCAGCTGGAACTCGGTCAGCGCGGAGCGGCCCGCTATGGCGTTGATCCGTGCGGTGCCGGAGAGCCGGTTCGGGCCGGGGCGGTAGTCCAGCGCGAGCTCGTACCGGTGCACCCGGTAACGGGGATCTCCGTTGGCCGGGAAATAGGGGTCCGGTCCCGCTGTCTGCTGAACGCTCACTGCTGCGACTGCTCCCTGCCCTGTGCTGGACGTACCGCTGTACCGCCCTTCGTATCCGATATCAGGTCACGTCTGCTACGAACGCCAGGCCTCGATCGGATTGCCAAGCCAGCGGGTGTCGTCGGGAACGGACTCCGCCGCCATCACCAGCGACGCGGGGCCCAGGGTGGAACGGGCCCCGACGGTGCTGCCGGGCAGGACGATTCCGCCCGGACCCAGGGTGGCGCCCTCACGGAGGACCACAGTATCCGTCCGCAAGATCCGGTCGTGGAAGAGGTGGGTCTGCAGGACACAGCCCCGGTTGACCGTGACCGCGTCCCCGAGCGTCACGAGGTCCGTCTCGGGCAGCCAGTAGCTCTCGATCCACGCGCCCCTGCCGATCCTGGCGCCGAGCCCCCGCAGCCACGCGGTCATCAGCGGTGTGCCGGGCACGGATCCCGCCAGCCACGGCACGGCGACGACCTCGACGAAGGTGTCGGCCAGCTCGTTGCGCCACACGAAACCGCTCCACAACGGGTGCTCACCGGCGCGGTGCCGACCGACCAGCGTCCACTTCGCCACGATGGAGAGCAGGCACCCGAGCACGCCCACGGCGAGCAGTACGGCCCCCGAGAACGCCCACGCCCACGGTCCCAGCGCACACAGCGCGGCGACCGTCAGCACGGCCAGCGCCGCCGAGCAGAACACCGGCACCAGACGGCACAGCTCCACCAGAGCGCGGGCCCACAGCAGCCGGGCCGGCGGGTCGTAGGTACGGCTCTGGTCGCCGCCCTGCGCCGCACGCGGCAGCTTCATCGGCGGCAGCCCCAGATACGAGCTGCCCTTCTTCGCCTTCTTCGGCGTCGCCGACAGCACGCCGACCAGACCGCCGTCCGGCACACTGCGCCCCGGAGCTGTCATCCCGGAGTTGCCGAGGAACGCCCGGCGGCCGATCTCGGCCCGCCCGATACGCATCCAGCCGCCGCCGAGCTCGTACGGCGCGGTCAGTGTGTCGTCGGCGAGGAACGCGCCCTCGCCGACCGTCGTCAGACTCGGCAGCGCGAGAACCGTCGACACCTCGGCGCCCCGGCCGATCCGCATGCCGAGCAGCCGCAGCCACACCGGCGTGATCAGCCCGGCGTACAGCGGGAACAGCGTCTCGCGGGAGCGGTCCATCAGCTGCGTGACCGTCCAGGCCTGCCAGCCGATCCGGCTGTGCGTCGGATGCGTGCCCTCGTGCAGCCCGAGGCTCAGCAGCCGTACGGAGACAAGGAGCAGCAGCGCGTACGCGAGACCGAACGCGAGCGTCGCCGGCACCAGGGCGATCCCGGCACCGCGCAGCGCCGCGCCGAGCCCGGCGTCCGCGCCCACGAACACCCGGGCCACGAGCAGCGCGGCGGCAGCGGCCAGCACCGGCAGAGCGCTCAGCGCGAACCCGGTCGCGCCGTACATCGCCCGCCAGTACGTGCCGCGCTGCGGCCGGTCCTTGGGCCACGCGCGCTTCGCCTTGCCGAGCTTGCCCGCGGGCGCGCCGGCCCAGCGCTGCCCGGTCGGAATCTGCCCGGCCACGGCGGAACCCGGGGCCACCTCGGCGCGCTTGCCGACCCGGGCCCCGGGGAAGAGGATGCTGCGTGTTCCGACCACGGCACCCGCGCCCACCTTCACCGGGCCGATCTCCAGCCGGTCACCGTCCAGCCAGTACCCTGACAGGTCCACCTCGGACTCGACGGCGGCACCCCGGCCCAGCTTGAGCATGCCGGTCACCGGCGGCAGCGAGTGCAGATCCACGTCCGGGCCGATCCTGGCGCCCAGCGCACGGCCGTACCGCTCCAGCCAGGACCCGGTCAGCGAGGTCGCGCCGCTGAACGCGGCGAGCCGCTCGGCGGTCCAGAGCCGCAGATGGAGACTCCCGCCGCGCGGGTACCGGCCGGGCTTCACCCCGCGCAGCAGCAGCTGCGCACCGCCCGCGGCGACGGCGAGCCGTCCCGGCGGGCTGTAGAGGACGAGCGCACCGGCGCCCACCAGCCACCACGAGGTGCCCGGCGCCCACGGATACGGACCGAACCAGTGCAGTACGTTGCCGAGCGCGGCCAGCGCCACGGTCCAGCGCAGCCCGAGCAGACCGAACAGCGGGATCAGCACGAGGAGCTGGATCAGCTTGGCGCGCAGCGGGACCGGCGCGATGATCCGCTCGCCACCGTCGTCCTGGCCCGACTTCTCCAGATGCCGGGCCAGCTTGCGCAGCACGGGCTGCTGGTAGATGTCGAGCACGGCGGCGTTCGGGTAGCGGGCGCGCAGCTTCGTGGTGAGCTGGGCGGCCGCGAGACTGCTGCCGCCGATCGCGAAGAAGTCGTCGGCGGCGCCGCCGACGGGAATGCCCAGCACCTCGCTCCACTGCTCGGCGAGCCAGGCCTCGGTGCCGTACAGCTGCTCCTTGGCACCGCTCGCCTCCAGACCCTCCAGCGGCCAGGGCAGCGCGTTCCGGTCGACCTTGCCGGACGTCCGGGTCGGCAGGTCCTCGACCGGGGCGATCAGCGGCACCAGCGCGGCGGGCAGTTCGGCGCGCAGCTTCTCGACTGCGGCCGCCTGGTCCCAGCCGTCCTGGATGACGACATAGCCGACGAGGAGCTGATTGCCGCCGCGCGCGGTCCGCACGGCCGCGGCGGCGCCCGCGACACCGGGCAGCGCCTGGAGCGCCGCGTCCACCTCACCGAGCTCGATCCGGCGTCCGCCGAGCTTGATCTGCTCGTCGGCCCGCCCGAGGAAGATCAGTCCCTCGGGTTCGGCCTTGACCAGGTCACCGCTGCGGTACGCCCGCTCCCAGCCCAGCGAGGCGAGGGGCGCGTACTTCTCGGCGTCCTTCTCGGCGTCGAGGTAGCGGGCGAGCCCGACCCCGCCGATCACGAGCTGGCCGCTGCCGCCCATCGGCACCAGCTCGCCCGCCTCGTCGACGACGGCCAGCTCCCAGCCGTTCAGCGGCAGCCCGATACGGATGGGCTCGTCGCCGGTCAGCAGCGAGGCACAGGCCACCACGGTCGCCTCGGTCGGCCCGTACGTGTTCCAGACCTCCCGGCCCTCGGTCACCAGCCGCTGGGTCAGCTCGGGCGGGCAGGCCTCACCGCCGAAGATCAGCAGCCGGACGTCGTTGAGGGCCTCCGGCTCCCACAGGGCGGCGAGCGTGGGCACGGTGGAGACGACGGAGATGTCCTGCTCGACCAGCCAGGGCCCGAGGTCGGCGCCGCTGCGCACCTGGGAGCGCGGCACGGGCACCAGACAGGCTCCGTACCGCCAGGCCAGCCACATCTCCTCGCAGGACGCGTCGAAGGCAACGGAGAGGCCCGCCATGACCCGGTCACCGGGGCCGATCGGCTCCTCGGTCAGGAAGAGGTCGGCCTCCGCGTCGACGAAGGCGGCGGCGCTGCGGTGGCTCACGGCGACGCCCTTGGGCTTTCCGGTGGAACCGGAGGTGAAGATGATCCACGCGTCGTGCTCGACGCCGGGCCGCCCGGCGGGAACCTCGGAGCGGCCGTTGACGGTCAGCTCGTGCCCGGCGCCGACGACCGCGCGCACCTCGGCCTCGCCGAAGACCAGCGCGGCCCGCTCGTCGGGGTCCTCGGCGTCGACCGGAACATAGGCGGCCCCGGCCGCGAGGACGCCGAGGATCGCCACGTACAGCTCGTTCGTGCCGGACGGGACCCGTACGCCGACCCGGTCCCCGAGCCCGACCCCGGCCTCCGCGAGCCGCGACCGCACGGCCTCCACCTCGGCGGCCAGGGCGCGGTAGGTGAGGGCGCGCCGGCCGTCGTCGAGAGCGGGCTCGTCGGGGTACGCCCGTACGGAGGCATCGAGGATGTCGACGAGCGTGCGCGGCGAGGCGGCCGAAGCGGCGGAGAAACGCGCCTGGTCACCGAACTCCGCACGTACCTCGTCGTCGGACAACGCGAGTGCGGGGCCTTGCTGGAGGGCTGCCATCGGGTCCTCACGTGTTGTTCCCGGAGACTCCGGAGACTCCGGGGAGCCGGTGGGCCCGCAGGTACGCCTGGGGATATTCCGGTCCAGCTCCGAACAAGCCTGCAATTTTAGTACGACGCTAGCCTCGGACCTGGGGATCAGCGATGCGAGGCCCTTCCCGGACGCCGTCCGAACCCTTGGCCGCAGCGCTGTGACGTGGGGATATGTCAGCGTGACGAGATCTGTCCCACATCTTTCCGTGACAGCGCGAACACGACGAGCGAGGGCCCCGATCCGATGGTCGGGGTCCTCGCTGTGCCAGGGGCGGCAGGGTGGCACGGCGGCCATGGACCGCCGCGCCGAGGTGCGCTGTTCGTCGGTGTGTTTTGCGCGGTGTCAGCTCGTGCTGCAGGAGACCGTGGGCCACGTCCAGGTGCCGTTGGTCTGAATGGTGACGCCGAAGTTGTTGCCGCTGCCGTTGGGTTTGGCGGTGAGCACCTGGGCGCTGGGGTAACCGGCGCTGATGTTCCAGGTCGCGATGATCTTCTCGGGGGCGGGAACGTTCATCGTCACGGTCCAGGTGCTGGACCCGGTGACCGCGACGTTGAGGTTGTACCGGTCGCTCCACTGCTGGCCGGCGGAGAGCGTCGCTGCGCACCCGCCACCGCCACCCCCGCCACCCGTGCCGCCTCCCTCGGGGGCCACGGCGCGGCCGGTCTGCGGTGAGATCATCCCGGCGCACAGACCACGGGAGGCCAGTCCCTGAGCGATGCGCGGGATCGCGGCGATCGTGTTGGCCGGCCAGTCGTGCATGAGGATGATCTGGCCGTTGGTGAGCCGGCCGGCGGCCTGGACGATCGCGTCGGTACCGGCGCCGTTCCAGTCCTGCGAGTCGACGTCCCAGATGATCTCGGTCAGGCCGTACTTGGCCTCTACCGCCTTCAGCGTCGCGTTGGTCTCTCCGTACGGCGGGCGGAACAGTTTCGGCGTGCCGCCGCCGGCGCCGGCGATGGCCGTCTGGGTCCGGGAGATCTCCGAGTCGATCTGCGCCTGGCTCTCCTGGGTCAGGTGCGGGTGGGTGTAACTGTGGTTGCCCACCCACATGCCGGCGTCGACCTGGGCCCGTACCTGGGCGGGGTTGGCCGCGGCGTACTGGCCCTCGTTGAACATCGTGGCCCGCAGGCCGTTCTGCTTGAGCGCGTCGAGCAGGCTCGACGTGGTGCCGGACGGGCCGTCGTCGAAGGTGAGTCCGACGTACCCGCCGCAGGTGGCGGCCTGTGCCGGTCCCGCGCCGAAGGCGAGGGGGCTCGCGGCGGCCGTCGCGACGACGGCCAGCCCCGTGATCAGCGAGCGTAACGAGCGGCGTGGTCCGAGTCTCATGCGAAGTGATCTCATGCGAAGTGGTCCTCCGGTCTCGGGGTGCGGGGGTCAGCTCGTACTGCAGGAGACCGTCGGCCAGGTCCAGTTGCCGTTGGACTGGATGGTGACGCCGAAGTTGTTCCCGCTGCCGTTGGGTTTCGCGGTGAGGACCTGGGCGCTCGGATAGCTCGCGCTGATGTTCCAGGTGGAGAGGACCTTCGCCGGGGACGGCACGTTCATCGTCACGGTCCAGGTGCTGGACCCGGTGACCGCGACGTTGAGGTTGTACCGGTCGCTCCACTGCTGGCCCGCGGACAGGGCCGCGGCGCATCCGCCGGTGCCGCCACCGCCGGAGCCACCCCCCGAACCGCTGTCGCCCAGCGTGATGTTGGAGTTCCCGCTGCTCTGGTATCCCTCGGTGGCGAGGATCATGTAGTAGTTGAAGCTGCCCAGGTTCATCCCGGCGCGGGCCCAGGCGTCGAAGTGGTTGCCGGTGGTGATGGTTCCACCCGTCCTCTTCGTCTGCCGGACACTCCAGTACTGGTCGAAGGTGCGCGTGCCCTCGACGGAGGGGGCGTTCGTCCGCGTCGTCTTGTAGATGTCGTACGTGCCGCCGTCAGTGGTGACGGTGCCCTTGAACGTGCCCGTGGGCCGGTAGGTGCCCCAGTTGTCGACGATGTAGTACTCCACGAGCGGGTTCGACGTCCATCCGTAGAGGGACAGGTAGCCGTTGCCGGACGGGTTGAAGGTGCCCGAGTAGGTCACACTCCTGCGTCCGCCGTTGGCCCAGCCCTTGCCCGCGACGAAGTTCCCGGTGTTGCTCCAGGACGTGCTGTAGTTGCCGCCGGAGCCCAGGTTCATGGACACCGTTCCGCTGCTGTCGGTCCAGAACGAGTAGTAGTACCCGTTGTTGGTACCGGTCTGGTTCGAGCTGACGACCGTGTCGGCCCGGGCGGTGCCGGGCAGGGTCATCGCGGCCACGGCGACCAGCAGCATGGTGCAGACGCCGCTGATGAGCAGCCTGAAGTGGCGGAACGCCCCGGAACGACCGCTGCTGCGGCTCGACGGGTGTGCGGGTGCGTCGATCATGTGCGTGTTTCCTCCTCGTCCTCGTGAGGTGACGCGCTGCGAATCGCCCACAGTGTTGAACTGGTCCTGTCAAGTGTCAATACTTTCGACTTCTGAGCCGAAACATTCGCCAGTGCTGGCAATGACGGACGGCAGCATTCGGCCTGTTCAGATGGGCTGAGTGGCCTGCGTCCAGATCGGTGATCTCAGGGAGGGTCTCTGGCGAGATCTTTAAGGGTGTCGACTTCTCGAAATGTTTCGAAAGTTTCCCCGATCGCGCGATCGTTCTGCCCGGCCGCCCGGAAGGGCCGGAGGTGCGGCGCGGTGGGCGGAGAAGAACCCGGATACGCAAAAGACCCCACGCGAAGTGGGGTCTCAGCTGGTGTCCGAGGGGGGACTTGAACCCCCACGCCCGATAAAGGGCACTAGCACCTCAAGCTAGCGCGTCTGCCATTCCGCCACCCGGACAAGGTGTCTGTCGCGCGGGTTTCCCTCGCGGCGACAGAGGAAACATTACCAGGCTTTCGAGGGCCCTCGATCACCCCCCGTCGCCGCGTGAACGGCGTGTGACGGGCCGGGACCGGCCTTGGGGAGGAAGGAGATCGGAGAGAGGATGAGGGAGACCACCAGCGGCGACAGCGGGAGGAAGCAGCGTGAGCGAGAGCGGCACGACCAGGAACGTCACGGGCGAGGACGAGGTCGTGGACCTCTGTCGTGAGCTGATCCGGATCGACACCAGCAATTACGGGGACCACTCGGGCCCGGGTGAGCGCAAGGCCGCGGAGTACGTCGCCGAGAAGCTCGCCGAGGTCGGACTGGAGCCGCGCGTCTTCGAGTCGCACAAGGGGCGCGCCTCCACGGTGGCCCGCATCGAGGGCGAGGACCCCTCACGGCCCGCGCTGCTCATCCACGGCCACACCGATGTCGTACCGGCCAACGCGGTGGACTGGACCCACCACCCCTTCTCCGGCGAGATCGCCGACGGAATGGTGTGGGGCCGCGGCGCGGTCGACATGAAGGACATGGACGCCATGACGCTGGCGGTCGTACGGGAGCGGATGCGCACCGGCCGCAAGCCTCCGCGTGACATCGTCCTCGCCTTCCTCGCCGACGAGGAGGCGGGCGGAACGTTCGGCGCCCGGCATCTGGTCGACAAGCACCCGGACCTCTTCGAGGGCGTCACGGAGGCGATCGGCGAGGTCGGCGGGTTCTCCTTCACGGTCAACGAGAAGCTGCGGCTGTACCTCGTCGAGACCGCGCAGAAGGGCATGCACTGGATGAAGCTGACCGTGGACGGCACCGCCGGACACGGGTCGATGATCCACAAGGACAACGCGATCACCGAGCTGTCCGAGGCCGTCGGCCGGCTCGGCCGGCACAAGTTCCCGGTGCGCGTGACGAAGACCCTGCGGCACTTCCTCGACGAACTCGGCGACGCCCTCGGCACCGAGCTCGACCCGGAGAACATGGACGAGACGCTCGCCAGGCTCGGCGGCATCGCCAAGCTCATCGGCGCCTCACTGCAGAACACCGCCAACCCGACCCAGCTGGGCGCCGGTTACAAGGTCAATGTGATTCCGGGGCAGGCCACCGCGCATGTCGACGGCCGCTATCTGCCGGGCTACGAGGAGGAGTTCCTCGCCGACCTCGACCGGATTCTCGGCCCCCGGGTGAAGCGCGAGGACGTGCACGCGGACAAGGCGCTGGAGACCGGCTTCGACGGGGCCCTCGTCGACGCCATGCAGACCGCGCTCTCGGCCGAGGACCCGATCGCGCGCGCCGTGCCCTACATGCTCTCGGCCGGCACCGACGCCAAGTCCTTCGCGGACCTCGGCATCCGCTGCTTCGGTTTCGCCCCGCTCAAGCTGCCGCCGGAGCTGGACTTCGCGGGCATGTTCCACGGTGTCGACGAGCGGGTGCCGGTGGACGCCCTCCAGTTCGGCGTGCGCGTACTGGACCGCTTCATCGACGCGTCGTGACGCGCCGCCGACGGGTTGTCCTGACGCTTCGCGGACGGGTTGTGGGGAGTTGACGCCGATATTCGCCCTTGCGTGCGGCGATCACCCGGGACGGTGAATGCGACCATAAGCCCATAGCCCTACTACTCCCTCCTCGTTACAGGTGTTGCGATCCGCTGCTTGGGATCGCATTTGCCTACAAGGAGGAATAATGATCAAGAAGATCGTCGCCGCCGCCGCTGTTACTGGTGGTCTGGTTCTCGCGGGTGCGGGCATGGCCGTCGCCGACTCGGGTGCCCAGGGTGCCGCTGTGCAGTCCCCGGGTGTCGTCTCCGGCAACGTCATTCAGGTGCCTGTTCACGTCCCGGTGAACGTTTGCGGCAACACGGTCTCCGTGATCGGCCTGCTGAACCCCGCCTTCGGCAACACCTGCGTCAACCACTGACGTTGTGCCTCATCCCATGAGATCCCATGAGGGGGCACCCCGTGGGTCATCTCATGAGGGTCACTTCGTGAAGGTCTGAGCTCGTCGGCCCCGGAGTGCGCGCCATGCGCTCCGGGGCCGACCGGCTTCCCGCGCACACGTCCCGTGGGCGTGCGCGTGTTCCGGATGGTCCACGTCCCAAGGACTGATGGTCCACGTCCCAAGGACTGAAGGCAGGGATTCAGCTATGCGACAGGTCACCCGCAAGGGCCTGATGACCGTGGCGGCGGCCAGTGGTGTGCTCGCGGTCACCGGCGTCTCCGCACACGCCGACTCGGGTGCGTTCGGCTCCGCGTCGGACTCGCCCGGAGTGCTGTCGGGCAACACGGTGCAGGCGCCGGTGCACGCGCCGGTCAACGTCTGCGGAAACACGGTGAATGTGGTCGGGTTGCTCAACCCGGCGATGGGCAACACGTGCGTCAACCACGGCGGCCGAGGCGGTACGGCCGGCGGTCACGGCGACTACGGCGACCACGCCGGCCGGGGGACCCACTCGGACGGCGGCTCATGGGCCGGTGCCCACGCCGGTCACTCGCCGGGGGTGGGCTCCGGCAACCACGTACAGGCGCCGGTCGACGCCCCGGTCAATGTCTGCGGCAACAGTGTGAACGTCGTGGGGATCGGCAACGCGGCGGCGGGCGACAGCTGCGCCAACGGTGGGTCCGGCGGTGGCCACCACACCCCCCGGCCCGGCGGCCACCAGACACCCCCACCCGGAAACCCGGGTCACCCCGGCCACCCGGTTCACCCCGGCCACCCGGTTCACCCCGGACACCCGGTTCACCCCGGACACCCGGGGCAGCCGGGCCACCCCGACGAACCTTGTCGGCCGGGTCACTCCGAGCACCCGGGTCATCCCCGGCACCCGGGCCACCCTGGAATGCCTGGTGAGCCGGGTCACCCCGGAACCCCCGGTCAGCCGGGTCACCCCGGAACCCCCGGTCAGCCGGGCAACCCTGGAACGCCGGGTCACGCCGGTCAGCCGGGTACGACGCCCGTGGGCGGCGGCCGGCACCGTGGCAGCGCCTCGCAGGTCGGTCAGCCGGGCTCGCGGGCCGTCGTGCGGGCCGGCGCGGCCCAGCTCGCCCATACGGGAAGCGAGCTGCCGCTCGGCGCGGTCGTACCGGCGGGAGCCGCCGCGCTTCTGGCCGGCGCCGTGCTCTACCGCCGGGCGCGTTCGGCGGCGTAACGCAGTGATGGTGCGGTGATCACACCGGGGAGCGAAGGCGCAGGCGTGACCCGGTACGGCGCGGCGCAGGTGTGATCACTGCGCGGCACCGTTGTGACCGAGGCGCCTCGGGCTTCCTGCGCGACGTGAGCGACGGTGCGGGCCCGTGATGGCGGGGCCCGCGCCGGTTCAGCGGCCTTCCGTCACCACGTGGCGCGTACCTGGCGGATGATCCGCCGGCGCAACCGCACTCTGCGGCTGCCGTCGCGGAGCAGGCTCAGGCGGTCCAACTCCCAGTGTCCGTACTCTGCATGGTCCGTCAGCAGACGTGTCGTGTCCTTGCGGGAGACCCCGCGAGGTACGTACACGTCGACAAATTCGTATTCCGGCATCGCATCTATTGTGCGGGCAGAGGCCCTGTACGGATAGCGTCTGCACTATGTCTGATGCTGTGCAGCCCACCGCTGCCGAGGTACGCGCCGCCGCCGAGGCGGTCAAGACCGCTCTCGACCGCCACCTGGCCGCGGTCGAGCGCAGGACGGGCGATGACGACCCGGCCGTCTACGAGGCTTTCAACGAGCTCGCCGCGGCGGCCGAGGAGTACGACGAGCTCCTCTACGACCGCTATGACGAGGTCACGCCCTTCGAGATCCCCGGCAGTGACGACACGCTGCCTCCGTACACAGGACCCGAGGAGCCGAACGCGCTGAGTGTGGTGATCCGCCGGGACTACGCGGTGGTGGAGCCGCAGCGACTGCTGGCGCAGGCCCAGCGGGTGGAGGCGGTGGAGGAGGACGGCGCCACCGCCACCGAGGGCTTCGACGCGGCGGCCGGCACCGTTCACGGTGCGCTCGGGGTCCTGTTCGGAGAGTTCGAGCCGGACGAGATCGCCACCCGGCACAAGGAATTCGGGCTGGAGGAGGGCGACTCCACGCTCTGGGTGACCGCCGCGGACGAACCCGCGGAGCCCGGTGAGTGGCTGGAGGCACCCTTCGAGTCGATCGACCCGCAGCGTGTCGTCTGCCGCTTCGACGTCAGCGCGGTGTTCGACGACGAGTCGGACGACGACGATCTGGACGACGACCTCGGTTCTGACGGGGAGACCGACCCCGTGGACCCCCTGGACCCGCTGGACGCGGATCGCTGAGGCCGGGCCGGGCCCGGCGCCCGGCACCGAGGACGAGCACGGTGGCGGTCACCGGACCACGGTGGCCGCCACCTGCGTGTTCCCGCACAGCGGCAGCCGCACGGGCCTGTACGGCGCGATCCAGCAGCCGCGCGATCCAGTAGCCGCATGGGCCGGTAGCCACACGACCCGCAGCCGCACGGGCCTGTGCGGCGCGATCCAGCAGCCGCGCGATCCAGTAGCCGCATGGGCCGTTGGCCGTACGACCCGCAGCCGCACGGCCTGTGTGGCGCGATCCAGCAGCCGCACGGGCCAGCAGTCGCATGGGCCGGTAGCCACACGACCCGCAGCCGCACGGGCCTGTGTGGCGCGATCCAGTAGCCGCACGGGCCGGTAACCGCACGACCCGCAGCCGCACGGGCCAGGCGCTGGTCAGCCCGTGGCCGGTGCCTGCGCCTTCAGCAGAGCCTGAAGCCGCGTGGTGCGCGGCTTCTGCGGGACCTCCGCCACCGCGTGCGGCAGCGCCTGCTCCACCCCGTGCACGACGGAGAGGTGACGCTCGGCCCGCCCGAAGGCCGTGTAGACCCACGGCCGGGTCAGGGCCGCCGCGGCGTCGCCGGGGAGCACCACGACCGCGGCGGGCCAGCGCAGGCCCACCGCCTGGTGCGCGGTGAGCGCCCAGCCGTGCCGCACGGACTGTTCCACCCGCTCCTTCGGTACGACGACGGGGACGCCCGAGCACTCCAGATGCAGCCCCTCGGCGTCGGCCTTCACCACGTGGCCCGGGAGCGTACGACCCGGTGCGGGGGAGTAGACGATCCGGTCGCCCGGGTCGAAGCCGCCGAAACGGCCCGGACCGGGGTTCAGCCGCTCCTTGAGCGCGCTGTTCAGCGCGCGGGTGCCGACCGCGCCGCCGTGCCCCGGGGTGATCACCTGCGTCTGCTCGGCCGGGATGCCGATCGCGCGCGGCACCGAGTCGGCCACCAGCTGAACCGTCCGGTGCACCGCCTCTCCCGCGTCGCGCACCGGGACGATCACGACCTCCTTGCCGGGCGCCTCGACCTGGTTGAGCTCGCCGATGCCGACCCCGGAGACCAGCTCGCCGATGGGCCCCGGGTCGGGTGTCCGCGAGGCCACCTGCGGGCAGGCGCGGGCGGCGAGCAGGTCCGCGAAGACCCGGCCGGGGCCCGCCGACCAGAGCACCGCCGGATCACCGCTCAGCACGAGGCGCGCCCCGTCCGGCAGCGACTCCGCGATCATCGCCGCCGTCTCGACGTCGAGCTGCGGCGCGTCGAGGACGACCAGGACGTCCAGGTCCAGGGCGCCTTCCGGGTCCCGGCCCGGCCCCTCGGTGCCGGAGAGCAGCCCGGCGACGGTGGCGACACCGGTCGCCGCGCCGTCCGTGGGGCTGTCCGCGGAGCCGTCGGCCGACTCGTGCCGGGCCAGTCGGGCAGCGAAGCCGTCGCGGCCACCCGCGGTGTGCGTGGCGGCCCAGCCGCGCAGGCCGAGCGCGCGTGCCGCGTGCAGCAGCGCAGCCGCCTCGGACCGGGAGGCGTCGCCGCCGGTGTGGAGCACCAGGCCGTGAGCGGCGACCGCGCGGATCAGCTCCCCGGCGGAGCGGGGGGCCGCGGCCGCGGCCCGCTCCCAGTCGGCGGCCGAACCGTCCTCCTTCGGTACCGAGTTCATCACCCGGGCGAGTCCGTCGGCGAGGCTCTCCTCGGCCAGCGCGTACCGCTCCAGGCCGATCAGGATCCGCACCGGGAGTTCCTGCGGCTCCTCCGCGTCGTCCTCGGGCGCCGGGGCCGCGGGAGCCGTGTCCAGCGCGTCCTGGAAGACCAGGGCCTCGCCCTCCGCGAGAGCGCTCTGCACGGCCGCGTCCGGGTCAGGCACCGAGCGCTGGGAGAGGGCGGCGGTGAGCGCCGGGGCGTCCAGCGCGGTGTGCCCGGCGACGGCCGCCTGCTCCAGCAGCCACACGGTCAGCGCCATGCCACGACGCTCGTCGTCCGGGCCGCACTCCGCGCCGAGCAGCACCCGGGCGAACCCGTCGGCCTGCTCGGGCCGCACTCCGGGGACCCGCAGCAACTGCCAGGGGTCCTCGCGCAGTTGCCCTTCGGCGCCCTCGCCCAGGACCGCGACGACCTGTGCCGCGAGCGCTTCGGGGGCGCCGCCCTCGGCCAGCACGGCACGGACGGCCCCGACGGCCTCCGGCGCGGCGGTCGGCGCCGGTGCGGCCGGCGCGGTCACGGGCTGCGGTCGCCGCACGGGCTCCGGCGCGGCCCTGCGCGGTGCGGGATCCGGCTCGCGGAAGGCGGTGGCCACGGGCTTCTCGCCGCTCTCCACGGCCCGTACCGCCGCGAGCAGGTCCGCGGCCGTGCCGCTGAGCTTCCTCCCGGCCTCGATCGGCGCCTGCTTCTCGGCCTTCCGCCGCTCGATCCGCTCCCGCTCGACGCGCTGGGCCGCCAACTCGGCAGCAGCCTCGGACAACTGGGCGGCGCTTTCGGCGGTTTCGGTCCCCGCGGCGGCGTCCGTGCCGTCGGCGCCCTCCGCGCCCGAGTCCGTGCCCTCGCCCCCGGAGACGTCACCGTCCCCGGAGGGGGCGTCCGCGTGGTCCACGTCCTCGCCCGTGGTCTGCGGGGCGTCGGCGGCCGTGTCCGCGCCCGGCGTCCCCGGCTCCGCGTCCTCCGTGGTCTCGGGCTCCGTGCTCACAGCGTGCTCCAGTCGTGATCGGGATAGTGGTGCACCGGGGCCGACACGTCGTCGAGCGCCCGGCAGATCTCGTCAGGAAGACTAAGGGTCTCCACTGACAACGCGGCCGTGAGCTGCTGCGCGTTGCGCGCGCCGACGATGGGGGCGACGACCCCCGGCCGGTCGCGGACCCAGGCCAGCGCCACCTGGAGCGCGGTCACGGCGAGACCGTCCGCGGCGGTCGTCACCGCCTCCACGATGCTGCTCGCCGTGTCGTCGAGATACGGCGCGACGAAGGGCGCGAGGTGCTCCGAGCCGCCCCGGGAGTCGGTCGGCGTTCCGTTCCGGTACTTGCCGGTGAGCACGCCGCGCCCGAGCGGCGAGGAGGGCAGCAGGCCGATCCCCAGGTCGAGGGCGGCCGGCAGCACCTCCCGCTCGACCCCGCGCTGCAGCAGGGAGTACTCCATCTGCGTACTGGCCAGCCGGGTGCGTATACCGGGCGCCGCGAGCTGCCAGGTGGCGGCCTTGGCGAGCTGCCAGCCGCAGAAGTTGGACACGCCCGCATAGCGCGCGCGGCCGCTGCTGACGGCCAGGTCGAGGGCCTGGAGCGTTTCTTCGAGAGGCGTGCAGGGGTCGTAGGCGTGCACGTGCCACAGGTCCACGTAGTCCGTGCCCAGGCGGGCGAGCGAGGCGTCCAGGGCCGACAGCAGATGGCTGCGCGAGCCGTCGAAGCGGCGGTCCGGGTCGCGCACGCTCCCCGCCTTCGTCGAGATCACCAGGTCCCGGCGCGGAACGAGCCCTTCCATGAGCTGTCCGAGCAGGTACTCGGCCTCCCCGTCGCCGTACACGTCCGCGGTGTCGACGAGGGTCCCGCCCGCTTCCCAGAACGTCTTCAAGAGGTCGGCGGCGTCATGCTCGTCGGTGTCCCGCCCCCACGTGAGGGTGCCGAGTCCGATCCGGGAAACACGCAGGCCGGTACGGCCGAGATGCCTCTGCTCCATGGACGCCGAGATTACTGTCCGGCACCCGCCCTGTGGGGGCCTGTGGACAACGGAAAACTCACTGATTGCCGCACGTGGCGACGGGCGGCGCGGGCCGGCGTCGGGCACCCGCGTGCGCGGGCGCACGCGACGGGCGGCGCCGGTCGGACCCAAGGCGCCGCGGCGGCCGGGCGCAGTGGGCCGCGACGGCAGGCGCGGCAGCGCCCCGCGTCCGTGCCGAGAAGGCGAACGTGCCGCTCCCCGCCCGGGGCGCCCGCACGCTAGGGTCTCGGACACAAGGGACGTTACTGATCGGTAAGGGGAATCGGCCATGCAGCTCGGCATCAATCTCGGCTACTGGGGCGCCGGAATGGACGCGGACAATCTCGCCGTCGCCCAGGAGGCCGACCGGCTCGGATACGCCGTCTGCTGGGCCGCCGAGGCCTACGGCTCCGACGCGGCCACCGTGCTCAGCTGGGTCGCCGCCCAGACGGAGCGCATCGACGTCGGTTCGGCCATCTTCCAGATCCCGGCCCGCCAGCCCGCGATGACCGCGATGACCGCCGCGACACTGGACTCGCTGTCGGGGGGCCGCTTCCGCCTCGGACTCGGCGTCTCCGGGCCGCAGGTCTCCGAGGGCTGGTACGGCGTCAAGTTCGACAAGCCGCTGGCCCGCACCCGCGAGTACGTGGAGATCGTGCGCAAGGCCATGACGCGCGAGCGGCTCTCGTTCGAGGGCGAGCACTGGACCCTGCCGCTGCCGGGCGGTCCGGGCAAGCCGCTCAAGCTGACCGTGCACCCGGAGCGCGAGCACATCCCGCTGTACATCGCCGCGATCGGTCCCAAGAACCTGGAGCAGACCGGCGAGATCGCGGACGGCGCGCTGCTCATCTTCCCCTCGGCCGAGCACCTCGAGGACACCGCGATCAAATACCTGCGCGCGGGCCGTGAGAAGGCCGGGAAGACGATGGAGGGCTTCGACGTCTGCCCGACCCTTCCGCTCGCCCTCGGCGCCGACAAGGACGTCCCCGCGCTCGCCGACATGTTCCGCCCGTACACCGCGCTGTACGTCGGCGGCATGGGCAGCCCGAAGCAGAACTTCTACAACCAGCTCGCCCAGCGCATGGGCTACGAGAAGGAAGCCGCCGAGATCCAGGAGAAGTACCTGTCCGGCGACAAGCAGGGCGCGGCCGCCGCCATCCCGCACCAGCTGATCGACCAGACGACCCTGCTCGGTTCGGTGGACCGCATCGCCGACCGAATGAAGGCGTACGCCGCCGCCGGGGTCACCACGCTCTCGCTGGCCCCCGCGGGCTTCACGCTGGAGGACCGGATCACCTCGCTGCGGGCCGGCTCGGACGCCCTGGAGCGCGCCGGACTCGCGTAGCCGCGCCGGAATCGGCGCCGGGAAAGTTCTGCGGCCGTGGTGGGGGCTCGGGGGTCTTCCCCGCCACGGCCGTCACGGGGAACAACGCGCCGACGGCCCCTTGGTTACGCGCCCGGACCCGCCTCGTCGTCCATCGTTCGGCGGATTTGTCCGACACATCGGTTGCCGCGGCGCGAACATCCCATTTGACTCGTTTTCTGCACAACTCTGCAGAGAGGGTGTCAATGATGCTGTCCGCCAAGAGTCTGTTCCAGGAGATCCTCGACAACGACGAGTCCTACCGGCTCTTCTGCTCCATCGCCGCCAGCGGGGAGTCGCAGGGCGGCTGGGAGAACGCCCGGATCGCCGCACTGGTCCCGGCGGGCGAACGCGAACTCGCTCCCAAGATCGCCCGGCACGGCGCCGACGAGGACAAGCACGGACGGATCTTCAACGCCCTGATGAAGAAGCGCGGCCTCGAACCGGCCGAGGTCCCGCCCGACACCGACTACACGATGCTCCTGGAGCGGCACGGCATCGGTCTGGCGCACGACAAGCTCAAGGGCGACCAGCCGCTCACCGTGCAGGACATCGTCACCTATCTGGCCCACAGCCGGGTCACCGAACAGCGTGCCTCCGAGCAGATGGACCTGCTGCGCAGGGACTTCGCCGACCACCCCGACATCGGTCGAGCGGTGAAGATGATCTCGGCCGACGAGGACAACCACCTCGCCTACTGCCACGAGGAACTGCTGCGCTTCGCGTACGCCGGCCACGGCCGCGCCATCCAGCGGACCCTGCGCGACTGCGCGCTCGCCGAGATCCGCGTCTACCGCGACGTCAGCCTCGCCGTGATGGCCCACATGGGGCGCCTCCTCGGCTGGTCCAGGACCAGGGCGGTCGTCCTCGCAACAGGCATCCACGCCGTGTACGCCTACGAGCGCGCCGCGGGCTGGCGCCGGATGGTGTCCCTGAAGATGCCCGAGCGGCGCGGCGCGCTGAACGGCCCCACCACGACGGCACCGGAATTCGCCTGAACCGCCCGCGGACCTACAGCCAGCCCCGCCGCTTGAAGGTCCGGAACAGCAGGATCTCCAGGACGATCATGCACACGATCACCGCGGGATACGACCACAGCCAGTGCAGCTCGGGCATGTGGTCGAAGTTCATTCCGTAGATCCCAGCGATCATCGTGGGGACCGCGGCCATGGCCGCCCACGCGGAGATCTTCCGCATGTCGTCGTTCTGCCGCACGCTCATCTGCGCGAGATGCGCCGAGAGGATGTCCGACACCAGCCGGTCCAGCCCCTCCACGGACTCGTTGACCCGCAGCAGATGGTCGTTCACGTCACGGAAGAACGGCTGCGCCTTGCCTTCCACGAAAGGCACGTCCGCCCCCTTGAGACCCGAGCCCGAGAGCCGGGCCAGCGGCGCCGCCAGCGGCACCGTCGCCCTGCGGAACTCCTGCACCTGCCGCTTGAACGCGTAGATCCGCGAAGCGGTGTTCCGCGAGCCGCCGAGCTGCGGCGAGAATACCTCCGCCTCCAGCTCCTCCAGGTCGGTGCCGAGCTCGATCGCCACCTCCAGGTAGTGGTCCACCGCGGCGTCCGCGATCGAGTACAGCACCGCCGTCGGCCCGTGCCGCAGCATCTCGGGATCCGACTCCAGACGCCGCCGGACCGCCGCGAGGGGCGACTCCTCGCCGTGCCGCACGGTCACCACGAACGAGTCGCCGACGAAGACCATGACCTCGCCGGAGGTGACGGTGTCGCTCTCCGGCTCGTACGACACCGGTTTGAGGACCACGAAGAGTGAGTCCTCGTACACCTCCAGCTTGGGGCGCTGATGGGCTTTGAGGGCGTCCTCGACCGCCAGCGGATGAAGCCCGAACTCCTCCGTGACCAGTTCGAACTCCTTCTCCGTGGGCTCGTGCAGGCCGATCCACACGAAGGAGTCGCCCCCGGCACGGCACTGCGCGAGGGCGTCGGAGAGGTCGTCGGGGCCCTCCGTCCGCCGGCCGTCACGGTAGATGGCGCAGTCGACGATCACGGAGCGCATTCTCCCGTCGTTGTGGCCCCGTCGCACACCGGGGGCCGCTTTCCACAGGGCCCGCCGGCTTGGCGGGCCGTCCGTTTACGCTGGGCCGCATGCCCACCCTGATCCTCGTCCGGCACGGACGCTCCACCGCCAACACCGCGGGACTGCTCGCCGGCTGGACCCCCGGCGTCGCCCTCGACGAGCGCGGCAACCAGCAGGCCTCGGCGCTGCCCGGCCGGCTCGCCGGGCTGCCGATCGCCGAGATCGTCACGAGCCCGCTCCAGCGCTGCCAGGAGACCGTCCGGCCGCTGCTGGAGGCCCGCCCCGAGGTCTCCGCGCACACCGAGGAGCGTATCGGGGAGGCCCACTACGGCGACTGGTCGGGCCGCAAGCTCGCCGAGCTCAAGGACGAGCCGCTGATGGACGTCGTCCAGGCGCACCCGTCCGCGGCCGCGTTCCCGGGCGGCGAATCGATGCGGGCCATGCAGACCCGGGCCGCCGAGGCCGTACGCGAGTGGAACGCGCGCGTGGAGCGCGACCACGGCGCCGACGCGGTCTACCTCATGTGCTCGCACGGCGACATCATCAAGTCGCTCGTCGCCGACGCACTCGGACTTCATCTCGACCTCTTCCAACGGATCTCTGTCGAACCGTGTTCCATCACAGCGATCCGTTACACCCGGCTGAGGCCCTTTCTCGTGCGTCTCGGGGACACCGGTGATTTCGCGTCCCTGGCGCCGCACGAGGAACCCCCGAGCGGCGACGCTCCGGTCGGGGGCGGTGCGGGCGCACCGTGATCGTCGGCCGCAGTAGGGTGAAGCGGTCGAACCAGCACAGCAGTTGTCAACCCGTTCTCAGCCGATGCGGGCCGACGCGGTCAGCCGGCCCCCATGCCGATTCAATGGAGACAGGACGTGTCCCGTCAGGTGTTCCTCTACGACCCCCCGGACCGCTTCGTGGCCGGTACGGTCGGGTTGCCCGGACGCCGTACCTTCTTCCTGCAGGCATCCTCAGGCCCCCGGGTGACGAGTGTGGCCCTGGAGAAGACCCAGGTCGCCGCGCTCGCCGAGCGGATGGACGAGCTCCTCGACGAGGTCGTCCGGCGCACCGGGGGCAGCGCCCCCGTCCCGGCGATGGCCCCCACCGAGGTGTCCGACACCGCGCCCCTCGACACACCCGTGGAGGAGGAGTTCCGGGTCGGCACCATGGCGCTGGCCTGGGACGGTGACGAACAGCGCATGATCGTCGAGGCACAGGCACTCGTGGAAGTCGAGGCGGAGTCCGACGAGGACCTCGCCGAGGCCGAGGAGCGGCTGCTCCAGGACGAGGAGAACGGCCCGCCGATGCTCCGGGTCCGGCTCACCGGCGCGCAGGCCAGGGCCTTCGCCAAGCGCGCTCTCGACGTCGTCAACGCCGGCCGGCCACCCTGCCCGCTGTGCAGCCTCCCGCTCGACCCGGAAGGACACGTATGTCCGCGCCAGAACGGATACCGCCGCGGAGCGTGACGACCGCCGAGCTGCTCGCCCGGGGCGAGCTGAAGGTACGCGGACGGATCCGCGAGGCCTCGAACGCGGTGCTGTACTGCTCCGTGTCGTACGACGGCCGCGAGGCGTTCTGCGTCTACAAACCCGTCGCCGGGGAGCGGCCGCTGTGGGACTTCCCCGACGGCACGCTCGCCCAGCGCGAGGTCGCGGCGTACGAGGTCTCCGAGGCGACCGGCTGGGGGCTCGTCCCCACCACCGTGCTGCGCGACGGGCCGTACGGCGAGGGCATGTGCCAGCTGTGGATCGAGGCGTCCGCCGAGAACAACGGGGACGGGCTCCTCGCGCTCGTGGAGGGCGAGGAGCCGGCCGAGGGCTGGAAGGCGATCGGCTTCGCCGAGGTCGGCGAGGGCCGGACGGCCCTGCTCGTGCACGCCGACGACACCCGGCTGCGGCGGCTCGCCGTCCTCGACGCCGTCATCAACAACGCCGACCGCAAGGGCGGCCATCTGCTGCCCGCGCAGGAGGGCCGCCTCTACGCCATCGACCACGGGGTCACCTTCAACGCCGAGGACAAGCTGCGCACGCTGCTGTGGGGCTGGGCGGGGGAACCACTGACGGCCGAGGCGCTGGACGTCCTCGCCTCCCTGCGCGACGCCCTGGCGCCGGGCGCACCGCTGGCCACCCGCTTGGCCGAACTCGTCACCGCCGTCGAGATCGACGCCACACGCGCGCGGGTCGAAGCGATGCTCGGCTCCGGAAAACACCCGGAACCGAGCGGGGACTGGCCCGCGATTCCCTGGCCTCCGGTGTAGGGCGGCGGCGCGTCCGCACCGGGCGGGGAGCCGCGCAAGGGGAGCTTCCCGGCCATGAGGTGCTGCCCGGTTCGTATGCGGAAGTCCCGTCCGGTTAGTCTCATGACATGTATGCCTGGCCCGCTTCTGAGGTCCCCGCCCTGCCTGGTGAGGGCCGCGACCTCCGGATCCACGACACCGCGACCGGGGGGCTCGTCACCCTCGACCCCGGTCCCGTCGCCCGTATCTACGTCTGCGGCATCACGCCGTACGACGCCACCCACATGGGACACGCGGCGACCTACAACGCGTTCGACCTCGTGCAGCGCGTGTGGCTCGACACCAAGCGGCAGGTTCACTACGTCCAGAACGTGACGGACGTCGACGACCCGCTGCTGGAGCGGGCCGAGCGCGACGGCGTCGACTGGGTGGGACTCGCCGAGAAGGAGACCGCCCTCTTCCGCGAGGACATGACCGCTCTGCGGATGCTGCCGCCGCGCCACTACATAGGCGCCGTCGAGGCGATACCCGGCATCGTGCCGCTCGTCGAGCGGCTGCGGGACGCCGGAGCGGCGTACGAACTCGAAGGCGATGTCTACTTCTCCGTCGAGGCCGACCCTGACTTCGGCAAGGTGTCCAACCTGGACGCCGCCACGATGCGCCTGCTCTCCGCGGAGCGCGGCGGCGACCCGGACCGGGCCGGCAAGAAGAACCCCCTCGACCCCATGCTGTGGATGGCCGCCCGTGAGGGCGAGCCGAGCTGGGACGGCGGCTCACTGGGCCGCGGCCGCCCCGGCTGGCACATCGAGTGCGTCGCCATCGCCCTCGACCACCTGGGCATGGGCTTCGACGTCCAGGGCGGCGGTTCCGACCTCGCCTTCCCGCACCACGAGATGGGCGCCTCGCACGCCCAGGTGCTGACCGGCGAGTTCCCGATGGCCAAGGCGTACGTCCACGCCGGCATGGTCGCGCTGCACGGCGAGAAGATGTCGAAGTCCAAGGGCAACCTCGTCTTCGTGTCCCGGCTGCGGCGCGACGGGGTCGACCCGGCCGCCATCCGTCTCGCGCTGCTCGCGCACCACTACCGGTCCGACTGGGAGTGGACGGACACCGTCCTCGAAGGGGCCGTCGCGCGCCTGGAGAACTGGCGGGCCGCGGTGTCCCGGCCCGACGGGCCGTCCGCCGACGCGCTCGTCGAGGAGATCCGCGCCGCGCTCGCCGAGGACCTGGACGCACCGGTCGCGCTCGCCGCCGTCGACCGCTGGGCCGCGCTCCAGCACGAGACCGGCGGTACGGACGAGGGTGCCCCGGGCATCGTCTCGCGGGCCGTCGACGCGCTCCTCGGGGTCGCCCTGTAGTACCTCGTTCCGCCGCACTCCACGGGGAGCGGCGGGACATACGAGTGCCGGGCGGAGAATTTCCGCCCGGCACTCTCTACGTCGCTGGAACTCCCGTCCCTACTTGGTCACGATGACGGACTGGACGGCACCGGTGCCGGTGTCGTAGATCCCGTAGACCTGCTGCCCGTAGGCGAAGGCCTTCTGGACCACGTCGTGGGTCACCTGGTTGGGGTTGACCAGCCTGCGCCAGCCGTTGTCGATGAACAGGTAGAGGGCCTGCGGCTGGCCGGGGAGCGCGGTGACGACGTCCTGGAAGTGCTGGGCCATGCCGATGGCCAGGGCCCGGGTCTCGACGGCGCTCTGCAGGATCAGCGGCTCGCCCTGCTGGATCTGCTGGTGCTGCTGCTGACCGCCGAGCTGCTGGATCTGCTGCTGACCGCCGAGTTGCTGGAGCAGTTGCTGGAACGGCTGCTGCTGACCGAGCTGCTGGAGCTGCTGCTGCAGGTGCTGCGGAACCTGCTGACCGGTCTCGTGCCGGCCGAAGGGCTGCTGCATCTGCGGCCCGAACGGCTGCTGTTGGCCGATGCCCTGCTGCTGGTAGGGCGACGTGCTCGGGTACTGCTGCTGTCCCTGCTGGCTCATCTGCGGGATCGTGCTCATGCGCGGTGCCACCTTCCATCAATGGTTGGTTGCGTTCCGTTTCGGTCTGTTGCTGCCCGTTGTGATCTGTTGTGGTCCGTCGCGGTCGGGGAGGACCGGGTCCTCAGCCCGTGACGACCAGGCCGACGATCTCGTCGTCCGAGAACCAGACCCGTACGTCGGGCCGTCCCCCCGCGAAGGCGGTGTGCACCGCCTGACGGATCTCGGGGGACGGGTTGTTGAGGTTGCGCCAGGCACCGGACACGTACAGCCGGAGCCTCGGCGGGAGTTCGCGCGGATACGGCAGCAGCTCGTCCCAGTACCGTTCGGCCTGGCCCGAGCCGACCGCCTCCGGCAGCAGATGGGTGACCGCCGCCTTGATGTCCGGCCGGTTGCCGATCCGCTGGGACGCGGGCCGGCCCTGTGCGTCCTGCTGCGGGGAACCCGTGGCCCGCAGCACCGCGCGCGCACGCTCCGAGGACATCGGTGCCTGGCCCGCCGCCTGGAGCATGCCCTGCAGCGCGGCCAGTGCGCCGACCACCACCGGGGAGGCGGAAGAGGTCCCGGAGAACGTGTCCGTGTACCAGGCGATCTCCTCGGCGCCGCCCTGCAGATCGCCGGGCCGGTCCCAGAAGCCGCCGGTGGTCGTGACCTCGCGTCCCCAGCCCTGTGCGTCCACGCGTGCCCCGTAGTTGGAGAACGCGAGCCGTGAACGGTCCGGGCCGTGGTCGCGGCCGTGCGTGCCGGGCGGCGGTGCGCCCGCGCCGACCAGGATCGCCCCGGAGGACTGGTTGGAGGGGTTGAAGGGGTTGCGCCACCACTCGGGGAACTCCGCGGGGCGTCGCTCGTACAGCGCGTCGTCGAGCGACTCGCCGCCGTTGCCGGCGGCCGCCACCACGAGGATGCCCCGGGCGGTCGCGTACTGGATGGCCGCGAAGTTGTCGGGCCACCATTCGAGCGCTATGTAGCCCGCTTGGCTGTCGCGCTCCTCGAAGTCGAACCGGGGCCCCGGGGCCTGCAGTTCGACCAGGATGATGTCGCCGGGGCTCAGCCGTTCCGCCGCGGCGTGGATCGCCGCGGCCGTTCCGATGCCCTGGAAGGACGCGGCCGCGGTCACGGCGTCCGGCGCGATTCCGGTGATCCCGTGCTCATTTCGGTCGCCGCCGATCACGCCGATGGCGGCGGTGCCGTGGTTGCGCCAGGCGAGGTCCGTGTGAGGCGTGCCGACGACGACGCCGGCGAGCTTCGACGCCAGGTCCTCGTGCCCGAGCTGCCAGGCGCCCTCCACGTCGATCACGGTGACGCTCTGGCCCGAACCGCCCGGCCGCTGCCAGGCCCAGTACGCGTCGACGCCCTCGGGCGCCGGGCGCAAGTAGCCCTGCCGGCTGGTGAAGTCGGGGGTGACGGGCGCCCCTTCCTTCAGCCGCTGGCTGTCGTCGGCGCTCTGCCCGGTCCAGGGTGCCGATCCCCGCGAGGCGGGAACGGCCCCGGGCTTCACATACGCCGTGTCGATCTCCGGCAGTGCGGCGATCCGTGCGCGAAGTTCCTGGGCGCGGCTCTCCACGCCGCGCACCCGGTAGAAGAGCGCGAGGTCGGGCCCACCCCCGGTGCCCGTCGCCGCGGACTGCTGAAGCCGTTCCTCGCTGCCGAACAGCGGCTCCAGAGCGAGCTGTTCGTCACTGAGGAACATGTTGAGGGCCGAGACGTCGGCGCCTGCCGCCGACCGGACGCCCTCGGCCCGTGCACGCAGCCGGGCCTCCGGTCGTGCGACGACGATCAGCTCCTGCTCGGCTCCTCGGTAGGTGAATCCCGCTCCGTCGGGCCCCGGCCCGGACGTTCCCGGGCCCTGCGCCGGCTGTACCTGGTCGGTCATCGCGTACCGCTCCCTTCGATCCCTGGGGTGCCGGTCCCTGCGTGTGCCGTTCGTTGCGTGTGTCGTACGCCGTGCCGTGTGCTGTCCTCCGGTCGGCGCCTTGCGCCCTGTCCCGTTGCCGGGCGGCGCCCTCGGGGCACAACCTGGCACGCCCACGGCGTCCCGTCCACCCCGTCTTCGGCAACTTGGTTTGAAAACAAGTTGAATTGGGAAACCTGTGCAATCCGTCCTGAAACAGATGTCACGCCGAATTCACGCCAAAGGCTACGGAGGCGCATGTCATGTGGTGGGGCGACAAAGGCCGTTGACTGGCGGGAGCGCGACCGGACAGCACCGCCGTGGGCGTGATGGACCGGGGTCGGGCATCGGCCCCGACGGCCGGAAGGGGCGGCACGCGTCGCGCGTGCCGCCCCTTCCGGATCGGTCAGGGTGGAGGGTCCCTCGGAATGGGCCCCCGAAAGTCAGTCCCCGGAACTCAGTCCTCGGAGGAGTCCGACGTGCCGGAGGGATCGGAGGAATCCGCCGCGTCCGAGGGGTCCGACGTATCCGTGGAGTCCGGCGTGCCGGGCGCCTTCGACGTGCCCGAGGTGTCCTTCGAGGTATCCGAAGGGTTCTTGGGTCCCTTTGAGCCCTTGGAGCCGGGCTCGCGGTCCTGGGCCTCCGTGTCGGGGCCGTCGGCGGCCTCGCCCCGCTCCGATTCGTTGTACGACTCCTCGTCCGACCCGGCGTCCTGCCCGGTGTCGGACTCGGGGCGCTGCGTCAGCGGCGGCCGGGTGCGGCCGCCGGGAGTGTCGCGGAGGTACGAGGCCGGCTCGCCGCTCTCCGTCGCGTGGCCGCCGGCCCCCGCCGTCGGACCGCCGCCGTCCCTGCGGCGCAGATAGCGCTCGAACTCGCGGGCGATCGCCTCGCCGGACGCCTCCGGCAGCTCGGCGGTGTCCCGGGCCTCCTCCAGCGTCTGCACATACTCGGCGACCTCGCTGTCCTCGGCGGCCAGCTGGTCCACGCCCAGCTGCCACGCTCGCGCGTCCTCGGGCAGCTCGCCCAGCGGAATGCGCAGGTCGATGAGGTCCTCCAGGCGGTTGAGCAGAGCCAGCGTCGCCTTCGGGTTGGGCGGCTGCGACACGTAGTGCGGTACGGCCGCCCACAGCGACACGGCCGGTACGCCCGCGTGCGTGCACGCCTCCTGGAGGATGCCGACGATGCCCGTGGGGCCCTCGTACTTGGTCTCCTCCAGGTCCATCGTGCGGGCCAGGTCGGAGTCGGAGGTGACTCCGCTGACCGGCACCGGACGGGTGTGCGGGGTGTCGCCGAGCAGTGCGCCCAGGATCACCACCAGCTCAACGCCCAGCTCGTGCGCGAAACCGAGCAGTTCGTTGCAGAACGAGCGCCAGCGCATCGAAGGCTCGATGCCCCGGACCAGCACGAGATCGCGCGGCTTCTCGCCGCCGATCCTGACCACCGACAGACGCGTGGTCGGCCAGGTGATCTTGCGTACGCCACCGTCCAGCCACACGGTGGGACGGTTCACCTGGAAATCGTAGTAGTCCTCGGCGTCCAGCGCCGCGAACACCTCGCCCTTCCATTCCCTGTCGAGATGCGCGACCGCGGCGGAGGCGGCGTCGCCGGCGTCGTTCCAGCCTTCGAACGCGGCCACCATGACTGGGTCGATCAGCTCGGGAACCCCCTCCAGCTCGATCACCCAGCGCCTCCTTCCGATGTGCCCTCGCGTACGCCTCAACCTTACGGCGTGCCGAGGGGGCCTCCGCAGCCCCCTTGCACGGGGGAGTGAACGGATCACTGCCCCGTCGAGGGCCCGGAAACACGCGCGCCCCGCGACCCCGGGCCGCCGCGCAGTCGTCCGAGGTGTCCCTGGCCAACCTGCCCGGGGACCGGGGACGTTGCCGCGGGCCCGCACCACAGGTCGGATGACCGGGAGAGATCCGATGTCCCATGAGCTAGAGCGTGGATCTGATCCACTGCTCCGCACTCGCGATGTGCACGGTCGCCCAGGACCGGGCCGCCTCGGCGTCCCGGTCGCGCAGGGCGGACAGGATGGCGCGATGCTCGCGCAGGGTGCGGCCGGCCGCGTCCTCCTGGGCCGGACCCCGCCGGACGCGGGCCCGGGTGGTGGGTCCGGACAGGCTCTCCAGCAG
The DNA here is from genome assembly GCF_042871525.1 of Streptomyces sp. NPDC005784. Lineage (NCBI taxonomy): Bacteria > Bacillati > Actinomycetota > Actinomycetes > Kitasatosporales > Streptomycetaceae > Streptomyces > Streptomyces sp. NPDC005784. Next base: position 112,275 of record NZ_JBIAIQ010000005.1, read on the forward strand.
GGAGCACAGCACCGAATTGCCCGAGGCCGACGCGATGCCCCGGTGGAAGTCCAGATCGCAGGCGACGAGTTCCGCCACGGACGGGTCCGGACCGAGTCCGTCCAACTGGGCGGTGAGCGCGTCCAGTTGCTGCTCGCTGATGCGGGCGGCCGCCATCGCCGTGGCCGCCGGCTCCAGGATGCGCCGCACGGCGAGGAACTCCAGAACTGTGTCGTCGCGGTGGAAGTCGACGACGAAACCCATTGCTTCGAGGAGGAGTTGCGGGTCCAGGCTCGTGACATACGTGCCGTCGCCCTGGCGCACGTCCAGGATGCGGATGAGGGACAGGGCGCGGACCGCTTCCCGCAAGGAGTTGCGGGACAGCCCGAGTTCGGCCGCCAGTTCGTTCTCCTTGGGGAGCCGGTCGCCGGGACGCAGCGCGCCGGAGACGATCAGCGCCTTGATCTTCTCGATCGCCTCGTCGGTGACTGCCATGGCGGGACCTCCCTGTCGCTCGGAATGTCCCTCAGACATCCGATGTCTCGGGGGACATTATGAGGTCCAGCAGGCTGAACGGGGGCGTCCGGCAGACCGCGCGGTGCCGATACGTACGTGGGCGTGAGGGGTGGCACGCGCGTGAGGGGCGGCACCCCCCCGTGGGAGCCGCCCCTCACCCGACCGTGCGCGCCTACTTGTTGTCGAGCACGTCCTGCACCTTGCCGCGGACGTCGTCCGTGGCGAGACCGCGGATCGTCAGCGTCGTACGGCGGCGCAGCACGTCGTCCGCCGTCTCGGCCCACTCGTTGTCCCGGGCGTACACGACCTGCGCCCAGATCTCCGGGGCGTCCGGGTGGACGCGCTCGCCGAGCGCCGGGTTCTCGTTGGCCAGCCGGGCGATGTCGAAGGCCAGCGAGCCGTAGTGGGTGGCCAGATGCCGGGCCGTGTCGGCGGCCATACGCGGGCCGGGCGCCGGGCCGTCCACCAGCAGACGGTGGGCGACCGCGCGCGGGTTGGCGACGCCGGGGAGCGGCATCCTCTTCGGCAGTTCGGAGATCGGCTCGAAGTCCTCGCCCAGCGGGTGGCCCGGCAGCGCCTCCAGCTTCTTCATGACCGTACGGCCGATGTGCCGGAAGGTGGTCCACTTGCCGCCCGCGACGGACAACATGCCGCCCCGGCCCTCCGTGACGACCGTCTCGCGCTTGGCCTTCGACGTGTCGCCGGGGCCGCCCGGCAGCACCCGCAGACCGGCGAAGGAGTACGTGATCAGATCACGCGAGAGCTGCTGGTCGCGTATGGAGAACGCGGCCTCGTCGAGTATCTGGGCCGTGTCCTTCTCGGTGACCGAGACGTCCGCCGGGTCGCCCTCGTACTCCTCGTCGGTGGTGCCGAGCAGGAGCATGTCCTCCCACGGGAGCGCGAAGGTGATGCGGTACTTGTCGATCGGGGTGGCCAGCGCGGCCTTCCAGGGGGAGGTGCGCTTCAGGACCAGGTGCGCGCCCTTGGACAGGCGTATGGAGGGAGCCGCGTCCGGGTCCTCCAGCTTGCGCAGGTGGTCGACCCACGGGCCGGTCGCGTTCAGCACGAGCCGGGCGTTCACGCCGAACTCGTCGCCGGACAGCCGGTCCCGCAGCTCCGCGCCGGTCACCCGGCCCCGGGTGAAGCGCAGGCCCGTGACCTCGGCGTGGTTCAGGACGGCGGCTCCCGACTCGACGGCCGCGCGGACCGTCATGAGAGCCATCCGGGAGTCGTTCATCTGGTCGTCGCCGTACACGGCCACGGCCTTGAGGTTGTCGGTGCGCAGCTCGGGCACGTCCTGCGCGGCCTTGGAGGGGCTGAGCAGATGGCCCACGCCGTCACCGAAGGCCGACAGGGCGGAGTAGGCGAAGACGCCCGCTCCGAGCTTCGCCGCGCCGTGCGGCCCGCCCTTGTACACGGGGAGGTAGAACGTGAGCGGGTTCGCCAGGTGGGGGGCCACCTGGCGGGAGACCGCACGGCGCTCGAAGTGGTTCTCCGCCACCAGTTTCACCGCGCCGGTCTGCAGGTAGCGCAGACCGCCGTGGAGAAGTTTGGAGGAGGCGGAGGAGGTGGCGCCGGCGAAGTCGCCGGCGTCGACCAGCGCCACCCGCAGCCCGGACTGCGCGGCGTGCCAGGCGGTGGAGATGCCCAGGATGCCGCCGCCGATGACGAGGAGGTCGTACGTTGCCTTGGAGAGCTGCTCCCGGGCCTCGGCGCGGCTCGGGTTGGAGCCGGAGGCCGGGTGCGTGCCGAGGGCAGGCACGGACTGCAGGGTGGGCTGGCTGGTCATTGCGGGTTCTTACTCCTCGTCAGTTCTCGTCTTCGATCCAGCCCATGGTCCGCTCGACGGCCTTGAGCCAGCTCTTGTACTCACGGTCGCGGACGTCCGCGTCCATGTTGGGGGTCCATTCCGCGGCCCGGCGCCAGTTGGCGCGCAGGTCCTCGGTGTTGGTCCAGAAGCCGACGGCGAGGCCGGCGGCGTAGGCGGCGCCGAGGCAGGTGGTCTCGGCGACCATCGGGCGCACCACGGGGGCGTCCAGGACGTCGGCCAGGGTCTGCATCAGCAGGTTGTTGGAGGTCATGCCGCCGTCGACCTTGAGCGCCGTGAGCTCGACGCCGGAGTCCTTGGTCATGGCGTCGCTGATCTCACGGGTCTGCCAGGCGGTGGCCTCCAGGACGGCGCGCGCGATGTGCGCCTTGGTGACGTACCGGGTCAGGCCGGCGATCACACCGCGGGCGTCGGGACGCCAGTACGGGGCGAACAGACCGGAGAAGGCCGGCACGAAGTACGCGCCGCCGTTGTCCTCGACCGAGGACGCGAGTGTCTCGATCTCGGCGGCGGACTTGATCAGGCCCATCTGGTCGCGCATCCACTGCACCAGCGAGCCGGTGACCGCGATGGAGCCTTCCAGGGCGTAGACCGGCTCCTGGTCGCCGATCCGGTAGCCGACCGTGGTCAGCAGGCCCGAGTACGAGTTGATGATCTTGTCACCGGTGTTCATCAGCATGAACGTGCCGGTGCCGTAGGTGGACTTGGCCTCGCCCTCGGAGAAACAGGTCTGGCCGAACAGGGCCGCCTGCTGGTCGCCGAGCGCGGAGGCGACCGGGATGCCGCCGAGCAGGTCGCCGAGCGGGCCGCCGGTGACCTCGCCGTAGACCTCGGCGGAGGAGCGGATCTCGGGCAGCATCGCGAGCGGGACGCCGATGGACTCGGCGATCTTCTCGTCCCACGCCAGGGTGTGCAGGTTCATCAGCATGGTGCGGGAGGCGTTGGTGACGTCGGTGACGTGCTTGCCGCCGTCGACACCGCCGGTCAGGTTCCAGATGACCCAGGTGTCCATGGTGCCGAAGAGGATGTCCCCGGCCTCGGCGCGCTCCCGCAGCCCCTCGACGTTGTCGAGGAGCCAGCGGGCCTTGGGGCCGGCGAAGTACGACGCGAGAGGCAGGCCGGTCTCGCGGCGGAAGCGGTCCTGGCCGACGTTGCGGCCGAGTTCCCGGCAGAGGGAGTCGGTGCGGGTGTCCTGCCAGACGAGGGCGTTGTGGACGGGCTCGCCGGTGTTCTTGTCCCACAGCAGCGTGGTCTCACGCTGGTTGGTGATGCCGATGGCCTTGATGTCGTCGCGGGTGATGCCGGCCTTCGAGATGGCTCCGGCGACGACTTCCTGGACGTTGGTCCAGATCTCGGCGGCGTCGTGCTCGACCCAGCCCGGCTTCGGGAAGATCTGCTCGTGCTCCTTCTGGTCGACGGAGACGATGCGTCCGTCGCGGTCGAAGACGATGCAGCGGGACGAGGTTGTGCCCTGGTCGATCGCGGCGATGAAGGGGCCGGCGGTGTGTGCGTCGGTCACGGTGTGCTCCTGGTGTCCGTCGGATAGGGGCTGTCTACGGCGCGGTGCTTCAAAGCGGTGCTGTGCGGCTCGCGGCTCTTGGGGCGCGGCTTCCAAGCGTGCTGGAGCGGGGGCTCCTAAGCGAAGGCGACGTTGTATATGCCTGCTGCGATCGCGCCGCCGATGAGCGGACCGACGACCGGTATCCAGGCGTAGCTCCAGTCCGAACCACCCTTGTTGGGCAGCGGGAGCAGGGCGTGCACGATGCGCGGACCGAGGTCACGGGCCGGGTTGATCGCGTAGCCGGTGGGGCCGCCGAGCGAGAGACCGATGCTCACCACCACGAAGGCGGTGATCAGGGCGCCCAGGGTGCCCAGGCCGTTGCCGTTGTCGTTCAGGCCCTGCGTGAGGATCGCGAGGATCAGGACGACGGTGCCGATGATCTCGGTGGCGAGGTTCTGCGCGATGTTCCGGATCTCGGGGCCGGTGGAGAAGACGCCGAGGACCGGGCCCGCACCGGTCTCCTGGGCCTCGACGGCCTTGGTCCTGGTGGCCTGCGCACCCGGACCGCCGACGATCTCGCGGTCGGTGAGGTGCGCGAGGAACTGGCCGTAGTAGGCGACCCAGACCAGCGCCGCACCGATCATGGCGCCGAGCAGCTGCCCGCCCCAGTAGGTGGCGAGGTTGCTGTAGTCGTTGTCCTTGATCGCGAGCGCGAGCGTCACGGCCGGGTTGAGGTGCGCGCCGGAGAGCGGCGCCGAGATGTAGACCGCGGTCATGACCGCGAAGCCCCACCCGAAGGCGATGGCGAGCCATCCGGCGCCCCGCGCCTTGGAGGCCTTCAGCGTGACGGCGGCGCACACGCCACCGCCCAGCAGGATGAGAACGGCGGTACCGATGGTCTCGCCGATGAAGATGTCGGAGCTGGACACCCGCGACTCCTTTGTCCTTCGTCCAGGGGAAGCCGAACCCCGGGTCCCACCGGTGGTTCGTGCTCTCGGGGAGTGAGAGCGGTCTCGGCCCTGGCATTGCCACACTCTAACGCGTATTACCGGTAGGTGTTCGACAATGTCGACCGATGGACGGGAGTCTTGCTCTCGCGTAACCAGCTCGTCAAGGGCTCGGTTATCGAAAACACGATCGTTATTGATCGCTGTGTGCTATCGGTGCGTCGTCGCTGGTCCGAGGGCATACGAAGGAGGCCGGGAAGCATTCCGCTTCCCGGCCTTGTCTCCTGTGAACCTCGGACCCCGTCCCGCTCGAACCCGGGACCTGTGTGCTTCGGAACCGCCCGGTGGGCGCCGTACCCGTCAGAACCGCCTGGTGAACGCCGTATGCGTCGGAACGGCCCGGCGAACGGCGTTCGCGTCAGAACCGCCCGGCACCCAGGTCCCGCGACACCGCGCGGGCGCAGTCCCGTACGGCGGCGATCAGGTCCGGGCGCAGCTCACCGTCCTTGCACACCCGCTCCACGGCCCCGGTGATGCCCACCGCGCCGACCGGCATCCGCCGCCGGTTGTGGATCGGGGCGGCCACCGAGGCGACACCCGTCCAGGTCTCCTCGACGTCGTCCGCGTACCCGCGCGCGCGGGTCACGTCGAGGACGCCCTCGAACTCGTCCAGCTCGCTGATCGTCCGCGGTGTGAACGCCTTGCGCTCGACCTCCAGGACCTCGCTGTGCGCCACCGGGTCGTATGCCGACAGCACCTTGCCCAGGGCTGTGGAGTGCAGCGGCTGCATCGCCCCCACCTCCAGCACCTGACGGCTGTCGTCGGGCCGGAAGACGTGGTGCACGATCAGTACGCCCTGCTGGTGCAGCACCCCCAGATAGACGCTCTCGCCGCTGGAACGGGCCAGGTCGTCGGTCCACACCAGGGCACGCGCCCGCAGTTCGTGCACGTCGAGATAGGTGGTGCCGAGGCGCAGCAGCTCGGCGCCCAACTGGTAGCGCCCGGAAGCCGTGTCCTGCTCGACGAACCCCTCCTGCTGGAGGGTGCGCAGGATGCCGTGGGCGGTTCCCTTGGCCAGGCCCAGCGAGGAGGCGATGTCCGACAGGCCGAGCTGTCGCTCGCCGCCCGCCAGCAGCCGCAGCATCGCCGCTGCCCGTTCGAGCGACTGGATGTTCCGTGCCATCGCCGTGCTGCCTCCGTCCCCTTCGACCGCCGGCGTGCGACTGCCCGCTGCCGTTCGGCAATGTCGAACACTACCGGTCGTCACCGAGCTCCCGCCAATGGGTGGTCGCCCCACGTTCCGTCCGTCTCCACACCACCGACACCCACGCCACGCCCGTCCGGCTCGTGGACGCCCACGACTGATCGGCGGTGCTCCGGGCTACCCTGACGGCGTGCGCCTTCCATGGGAAGCGCAAAGCCGACAGCCGTCGCACTCCAGGGAGCACCTTCATGGCCTCGTTGCCGAACCCGTCCCTTTCGTCCGGTCTCTCAGAGGGCCGGAAGCGAACCGACGCACTCCGAGAAGCGCTCGCCACCCGTGTCGTGGTCGCCGACGGCGCGATGGGCACGATGCTTCAGGAGCAGGACCCCACGCTCGAGGACTTCGAGAACCTCGAGGGCTGCAACGAGATCCTCAACATCACCCGCCCCGACATCGTGCGCTCCGTCCACGAGGCGTACTTCGAGGTCGGCGTCGACTGCGTCGAGACGAACACCTTCGGGGCGAACCACTCCGCGATGGCCGAGTACGACATCGCCGAGCGCGTCCACGAGCTCTCCGAGGCCGGGGCCAGGATCGCCCGCGAGGTCGCCGACGCGTTCGGCGCCCGCGACGGCCGCCAGCGCTGGGTCCTCGGCTCGATCGGCCCCGGCACGAAACTGCCGACGCTCGGCCACGTCTCCTACGGCACCCTGCGCGACGGCTTCCAGGCCAACGCCGAGGGCCTGCTCGCGGGCGGCGCCGACGCGCTGATCGTCGAGACCACCCAGGACCTGCTGCAGACGAAGTCCTCCGTGCTCGGCGCGCACCGCGCGATGGAGGCGACCGGCGTCCGGGTACCCCTGCTCGTCTCGATGGCCTTCGAGACCACCGGCACCATGCTGCTGGGCTCCGAGATCGGCGCCGCGCTGACCGCGCTGGAGCCGCTCGGCATCGACATGATCGGCCTGAACTGCTCGACCGGCCCCGCCGAGATGAGCGAGCACCTGCGCTACCTCACCCGCCACTCCCGCATCCCCCTGCTGTGCATGCCGAACGCCGGTCTGCCGGTCCTGACGAAGAACGGCGCCCACTTCCCGCTCGACGCGGAAGGACTGGCCGACGCCCAGGAGAACTTCGTACGGGACTACGGCCTCTCCCTGATCGGCGGCTGCTGCGGTACGACACCCGAGCACCTGCGCCAAGTGGTCGAGCGGGTGAACGGTGTCACGCCCCCCGAGCGCAGCCCGCAGCCCGAGCCCGGTGCCGCCTCCCTCTACCAGACGGTCTCGTTCCGCCAGGACACCGCGTACATGGCGATCGGCGAGCGCACCAACGCCAACGGCTCGAAGAAGTTCCGCGACGCCATGCTGGAGGCCCGCTGGGACGACTGTGTGGAGATGGCCCGCGACCAGATCCGCGAGGGCGCGCACATGCTCGACCTGTGCGTCGACTACGTCGGCCGGGACGGCGTCGCCGACATGGACGAGCTGGCCGGCCGCTTCGCCACCGCCTCCACGCTGCCCATCGTGCTCGACTCCACCGAGGTCGAGGTCCTGCGTGCGGGCCTGGAGCGCCTCGGCGGCCGCGCAGTCCTCAACTCCGTCAACTACGAGGACGGCGACGGCCCCGAGTCCCGGTTCGCGAAGGTCACCCGACTGGCGCAGGAGCACGGCGCCGCGCTGATCGCGCTGACCATCGACGAGGAGGGCCAGGCCCGTACCGTCGAGACCAAGGTCGCCATCGCCGAACGGCTCATCGAGGACCTCACGGGCAACTGGGGCATCCACGAGTCCGACATCCTCATCGACACGCTGACCTTCACGATCTGCACCGGCCAGGAGGAGTCCCGCAAGGACGGCATCGCGACGATCGAGGCGATCCGCGAGCTCAAGCGCCGCCGCCCGGACGTCCAGACCACGCTCGGCCTCTCCAACATCTCCTTCGGCCTGAACCCGGCCGCCCGCATCCTGCTCAACTCGGTCTTCCTGGACGAGTGCGTCAAGGCGGGCCTGGACTCGGCGATCGTCCACGCCTCCAAGATCCTGCCCATCGCCCGCTTCAGCGAGGAGGAGGTCACCACCGCTCTCGACCTCATCCACGACCGCCGGGCCGAGGGCTACGACCCGCTGCAGAAGCTGATGGCGCTGTTCGAGGGCGCCACCACCAAGTCGCTCAAGGCGGGCAAGGCCGAGGAACTGGCCGCGCTGCCCCTGGACGAGCGGCTGAAGCGGCGGATCATCGACGGCGAGAAGAACGGTCTGGAGGCCGACCTCGCCGAGGCCCTCCAGGACCGCCCCGCCCTCGACATCGTCAACGAGACCCTGCTGGACGGCATGAAGGTGGTCGGCGAGCTGTTCGGTTCCGGCCAGATGCAGCTGCCGTTCGTGCTCCAGTCCGCCGAGGTCATGAAGACGGCCGTCGCCTACCTCGAACCCCACATGGAGAAGTCGGACTCGGAGGGCAAGGGCACCATCGTGCTCGCCACCGTGCGCGGCGACGTCCACGACATCGGCAAGAACCTCGTCGACATCATCCTGTCCAACAACGGCTACAACGTCGTCAACCTCGGCATCAAGCAGCCGGTCTCCGCGATCCTGGACGCCGCCCAGGAGCACAGGGCCGACGTCATCGGCATGTCAGGGCTCCTGGTCAAGTCCACGGTGATCATGAAGGAGAACCTGGAGGAGCTGAACCAGCGGGGCCTGTCCGCGGACTACCCGGTCATCCTCGGCGGAGCGGCCCTGACCCGGGCCTACGTCGAACAGGACCTGTACGAGATCTACCAGGGCGAGGTCCGCTACGCCCGCGACGCCTTCGAGGGCCTGCGCCTGATGGACGCGCTGATCGGCGTCAAGCGCGGGGTGCCCGGAGCGGTGCTGCCTGAACTCAAGCAGCGCCGGGTGCGGGCCGCCGCGGACGTGGTCGTCGAGGAGCGCCCGGAAGAGGGCCACGTCCGCTCCGACGTCTCCGTCACCAACCCCGTTCCGAAGCCGCCCTTCACCGGCACCCGCGTGATCAAGGGCATCCAGCTCAAGGAGTACGCCTCCTGGCTGGACGAGGGCGCCCTGTTCAAGGGCCAGTGGGGTCTCAAGCAGGCCCGTGCCGGCGACGGGCCGACGTACGAGGAACTGGTCGAGACCGAGGGCCGGCCGCGGCTGCGCGGACTGCTGGACCGGCTCCAGACCGACAACCTGCTGGAAGCGGCCGTGGTCTACGGCTACTTCCCGTGCGTCTCCAAGGACGACGACCTGATCATCCTGGACGAGCGGGGCAACGAGCGGACCCGCTTCACCTTCCCCCGCCAGCGCCGGGGCCGCCGGCTGTGCCTGGCCGACTTCTTCCGCCCCGAGGAGTCGGGGGAGACCGACGTGGTCGGCCTCCAGGTCGTCACCGTCGGCTCCCGGATCGGCGAGGAGACCGCCAAGCTCTTCGAGTCCAACGCCTACCGCGACTACCTCGAACTGCACGGCCTCTCCGTACAGCTGGCCGAGGCACTCGCCGAGTACTGGCACGCGCGGGTGCGCTCGGAGCTGGGCTTCGCGGGGGAGGACCCCTCCGACGTCGAAGACATGTTCGCCCTGAAGTACCGCGGCGCACGCTTCTCGCTCGGCTACGGCGCCTGCCCCAACCTGGAGGACCGGGCGAAGATCGCGCAGCTCCTGGAGCCCGAGCGCATCGGCGTCCACCTCTCCGAGGAGTTCCAGCTCCACCCGGAGCAGTCGACCGACGCGATCGTGATCCACCACCCGGAGGCGAAGTACTTCAACGCACGGTGAGGGCTCCGACGCGCCGCGGTCCGCGCCGTCACGCACACTGATCGGATAAGTCGTACACTTGTCGGTCCATCGCAGGCCGGTTGTCCCCTGGCGCAAAAGGGGGCGACCGGCCTGATCGTCCCTCAAGGAGGTGCGCCAGGATGACCAGTACGGTCCCCGCGCTCGGAACTCGTACGGCCGAAGGCTCAGCCCTGCAGGCCGTGCTCCTCGACATGGACGGAACCCTGGTGGACACCGAGGGCTTCTGGTGGGACGTGGAGGTCGAGGTCTTCAGGGCCCTCGGACACGCGCTGGACGACTCCTGGCGCCATGTGGTGGTCGGCGGTCCGATGACCCGCAGCGCGGGCTTCCTCATCGAGGCCACCGGTGCCGACATCGCGCTCCCCGAGCTGTCCGTGCTGCTCAACGACGGGTTCGAGGAGCGCATCGGCCACTCGCTGCCGCTGATGCCGGGCGCGGCCAGGCTCCTCGCCGAGCTCGCGGCGCACGAGATCCCCACCGCGCTGGTCTCCGCCTCGCACCGGCGGATCATCGACCGTGTCCTGGGCGCGATCGGCTCGCACTTCTTCGCGCTGACCGTCGCGGGCGACGAGGTGGAGCGGACCAAGCCGTTCCCCGACCCGTATCTGCTCGCGGCCGCGCGGCTCGGGGCCGAACCGGCGCGATGTGCCGTCATCGAGGACACCTCGACCGGTGTCGCCTCCGCCGAGGCCGCGGGCTGCCAGGTGGTCGCCGTCCCCTCGGTCGCGCCCATCGCCCCGGCAGCCCGCCGCACCGTGGTGAGTTCCCTGGAAGAGGTCGACCTGCCCTTTCTGCACCGCCTGATGACGGAAATGCGCTGAAAAGTCCACCGAGCGTGTCCCGCCGTGTCACTCAGCGTGCGGTACCGAATGGCGGGGAAAGGCCCGGCGGTTCCCTGTGGTAAATGCGAGCGACAGTCCGGTGGCCATTCATAACGGGGCGGATGGCCGAATTCCGGTACTCCTCAATCAATTTCACGGTGTGACGTTCGCCACGTGACGGAGGGTCGACAGCGGGACCGACTTGTGCGCGCACCGCCCATTCATCAAGATCCGATGTGCCCTTGTGTCCCGATTGATGAAACCCTGCACTAATCCTTCCCGTGTCGGGTTATCGGTGCGTCCACGCCCGGTTTCGCAGCGTGAGCGGAAGACCGCTCCGGCACCTGATGGCCGACCCGGTGGTGCGGACTAATGTCAGCGCGAGAACATCGCCGTGACCCCGTGACCCGCCGCGCCACCCCTGCATGCCGGTTCGCGGAAACTACAGCTCTGGAGAAACACGAGCATGAACCGCAAGACTTTGGTGCTGCCGGCCGTGGTTGGCCTGCTCGCCCCGGTGCTCGCCGCGTGTGGTGGGTCCGCCAGCGGGAGCAACAGCGGCGATGCCATCGTTGTCGGCACCACGGACCGGTTCACCGCGTCGAAGGATGCCCCGGCTCCGTTCGACCCGGCGTACGCGTACGACGTCGGCACCTGGAACGTGCTGCGTCAGACCGTGCAGACGCTGATGGTCCAGCCGCGTGGTGACGGTCAGCCGCAGCCCGAGGCTGCCGAGAAGTGCGGGTTCAGCGACAGCGGCAACGAGCGTTACTCGTGCACGCTGCGCGAGGGCCTGCAGTTCTCCAACGGTGACGCGATCACCGCGAAGGACGTCAAGTTCTCGATCGACCGTGCGAGGGCCATCAAGGCCGACAGTGGTGTGTTCGCCCTGCTGTCCACCATCGACACCGTCGAGACGCGGGGCGACCGCGAGGTGATCTTCCACCTCAAGAGCGCCGACGCGACCTTCCCGTTCAAGCTGTCGACCCCGGTCGCCGGCATCGTGAACCCGAACGACTACGAGAAGAACAAGCTGCGCGACGGCTTCTCCGTCGACGGCTCCGGGCCGTACACCGTGCAGATCGAGGCCAAGGACGACACCGTCGTCAAGGCCGTCTTCACGAAGAACCCCCACTACACGGGGCAGTTGAAGATCAAGAACTCCAAGGTCGAGATGCGCTCCTTCGAGACTGCCGCGGCCATGGGTTCGGCCCTCGAAAAGGGCGACATCGACCTGATGACGCGTTCGATGACGCCGGCGCAGATCACCAAGCTCGACAACGCTTCGGGTGGCAACATCAACCTGAACGAGATGCCGGGCCTGGAAATCCGCTACCTGGCCTTCAACACCAACGCCCCGTCGGTGAAGTCGACGGCCGTCCGCCAGGCCGTGGCGCAGCTCATCAACCGCGGTGAGCTCGTCTCCAAGGTCTACGGTTCGCAGGCCGAGCCGCTCTACTCGTTGGTCCCGGCGACCATCACGGGTCACTCCAACGCGTTCTTCAACAGGTACGGCGACCCGAGCCTCAGCAAGGCCCAGACGCTGCTCTCCAAGGCCGGCATCGCCACCCCGGTCAAGGTCACCCTGCACTACACGACCGACCACTACGGCTCGGCCACCGCGCAGGAGTTCGAGATCCTGAAGAACCAGCTCAACAAGAGCGGCCTCTTCGACGTCCGGACCCAGGGCACGAGCTGGGACAAGTTCCGTCCGGCCGAGCAGAAGGGCGACTACGACGTCTACGGCATGGGCTGGTTCCCCGACTTCCCCGACGCCGACAACTACCTGGCGCCGTTCCTCGACAAGGACAACTTCCTCGGCTCGCCGTACGTGAACACCAAGATCAACAACACCCTGATCCCGGACTCCCGGCGCGAGGCCGACCGTCTCACCGCGTCCAAGAGCCTCAACCAGATCCAGGACATCGTGGCCGACGAGGTCCCGGTGCTCCCGCTGTGGCAGGGCAAGCAGTACATCGCCGCGCGCGACGACATCACGGGCTCGGAGTGGGCGCTCAACTCCTCCTCCACCCTCCAGCTGTGGGAGCTGGGTCGCGGCGTCAGCGAGTGACCGAGCAGTTCGACCCGGGGCCTCACCGCCCCGGGTCCGACCTGGGGCCCAACGGTCCCGGGTTCAGTAGATCCAACGACAAGGCTCGTGCAAGTGAACATGCGTAACCAGTGGCCAGTCCTGCCGATCGTGGCGGGGCTGGCCTCCGGCCTTCTGACCGGCTGTGGCTCGGAGACGGGCACTACCGGGAGCAGTGGCTCCTCCGTGGTGATCGGGATGTCCGACGACGTCCTGGCCACCGACCCAGCTTCCGGCTACGACCCAGGATCGTGGCTGCTGTTCAACAACGTCTTCCAGTCGCTGTTGAGCTTCCCCAAGGGCGGAACCGAGCCCGAGCCGGAAGCGGCCAAGGAGTGCGCGTTCACCGGCACCGGCACCAAGGTCTACAAGTGCACGCTGCAGGACGGTCTGAAGTTCAGCAACGGTGACGCGCTCACCTCGGCGGACGTGAAGTTCTCCTTCGACCGCATGCTGAAGATCAACGACAATGCCGGTCCCGCGATCATGTTCCCCATGCTCGACCGGGTCGTCACGCCGGACGCCCACACCGTCGTCTTCCACCTCAAGTACGCCGACGCCACCTTCCCGAGCAAGATCGCCTCCGGCGCCGGCTCGATCGTGGACCACCAGCAGTACGCCACGAACGCGCTCCGCAAGGACAACAAGGCCATCGGTTCAGGCCCGTACAAGCTCGATTCCTTCAGCCACGACAAGGCCGTCTTCTCGGTCAACCCGAGCTACAAAGGCATCGTCAAGGCCAAGAACACCGGCGTCACGCTGCAGTTCTTCCACGGCGACCAGGCGGCCCTGAAGAACTCCCTGCTGAACAAGCAGATCGACGTCGCCTACCGAGGCCTCGCCGCCGACGACATCGCGGAGATCCAGAACGCCTCCGCGACCGACAGCGGCATCAACGTCGTCGAGGGAACCAGTGCCGAAGTCCAGCACATGGTCTTCAACATGGACGACCCGGTGGCCGGCAAGCCCGGCGTCCGCAAGGCCATCGCCTACCTCCTGGACCGCGACGCCCTCGTCGGCGACGTCTACCAGGACACCGCGACCCCGCTTTACTCGATCGTCCCCTCCGGCGTCACCGGGCACAGCACGTCCTTCTTCGACACCTACGGCGCCCACCCGTCGCGCTCCAAGGCCGCGGCCGCGCTCCGCGCCGAGGGCATCACCGGCAAGGTGAAGCTCACCCTCTGGTCGACCCCGTCGCGCTACGGCCCCGCCACGGACCAGGAGTTCAAGGCGATCGCCAAGCAGCTCAACGCCAGCGGACTGTTCGACGCGACCGTGAAGTCCGTCGCCTACGGCCAGTACGAGCAGGACGTCACCGCCGGCAAGTACGGCGTCTACGTGAAGGGCTGGGTGCCCGACTACCCGGACCCGGACAACTTCACGGCCCCGTTCTTCGGCAAGGGCAACGTGCTGAGCAACAACTACACCAACAGCACGATCACCGGCAGCCTCATCCCGAAGACCGCCGCCCAGAGCGACCGCGCCTCGACCGAGGCCGAATACGGAAAGCTCCAGGACCTGGTCGCCGCCGACGTGCCCGTCCTCCCGATCTGGCAGGCCAAGCAGTACGCCGTCGCGCGCGACAACGTCTACGGCCTCGAGAACTGCCTCGACGCCTCGACCGTGTTCCGCTTCTGGGAGATCTACAAGGGCTGACCGAGCGCCGCTCGTGACCCCGTCGTACACGAAGGGCGCCCGTTCCTCACCGGAACGGGCGCCCTTCGCGCTGCCTTGAGTGAACCGGGCCAGGACCGGCCCGGAGAACCGGCGCCGCTCACTGCGCCCCGGGACGCACCAGCCCGCTCTCGTACGCGTACACCGCGGCCTGCACCCGGTCACGCAGCCCCAGCTTCGTCAGGACATGCCCCACATGCGTCTTGACCGTGGTCTCACTGACGAACAGATCGGCCGCGATCTCCGCGTTCGACAGCCCGCGCGCCACCAGCTTCAGCACCTCGACCTCACGGTCGGTCAGCGTGTGCAAAGTGTCCGGAACCGGCTCGTCGCCGGACGGCAGATGACCCGCGTACTTGTCGAGCAACCGGCGCGTGATGCTCGGCGCGAGCATCGCCTCGCCCGCCGCGACCACCCGGATCGCCTGCACCAGCTCATTGGCGGGCGCGTCCTTCAGGAGGAAACCGCTGGCGCCCGCGCGAAGCGCCTCCACCACATATTCATCGAGGTCGAAGGTCGTCAGGACGAGGACCTTCGCCGGACCGTCCCGGCCCGGGCCGGTGATCTGCCGGGTCGCCTCGACACCGTCCATCCGCGGCATACGGATGTCCATCAGAACCACATCGGGCTGCAGCGCACGAACCTGATCGAGTGCCTGGAGACCGTCACCGGCCTCGCCGACGACCGCCAGGTCCTGCTCCGCTTCCAGAATCATCCGGAAGCCGGTGCGCAGCAGCGGCTGGTCGTCGACCAGTAGGACGCGGATGGCCACGTAAGTCTCCTTCGCTAGTCCGGCCCCATTCTGCCCTGCTCCTAGGTGCCCGACCCGGGCGCCCTCACCGGGAGCGGATATGCCGGGGGAGTACCACCGAATTCCGGACACGCCGCCTGATGGTCGCACCAGCCACAGAGTTTGGTGGGCCGCGGCCGCCACTCGCCCGTCTCCGTCGCCTCCCGGATCGCGTCCCACAGCGCGAGCAGCTTGCGCTCGACCCGCTCCAGGTCCGCGATCTCCGGGTCGTACGTCAGCACGTCACCGCTGCCGAGATAGACGAGCTGGAGACGGCGCGGGACCACCTGCTTCAGCCGCCACACCACCAGGGCGTAGAACTTCATCTGGAACAGGGCACCCTCGGCGTACTCGGGCCTGGGCGCCTTTCCCGTCTTGTAGTCGACGATCCGGACCTCACCCGACGGGGCCACGTCGACCCGGTCGATGATGCCGCGCAGAGTGAGCCCGGAATCCAGCCGCGCCTCGACGAACAACTCCCGCTCGGCCGGTTCCAGCCGCGTCGGGTCCTCCAGCGTGAACCAGCGCTCCACCAACCGCTCGGCCTCGCCGAGCCAGCGCGCGAGCCGCTCCCCCTCCGGGTCGTCGGCGAACAGCTCCACGACCTCCGGCTTCGTCTCCCGCAGCCGGTCCCACTGGGCGGGGATCAGCGACTTGGCGCGCGGCGCGGTCCGGTCCGCCGCCGGAGCGTCGAAGAGCCGCTCGAGAACCGCGTGCACCAGCGTCCCTCTCGTCGCCGCCTCACTCGGCTTCTCGGGCAGCTTGTCGATCACCCGGAACCGGTACAGCAACGGACACTGCATGAAGTCACTGGCACGCGAGGGCGACAGCGAGGCGGGCGCACGCGCGACCGCGGGGGCCGGTCCGTCGGCTGCGGGCGCGCCGGCCCCGCCGGCCGCGGCCGCTTCTTCGGGTACGGCACCCTCGGTGCTGGTTTCCATGACAACAGACCTTACGGCCCGCCACCGACAGCGAACCGGTCCCGGCTGCGGCGACGGCGCGGCAAACAGAGGGGGTGCCGGGGCGGAACGTGCCGCGACGGCCGCATACCATCGACCCCAGACCCTCCTGCTCCGCATGAACCGGGGGCGGGGGACGCTATCGAACGAGGGGACATCGTGGACGAGAGCGGCGGGAGCGGGCAGCCGCGGTCCGGTACCGGCGAGGCGACCGAGCACCACGAGAGGCCCTCGGCCTCCGCCGGTCCGGCCTCCGACGCACGCCCCGAACCGGCCGGGCCCGAGACCACCGGGCCTGCGCCCACGGCCCCCGGTCACGACTCCCGGACCGGGACGGACCCCGACAGGGACACCGACACCCGGACCGAGGAAGAAACCCCCGCCCGCCCCGAGACCGATTCCCAGGCAACCGCCGAGGCCGACGCCCACACGGAGTCCGGGCCCCACGACGACACCACGGCTCAGGACCGGACCGGGCCCGAGGCACACCCCACGACCGGCCCGGAGCCGGTGTCCCGCGCCGAAGCGTCCCGCGACCCGCTGGTGAAGACCCCCGCCGTCACACAGCACACAGGGCACACCGAGGACACCGACCACGCCGAGGAGACAGGACCCCACGCCGAGCCCTCCGAGCCGTCCCACGGCCGCAGCGAGGCCCACCGCGGGGAACCGTCCCCCACGGACCACGACGAACTCGCCGACGCCCACCGGACCCGCGCCCGCACCGGCAACGGCAAGGGCAAGGGCAAGGGCAAAGGACGGCCGCCACGCCGCGGAAAGGAGCCAGGCGGCGGGCTGCTCATGGGCCGGCCGTTCGGCGTGCCCGTGTACGTCGCACCCAGCTGGTTCCTGGTCGCCGCCCTGATCACCTGGGTGTTCGGCGGCCAGCTCGACCGCGTCCTGCCCGAACTCGGCGCCGCCCGCTACCTGGTCTCCCTCTTCTTCGCCGTCGCCTTCTACGCCTCCGTACTCGTCCACGAACTCGCCCACACCGTCGCGGCCCTGCGCTTCAAACTGCCGGTCCGCCGGATCCAGCTCCAGTTCTTCGGCGGCGTCTCCGAGATCGAGAAGGAAGCCGAGACCCCCGGCCGGGAGTTCGTCCTCGCCTTCGTCGGCCCGCTGCTCTCCCTCATCCTGTCCGGCCTCTTCTACCTCGCCATGCTGCCCGTCGAACCCGGCACGGTCCCCGGCGTCCTGCTGGCCGGCCTGATGATCTCCAACCTCATCGTGGCCGCCTTCAACCTGCTGCCCGGCCTGCCCCTCGACGGCGGCCGCATGCTCCGCGCCGTCGTCTGGAAGATCACCGGCAGAGCGATGAGCGGCACCGTCGCCGCCGCATGGGTCGGCCGCGCCCTCGCCGTCTCCGTACTGATCGGACTGCCCCTGCTCACCCAGTCCCAGGCCCTCGGCGCCGCCCCCGACAACGTCGGCGGCATGGACACCATCACGGACGCCCTCCTCGCCGCCATCCTCGCGGCGATCATCTGGACCGGCGCCGGCAACAGCCTCCGCATGGCCCGGCTCCGCGAACACCTTCCGGAACTGCGCGCCCGCTCACTCACCCGGCGCGCGGTCCCGGTCGAAACCAGTACCCCGCTCTCCGAGGCGCTGCGCCGCGCCAACGACGTCGGCGCCCGCGCCCTGGTCGTCGTCGACGCGGACGGCGAACCCCTCTCCCTCGTCCGTGAGGCCGCCATCGTCGGCGTACCCGAGCACCGCCGCCCCTGGGTCACGGTCAGCGGCCTCGCCCAGGACCTCACCGACGGCATGCGGGTCTCCGCCGAGCTCGCCGGCGAGGCCCTCCTCGACGCCCTGCGCGCGAGCCCCGCCACCGAGTACCTCGTGGTGGAGGACTCGGGCGAGATCTACGGCGTCCTGTCCGCCGCGGACGTGGAACGCGCCTTCGTGAAGGCCATGGCCCGGCCCTCCTGACCGTGGTCGGCGGCCCTGTCCCGGACCGGTAGGCTGTTCACATGTCCGAACCGACCGGTGCCGCCCGCAGGCGCGGGCCCTTCAAGGTCGGGGACCAGGTTCAGCTGACCGACCCCAAGGGCCGCCACTACACGTTCACGCTCGAGGCCGGGAAGAACTTTCATACCCACAAGGGTTCCTTCCCCCACGACGAGCTGATCGGTGCTCCCGAGGGCAGCGTTGTCCGCACCACGGGGAACGTCGCCTATCTCGCGCTGCGCCCCCTGCTCCCCGACTACGTCCTGTCCATGCCCCGCGGCGCCGCCGTGGTCTACCCCAAGGACGCGGGGCAGATCCTGGCCTTCGCCGACATCTTCCCCGGCGCCCGCGTCGTGGAAGCGGGTGTCGGCTCCGGCTCGCTCAGCAGCTTCCTGCTGCGCGGCATCGGCGACCAGGGCATGCTGCACTCCTACGAGCGCCGCGAGGACTTCGCCGAGATCGCCCAGCAGAACGTGGAGCGCTACTTCGGCGGACCGCACCCCGCCTGGCAGCTCACCGTCGGCGACCTCCAGGACAACCTGAGCGACACCGACGTCGACCGCGTCATCCTCGACATGCTCGCTCCCTGGGAATGCCTGGAGGCCGTCTCCAAGGCGCTCGTCCCCGGCGGCATCCTCTGCTGCTACGTGGCGACCACCACCCAGCTCGCGCGGACCGTCGAGTCGATCCGCGAGATCGGCTGCTTCAACGAGCCGACCGCCTGGGAATCGATGATCCGCAACTGGCACGTCGAAGGCCTGGCCGTCCGCCCGGACCACCGGATGATCGGCCACACCGGCTTCCTGCTCACCGCCCGCCGCCTCGCGGACGGCGTCGAGCCGCCCATGCGCCGCCGCCGCCCCTCCAAGGGCGCGTACGGCGAGGACTACACCGGCCCGAACGCCGACGGCGGCGCCGGCCGCTGACGTACCCAACACACCACGACTGTGGCCGAGTTCCCGGAAACGACCGGGAACTCGGCCACGGCGCTTTTCCGTTGACACACCATCAGAATCGATCGACGGACCTGCCGGGACTCCGGCCGACAGCCCTGCAAAGCCCGTCGGCAGGCCACTCGTAAGGCTGCTGACGGGTCTTCGGGAAGCCGGCGGACGGAGCTGCGGGGGTGCGCCGACAGGTGGCCCGGAGGGCGTTCGACGGGTATGTCGCGAACCCGGCTCACGGTCCTGAGGCGCGCCCCGGCGGGTGACCTTGAGGGCGGTCGACGGGTCTGTCGGGAGCCTCTGTCGGGAGCCCCTCCGACGCGCGTCGGCCGTGCAGGCCAAGCCGACCTGGCGCAAGCCGACGTGGCCCAAGCCGACGTGGCCCAAGCCGACGTGGCCCAAGCCGACGTGGCCCAAGCCGACGTGGCCCAAGCCGCCGGGAAGGCCGCCGACACAGTTCCGCGGGGTGCAGGGGTCGCATCTGCCGGACGCCGGGACGCCCTGCTCGCGCGCCCCCCCGCCACGCCAGGACGCAGCGCCTCGACCTCAGCGCCTCGAACCCGGGACGAGCACGGCAGGCAGCTCGGCCGCCGACGGGTCCGTCGCGGGGCCCGGCCGACAGGCCCACCGAACCCCGCGACGG
This sequence comes from Streptomyces sp. NPDC005784, assembly GCF_042871525.1. NCBI lineage: Bacteria > Bacillati > Actinomycetota > Actinomycetes > Kitasatosporales > Streptomycetaceae > Streptomyces > Streptomyces sp. NPDC005784. The sequence continues at coordinate 131,920 of NZ_JBIAIQ010000005.1, forward strand.
GCCGTACGGAAGGTCGACGGAAGGTTGACGGAGGGGCCGGAGGGGCCGGAGGGGCCGGAGGGGCCGGAGGCATGTCCCGCATGGCGCCCTCCCGACGGCCTTGCCGGCACTCTCCCGGCGGCTCTGCCAACGGCCTCCCGGCGGTCCTTGCCAGTGCCTTCCCGGCGGCCTGGGCGGGGCCGTCCCGGGACCCTGCCGGAAGCTCCGCCGGAACTCTTCACAAGTCCGGACCCCGCCGTTCCACCAGGCTGTGACGTGTGGCACCATGCGGGTCACCCCACCCCCACCGGCACAGCCCTCGCGGGAGACACTCCTAGTGCAGCAATCCGTTGTCCCGGAACTGGCACACACGCAGACCAGCCCCATCCAGTGGGTCGCCACGGCCACCGCCATCGCCGGAGTCGTGGCGCTGTCGTCCGTGCTCCACCCCGATCCGGCGAGGGCGGCCCAGCCCGGCGCCGACCCGAAATCGGCGACGGCACCGGTGGCCGCCCCCGACCCGACCGGCGTGGACTTCCCGATCACCTGCGGGCCCACCAAAGTCCTCGTACAGAAGAAGGCCTCAGGGGACCTGGACGGCGACGGCCGCCCCGAGACCGTGGCCGTCGTCCGCTGCGACGCCGGCTCCGGCACCCCGCCCAACGGCGTCTACGTCCTCACCCAGGCCGAGGGAGCGAAGCAGCCCCGGGTCGTGGCGACCCTCGTCGATCCCAAGGATCGGCTGAGCGTCACGGACTTCGCGGTGCGCGACGGAGCCGTCACGGCCACTCTGCTCGGCTACTCCTCGGCCGACGTACCGAGTTGCTGCCCGGACCTGAAGGACAGCGCCAAGTGGCAGTGGAAGAACGGCGCGTTCATCCGCTCGACACCGTCCGAAGCGCGGAGTGAGTGAGCGCGCCCCCGGCGCGAGACCCGAACAAAAGAAAACACCCTCCGCGGCGCGGAGGGTGTGAGGAACCAGACATCAAGTGACGCGGAGTGCCCGAAAGGTCACTCCGCGGCGGGACCGTAGACCTCGACCTTGTCCGAAACGCGACGGACGTGGATGCAGTCCCCCGGGCACTCCTTCGCCGAGTCCGTCACATCGCGCAGAAGCGGCAGCGGTACGGGCGTTGTGGCACCCACGGCCTGCAGGAGCTCGTCGTCGGGGCTCTTCACATAGGCCAGGCCGTCAATGTCCAGCTCAAAGACCTCGGGCGCGTACTGGACGCAGATCCCGTCGCCGGTACAGAGATCCTGGTCGATCCAGACCTCAAGCGCCTCGCCGTCGACTTCGGCCTCCTGCTGCACGGTCATTTCTCCTGCCGTTTTCTGCGTCGAGCGGACCGAAGACTGGGGAATCGGGCCAGCTCTGACGGGTGTTGAACACTTCGACCCTACCTCCGCCCGCTTCCCAAGCATGTTCGGTGGGTATTCCCCTGGCGTGAGGGAGAGCGCAAGGGTGAAGATCGGACACACCTCTACAGTCTTTGTGATCTAGGGGTTTCAATCGACACCCACCCAGGTAGGGTCTGGAAGCGTCCAGCTCCCCTTGGAGGAGGTGAGGACCGTGGCAGCCCACGACGACGACATGAACCGCGGCATCCGCCCGGGACGAGGGTCCGATGACCCCGCCGGGCAGATTGCCTACCTTGAGCAGGAGATCGCCGTCCTGCGACGCAAGCTCGCCGACTCTCCGCGGCACACGAGGATTCTCGAAGAGCGGATCGTCGAGTTGCAGACGAACCTGGCAGGCGTGTCCGCACAGAACGAGCGGCTCGCCAACACACTCCGTGAGGCCCGCGACCAGATCGTGGCCCTCAAGGAAGAAGTCGACCGGCTCGCGCAGCCGCCGGCCGGCTTCGGTGTCTTCCTCACGGCGAACGAGGACGGCACGGCGGACATCTTCACCGGGGGCCGCAAGCTCCGGGTGAACGTCAGCCCCAGTGTGGAGCTCGACGAGCTCAGGCGTGGCCAGGAAGTGATGCTCAACGAAGCTCTCAACGTGGTCGAGGCCATGGAGTACGAGAGCTTGGGCGAGATCGTCACCCTCAAGGAGATCCTGGAGGACGGCGAGCGCGCCCTCGTACAGGGGCACACCGACGAGGAACGGGTGGTACGGCTCGCCGAGCCGCTCCTGGACGTCAATATCCGTCCCGGGGACGCCCTGCTCCTCGAACCCCGTTCCGGCTATGTCTACGAGATCGTTCCGAAGAGCGAGGTCGAGGAACTCGTCCTCGAAGAGGTCCCGGACATCGGCTACGAGCAGATCGGCGGTCTGGGCGGCCAGATCGAGATGATCCGCGACGCGGTCGAGCTCCCCTACCTCTACCCCGACCTCTTCAAGGAGCACGAACTGCGGCCGCCCAAGGGCGTCCTGCTGTACGGGCCCCCCGGATGCGGAAAGACGCTCATCGCCAAGGCCGTGGCCAACTCGCTGGCCAAAAAGGTCGCAGAAGTGACCGGACAGGCCACAGGCAAGAGCTTCTTCCTCAACATCAAGGGCCCCGAGCTCCTGAACAAGTACGTCGGTGAGACCGAGCGGCAGATCCGGCTCATCTTCCAGCGCGCACGGGAGAAGGCCAGCGAGGGTACACCCGTCATCGTCTTCTTCGACGAGATGGAGTCCCTCTTCCGCACCCGAGGATCGGGCGTCAGCTCGGACGTGGAGAACACCATCGTCCCCCAGCTGCTCGCCGAGATCGACGGCGTGGAAGGCCTGCAGAACGTGGTGGTGATCGGCGCCTCGAACCGAGAGGACATGATCGACCCCGCCATCCTGCGGCCCGGACGGCTCGACGTGAAGATCAAGATCGAGCGCCCGGACGCCGAAGCGGCGAAGGACATCTTCCAGAAGTACCTCACCGAGCGTCTCCCGCTGCACTCCGAGGACGTGGGAGAGCACGGCGGTGACAGGGCGGCCACCGTCCACGGCATGATCCAGACAGCCGTGGAGCAGATGTACGCCGAATCGGAGGAGAACCGCTTCCTGGAGGTCACCTACGCCAACGGTGACAAGGAAGTCCTCTACTTCAAGGACTTCAATTCCGGCGCCATGATCGAGAACATCGTCGGCCGCGCCAAGAAGATGGCAATCAAGGACTTCTTGGAGCACAGCCAGAAGGGCCTCCGGGTCTCCCACCTCCTCCAGGCCTGCGTGGACGAGTTCAAGGAGAACGAGGACCTGCCGAACACCACCAACCCGGACGACTGGGCCAGGATCTCCGGAAAGAAGGGTGAACGGATCGTCTATATCCGTACGCTCATCACCGGAAAGCAGGGCGCGGACACCGGACGCTCCATCGACACGGTGGCCAACACCGGTCAGTACCTGTAAAAGACAGGGCGGCTGCGGGTGCCCTTCACGGGCATCCGCAGCCGACTGCTTTTCAGGTCACCCCCGGAGTACAGCAATGACGCAAATGATCTCCCCACCAGCGCAAAGGCGCTCTAGGCTCTTTCGTACCGCCGAGTCGCGCAGTGCGGGGACGGGCACCGCACACGCACCGGAGCGCCAGCGGTACTTGAGCAGCGCCCCCGACCGAGGGCGCCGCCGGGCAAGGAGGGCCGCATGACCGTACGGCGAGTAATGGGCATCGAGACGGAGTACGGGATCTCCGTCCCCGGTCACCCCAACGCCAATGCCATGCTCACCTCGTCCCAGATCGTCAACGCCTACGCGGCGGCGATGCACCGGGCGCGCCGCGCCCGCTGGGACTTCGAGGAGGAGAACCCGCTGCGGGACGCGCGAGGCTTCGACCTCGCTCGGGAGACCGCCGACTCCAGTCAGCTCACCGACGAGGACATCGGCCTGGCCAATGTCATCCTCACCAACGGTGCACGGCTGTACGTCGACCACGCACACCCGGAATACAGCTCCCCCGAAGTCACCAACCCGCGGGACGCCGTCCTGTGGGACAAGGCCGGCGAGCGCATCATGGCGGAGGCCGCCGAGCGAGCGGCCCAGCTCCCCGGCGCCCAGCCGATCCACCTCTACAAGAACAACACCGACAACAAAGGCGCCTCGTACGGCACGCACGAGAACTATCTGATGAAGCGGGAGACCCCCTTCTCGGACATCGTGCGGCACCTGACACCGTTCTTCGTCTCACGCCAGGTCGTCACCGGAGCGGGCCGCGTCGGTATCGGCCAGGACGGGCACGAGCACGGCTTCCAGCTCAGCCAGCGCTCCGACTACTTCGAGGTCGAGGTCGGCCTGGAGACCACCCTCAAGCGCCCCATCATCAACACCCGCGACGAACCGCACGCCGACGCCGAGAAGTACCGCCGGCTGCACGTGATCATCGGGGACGCGAACCTCTCCGAGATCTCGACCTATCTCAAGCTCGGCACGACGGCACTGGTCCTCTCCATGATCGAGGACGGCTTCATCGCCGTCGACCTGGCCGTCGACCAGCCCGTACGCACCCTCCACCAGGTCTCCCACGACCCGACCCTCAAGCGCCTGGTCACGCTCCGCAGCGGACGCACCCTCACCGCGGTGCAACTGCAGATGGAGTACTTCGAACTGTCCCGCAAGTACGTCGAGGAGCGCTTCGGAGCGGACGCCGACGAGCAGACCAAGGACGTCCTGCTGCGCTGGGAGGACACCCTGAACCGCTTGGAGAACGACCCGATGAGCCTCTCCGGGGAGCTCGACTGGGTCGCCAAACGGGAGCTCATGGAGGGCTACCGGCGCCGTGACGACCTCGACTGGGACGCCGCCCGGCTGCACCTCGTCGACCTCCAGTACGCCGACGTACGCGCCGAGAAGGGCCTCTACAACCGGCTGGCCGCCCGCGGCAAGATGAAGCGCCTGCTGGACGAGAACGAGGTCGAGCGGGCCCGTACGACCCCGCCGGAGGACACCCGCGCCTACTTCCGCGGGCGCTGCCTGGAGCAGTACGCGGACGACGTGGCGGCGGCCTCCTGGGACTCGGTCATCTTCGATCTGCCCGGCCGGGACTCGCTCCAGCGCGTCCCAACCCTGGAGCCCCTTCGCGGAACGCGTAATCACGTCAAGGAGCTCCTGGACCGCTGCCGTACGGCAGAGGACCTGGTCAGGGTCCTGTCGGGCAACTGAGCTTCCACCCGGACGGCACCGGCCGGACAGGGTGGAATACCGGCGTTACGGGAATCATCGAGGTGGTCCCCGTACGTTGTGACAACTGCGGGGCCGATGTCGGACCCTGCTTGTAGGGTCTGATCAAGAACGTCGAACCGAGCGGGGTGAGGGTTATGGCGACCAAGGACACCGGCGGCGGACAGCAGAAGGCGACGCGTTCCACCGAGGAGGTCGAGGAGCAGGCGCAGGACGCGAAGGCGACCGACGACCTCAAGGAACGCCAGGAAAAGCTGAGCGACGATGTCGACTCGGTTCTGGACGAGATCGACGATGTCTTGGAGGAGAACGCCGAGGACTTCGTTCGAAGTTTCGTTCAGAAGGGCGGCGAGTAACCTTCGAATCTAAGGCCACGGGGGGCTTCGGGTTGAAGAACGAAGAGGGTGTGAAGTGTTGCGTGCGGTGCGGCGAGGCCAAGCCGCACGCGGCCTTCGCTCGCAAGCGGTCCAATCTGGACGGTCTGCAGCATCACTGTCGAGATTGCGCGTCGGACTATCACCGAAGCCGTCAGGTGAGCCTCGGGCGGAAAGTTCGTCCTCAGGTGGACGTGCCCGAGGGGCACAAACTCTGCCTCAAATGCGGTGAGGTCAAACCCTGGAGTGAGTGGCACCGCAACGCAACGGCCTCGGACGGGCTGTCGACGCGCTGCAAGGCATGCCGGGCGATCGAAGGCCGGGCGGGTCATCTGAAGCGCCATTACGGCCTCACCGAAGCCGACCGCGACGAGATGGTGGCCTCGCAGATGGGCCTCTGCGTGATCTGTTTGAAAGCTCCCGCCATTCATGTGGATCACTGCCACAAGACGGGTAGTGTCCGTGGCGTACTGTGCTTCAACTGCAATTCGGCCATCGGCAAGTTGGGAGATGATCCCGACGCAGTTCGTCGGGCTGCCGCCTACTTGGAAGGATCCCCGTGGAAGCCAACACTCGTAGCACCGGGCGTCTACCGGCTGCCTTCCTGACGCCCGGGTCGTCGTCGTTCATGGACTTCCTGTCCGACCACCAGCCGGAGATGCTCCCCGGCAGGCGGCAACTGCCGCCCGTCCAGGGTGTGATCGAGGCCCCGCACGGCACGACCATCGTCGCCGTCACGTTCGCCGGCGGAGTCGTCCTCGCCGGTGACCGGCGGGCCACGATGGGGAACGTCATCGCCCAGCGCGACATCGAGAAGGTGTTCCCGGCCGACGAGTACTCGGCGGTGGGCATCGCCGGTACGGCGGGTCTGGCCGTGGAGATGGTGAAGCTGTTCCAGCTGGAGCTGGAGCACTTCGAGAAGGTGGAGGGCGCCACGCTCTCCCTGGAGGGCAAGGCGAACCGCCTGTCCACGATGATCCGTTCCAACCTCAGCATGGCCATGCAGGGCCTCGCCGTGGTCCCCCTCTTCGCGGGTTTCGACGTGGACCGCGACCGGGGCCGCATCTTCTCCTACGACGTCACGGGTGGCCGCTCCGAGGAGCACGGCTACGCGGCCACGGGCTCCGGCTCGATCTTCGCGCGCGGCGCCATGAAGAAGCTCTACGCCAAGGACCTGACGGAGAGCCAGGCCACGACGCTGGTCGTCCAGGCCCTCTACGACGCGGCCGACGACGACTCGGCGACCGGTGGTCCCGACGTCGCGCGCCGGATCTACCCGATCGTCACCGTGATCACCGAGAGCGGCTTCCGCCGGCTCAATGACGAGGAGTCCTCGGAGATCGCCCGAGCGATCCTGGAGCGGCGACTCGAGCAGCCCGACGGCCCGCGCGCCGCGCTGCTCTGAGACCGGCCTCTTTTCCCAGGTGATCCAGTGACTTCGACAGAAAGGGACGGGTAGCCGGTGTCGACTCCGTTCTATGTTTCACCTCAGCAGGCCATGGCCGACCGGGCGGAGTACGCCCGCAAGGGCATCGCCCGCGGTCGCAGCCTGGTCGTGCTGCAGTACGCCGACGGCATCGTGTTCGTCGGCGAGAACCCGTCCCGCGCGCTGCACAAGTTCAGCGAGATCTACGACCGGATCGGCTTCGCGGCCGCCGGCAAGTACAACGAGTACGAGAACCTGCGGATCGGCGGTGTGCGCTACGCCGACCTGCGCGGCTACACGTACGACCGTGACGACGTGACCGCCCGTGGTCTCGCGAACGTGTACGCCCAGACGCTGGGCACGATCTTCTCGTCGGCGGCGGAGAAGCCGTACGAGGTGGAGCTGGTGGTCGCCGAGGTCGGCGACACGCCGGACGGCGACCAGATCTACCGGCTGCCGCACGACGGTTCGATCGTGGACGAGCACGGTTCGGTCGCCGTGGGCGGCAGTGCCGAGCAGATCAGTACCTATCTGGACACCCAGCACCGGGACGGGATGTCGCTGGCGGAGGCTTTGAAGCTGGCCGTTCAGTCGCTGTCCCGGGAGCCCAACGGCGGCGAGCGGGAGATTCCGGTGGAGCGGCTGGAGGTCGCGGTGCTGGACCGGACGCGGCCGCAGAAGCGGAAGTTCAAGCGGATCGTGGGCCGTCAGCTGGGCCGGCTGCTGGAGGCCGGAGGAGCGGAGACCGCGACGGAGGCCGAGGACGCCGACGACGACGAGTGAGGTCACGTCCGACCTCGCGCCCGTCCGTCGGGTGCTCATACGGAAGGGGTCGCCCCGGTGCACACCGGCGCGGCCCCTTCCGTATGCGTGGCCGGGACTCGTGGGCCCGGGGGTGAGGGTGGCGGCTTCTACGGGGCTGGAGGGGCCGTGGAGCCCCGTACGACCAGTTCGACGGGGATGTCCTCCTGGGGCGGTGTGCGGCCGTCCAGGACGGCCAGGAGGGCCTTCATACCGTGTTCGCCGAAGCGTTCGGCGTCCAGGCGGACCGTCGTGAGTTCCGGGTCGAGGGCGCGGGCCAGGGCGAGGTCGTCCAGGCCGGTGATGGAGATGTCGTCGGGGATGCGCAGGCCGAGGCGGCGGGCCGCCTTGTAGGCGCCCGCGGCCAGTTTGTCGTCGTCGCAGATCACCGCGGTGGGGCGGGGGCCCGGGGCGGAGAGGGCCGTCTGGGCCGCCGCCAGGGCGTCCTCGAAGGAGATGGGCGCCCGGGCGACCCGCAGGCTGGTTCCGGGGACCTCGACGAGGCAGGAGGCCACCTCCCGGGCGCGGACCTCGAAGGTCCAGGACGGGATGTCGGCGGCGAGGTGCAGGAAGCGGCGGTGGCCCAGTTCCAGGAGGTGGCCGGTGACCTGGCGTACGCCGTCGGCGATGTCGAGGTTGACGGTCGCGGCGCCCTGGCTGCCGGCCGGGTCGCTGTCGAGCATGACCAGGGGGAGCTGGTCGCCGCGGATCGCGGTGAGGGCGTCGGCGGCCATGGAGGAGGCGATCACGCCGTCGAGGGCGGCCTGGGCGGAGCCGAAGGGGTCGCGGGCGGGGCCGATGCCCTCGGGGGAGGGATAGAGGACGACGCCGAAGCCGTGCTCGGCGGCCACGCGGGCCGCGCCGGTGTAGACGCCCGCGAAGAACTCCGTGGTGAGTGCTGGGACCACCAGGAGGACCGTGCGGGTGCGGCCGAGGCGGAGGTTGCGGGCGGCCAGGTTCGGGCGGTAGCCGAGCTCCTGGGCCGCGTCCCGGACGCGTTCCGCCGTGGCCGTGGAGACCCGGCCGCGCCACTTGTCGCCCAGCACCAGGGAGACGGCCGCCTGGGAGACCCCGGCGGCCTCGGCGACGTCCCGGCTGGTGGGGCGCGTACTACCTCTTGCCACCGTCGGCATGCTCCTTCGTCTGGACTCCCGGACAGCGCACATGGTACGTATGGAGTGAGACGTTATACGTAACACTTGAACGTCGCGCACTACTGGAAGGGCATGCCATGGCCGCGGGATACCTGGAGATCCTCAGGGCGAGGCACGCCGCCCGGCTGCTCGTCGGCACCCTCGTGGGGCGGCTGCCGAACGCCACCGCGGCCATCGCCGTCGTGCTGTTCGTGCGGGCCGAGGGCGGCACGTACAGCCTGGCGGGCGCGCTCGCCGCCGTGTACGGGGTGGCCAACGCGGTGGGACAGCCGCTGCTCGGCCGGCTCGTGGACCTCTACGGGCAACCGCGGGTGCAGCTGCCCGCGGCGGTCGTCTCGGCCCTCGGGATGGTTGTCTTCGCCTTCGTCGGGACGGACCGGCCGGGCCTCGCCTGTGCCGCGATGGCCGTGGCCGGGCTCTTCACGCCTCCCCTGGAGGGCGGCCTGCGGGCCCTGTGGCCCTCCGTCCTGCGCAGGGAGGAGCAAGTGCACACGGCGTACGCGATGGACGCCGTGGCGCAGGAAGTCATGTTCACCGTCGGGCCGTTGCTGGTGACGCTGTGCGTCTCGCTCTGGTCCGCGCGGGCGGCGCTGCTGGTCCTGAGCGTCATCGGCGTCCTGGGTGCCCTCTCCGTGGTTCTCTCGCCGCCCTCGCGCGCGTGGCGTTCGGCCCCGCGCGAGGCGCACTGGCTCGGTGCCCTGCGCTCACCGGGGCTGCTGGCCCTGCTCGGGGCCTTCCTGTTCGTCGGGATCGCGCTCGGCTCGATCACGGTCGCCTCGCTGTCGTACGCCGACGCGCACGGCGGGGACACGGTGTACGGCTGGCTGATGGCGGGCATCGGCCTCGGCGCGCTGCTGGGCGGCCTGGTCTACGGCGCGCGTCGGTGGGGCGGGGCTCCGGAGCGGCGGCTGCGGGTGCTCGTCGCTCTTCTGGCGGTGTGTTACATCCCGCTGATGCTGGTGCCCGGTCCGGTCGCCATGACCGCTCTGGCCACGCTCGCCGGGGTGTTCCTCGCGCCCTGCATCGCCTGCGCCTTCGTCCTGGTGGACCGGCACGCTCCGGCCGGTACCGTCACCGAGGCTTTCTCCTGGCTTGTGACGACGTTCACCGTGGGCGCGTCGGTCGGAACGGGCCTCGCGGGGCCCGTCGTCGAGTGGGGTGGGGCGGCCCGGGGCTTCGCCGTTCCGGGGGTCGCGGGCGCGGCCGCGCTGGTGGTTCTGCTGGCCACGGGCCGGGTCCTCGCAGCTACCGGGAGGGGCGGGGTCGTTGCGGTCTCATCGGAAAATGATCCAAACCGAGCCGTCGAACCCCGTTTCAGCTCAGGGGATCGGGCGTAATGTTCAGTCATGGACCGCCGCATTTTCGGGCTGGAGAACGAGTACGGCGTCACGTGTACGTTCAGGGGACAGCGACGCCTGTCTCCCGACGAGGTGGCGCGGTACCTCTTCCGCCGTGTCGTGTCATGGGGCCGCAGCAGCAATGTCTTTCTGCGGAACGGTGCCCGCCTTTATCTCGACGTGGGATCACATCCGGAATACGCGACACCCGAATGTGACAACGTGACGGAACTCGTCACCCACGACAAGGCCGGCGAGCGCATTCTCGAAGGACTCCTGGTGGACGCCGAACGACGCCTGCACGAGGAAGGAATCGCGGGCGACGTCTATCTGTTCAAGAACAACACCGACTCGGCAGGCAACTCCTACGGATGCCACGAGAACTATCTGGTGGCCCGGCACGGGGAGTTCTCCCGACTCGCGGACATCCTCATTCCGTTCCTGGTCACGAGGCAGCTGCTGTGCGGTGCCGGCAAGGTGCTGCAGACTCCGCGCGGTGCCGTGTACTGCGTCAGCCAGCGAGCCGAGCACATCTGGGAGGGTGTCAGCTCGGCGACGACCCGCTCCCGGCCCATCATCAACACGCGTGACGAGCCGCACGCGGACGCCGAGCGCTACCGCCGGTTGCACGTCATCGTCGGCGACTCGAACATGTCCGAGACGACCATGCTCCTCAAGGTCGGTGCCACCGACCTCGTGCTGCGCATGATCGAGGCGGGCACCGTCATGCGCGACCTCACCCTGGAGAATCCCATCCGGGCGATCCGTGAGGTGAGCCACGACATCACGGGCCGCCGCAAGGTGCGTCTGGCCAGCGGCCGCGAGGCCTCCGCGCTCGAGGTGCAGCGCGAGTACTACGAGAAGGCCGTGGACTTCTGCGAGCGCCGCGGCATCCGTACCGGAACCGTCGAACAGGTCCTCGAACTGTGGGGTCGTGTGCTCGACTCGATCGAGGCCGAGGACCTCGACCGGATCGGCACCGAGATCGACTGGGTCATGAAGTACCAGCTCATCGAGCGGTACCGGGCCAAGCACAACATGACCATGTCGCACCCCCGGGTCGCGCAGATAGACCTCGCCTACCACGACATCCACCGCCGTCGTGGCCTCTACTACCTGCTGGAGAGGAAGGGGCAAGCCGCTCGGATCTGCAACGACTTGAAGATCTTCGAGGGCAAGTCCGTGCCGCCGCAGACCACTCGGGCGCGGCTGCGCGGCGACTTCATCCGGCGCGCTCAGGAACAGCGCCGGGACTTCACCGTCGACTGGGTGCACCTGAAGCTCAACGACCAGGCGCAGCGCACAGTGTTGTGCAAGGACCCGTTCCGTTCGGTGGACGACCGGGTGGAGAAGCTCATCGCCGGAATGTGAGCCGGGAGTTCCGCGGGTGAAGCGGAACGCAACGCGGGGCGCCGTACGTTTTCCGTACGGCGCTCTTCTCACGTCGTAGAGTTGCGCGCACGCCATCAGCCAAGATCGACCGATACGAGGGCCCCACCGTGCGCCGACGCTCACTCCTTCTCTCCGTACCCGCTGGACTGGTCACACTCGCCGGATGCGGTGACGACGGCAAGTCAGACACGGCCAAGTCCAGCAGCAGCCCGTCGCCTTCGGCTTCCGCCGCGGCCTCCGCGCCGCCTCCGCCGAAGATCGTCGACGGCCCGCTGCCGGCGATCACCGCCGGTACGAAGTTCGGTGAGAAGCCGACCGTGGCCAAGGGCACGGGGGAGCCGTCGAAGGACCTCGCGGTCAGGACGGTGATCGCGGGCGGCGGTCAGACGGTCGCGGAGAACGACTACATCCAGGCCAACTACCTGGGTCAGATCTGGGCCACGGCGAAGGTCTTCGACAACTCCTACGACCGTAAGACGCCGCTGGTCATCCAGCTCGCGCAGGGCGGCATCATCGACGGCTGGCGCTACGCCCTGGTGGGCAAGAAGGCCGGCAGCCGCGTCGAGATGTCCGTCCCCCCGACCTGGGGTTACGGCACGCAGGGCAACGCGCAGGCGGGCATCAAGGGCACCGACACGCTGGTGTTCGTCGTCGACATCGAGAACACGTTCAACTCCAAGAGCTCCGCCAAGGGCAAGAACGCCGCGCAGAGCGATGCCAAGCTGCCGAAGGTCGGCACGAATACGGACGGCAGCGCTCCCAAGATCACGGTACCGAAGACGGACCCTCCCGCGGCGCTAGTGGCGAACTATGTGATCGAGGGCGACGGCGACGTGGTCAAGGCCGACAACAGCGTCCTGGTGCAGTACGAGGGCGTGCTCTGGGACACCGGCAAGGAGTTCGACTCCACGTACCAGCGGGGTCAGCTGACGTCGTTCGGGCTCCAGCAGGTCGTCAAGGGCTGGGCGCAGGGGCTGACCGGCAAGAAGGTGGGCAGTCGCGTTCTCATCGTGATTCCGCCGAAGCTGGGCTACGGCGACAAGCCGCCGGCCGGCAGCGGGATCAAGAAGGACTCCACGCTCGTCTTCTCGGTCGACATCCTGGCGAAGATGTAACGCCGTGTGTGATGTAAGACTGTCGGTGTTGCCCATACGTACACAAGCAGGAGCAAAGACGTGAGCATCGAGAAGCCCGAGATCGACTTCCCGGGCGGCGAGCCCCCGGCGGAACTCGAGATCAAGGACATCTGGGAGGGCGACGGCGCCGTCGCCAAGGCCGGCGACTTCGTGAAGGTCCACTACGTGGGTGTGGCCTTCTCCACCGGCGAGGAGTTCGATGCCTCCTGGAACCGCGGCGCCCCGCTGGAGTTCAAGCTCGGCGTCGGTCAGGTCATCAGTGGCTGGGACAAGGGCGTGCAGGGCATGAAGGTCGGCGGTCGCCGTCAGCTGGTCATCCCGGCGCACCTCGCGTACGGCGACCGCGGCGCGGGCGGCGCCATCGCCCCCGGCGAGACGCTGATCTTCGTCTGCGACCTGGTCGCGGTCTGAGACCGGCACCGGACCGTACTCCGGTCCGGGTGTCAGGAGGAACGGATCATGAAGGGCGGATCATGGACAAGAGTCCGGTCCGATCTTCGTACGCCGTGTGATCAGGGTCTGACCGGATCCGATCATCTGGGCCCATGCCTGTCCGGGCATGGGCCCTCGGCTTTTGCCGCGACACTCCGGAGCGGTACGGTCATCGGTCGGAAGCACCATAGGAAGGGCGTCGATGGCCATTGCCAAGGCCGAGCGGCTGATGAACCTCGCGCTGTGTCTGCTCGGGACGCGGCGGCCGCTCAGCAAGCGCGAACTCCGCGAGTCCATCGAGGCCTATCTGGAAGCCGGGTCGGACGACAGCTTCAACCGGATGTTCGAGCGGGACAAGGACGATCTGCGCGAACTCGGCCTGGTCATCGAGACGGTGGAGAACCTCGACGGCGAGGTCGGCTATCTCGCCCGCCGCGACAGCAACCGCCTGCCGGCGATCACCCTCGACGCCGAGGAGGCCGCGGCCCTCGGTCTGGCCGCCAAGGTCTGGCAGCAGGCCCGGCTGGCCGGTGCCGCGAGCGGCGCGCTGCAGAAGCTGCGTGCCGCGGGTCTGCCCGAGGACGTGGATCCGTACGAGTCGCACGGCGCCCTGGAGCCGCACATCCCCGTCCACGAGGCGGCGTTCGAGCCCCTGATGCTCGCGTGCCGTGACCGCCGCCCGGTCGTCTTCGACTATCGCAAGGCCACCGCCGCGCACCCCGAGACCCGGCACGTCGAGCCCTGGGCCCTGGAGTGCTGGCGCGGTCACTGGTATCTCGCGGGCTGGGACCGTGACCGTGCCGCCGAGCGCGTCTTCCGGCTCTCCCGGATCACCGGCAAGGTCCGTGCGCGTGCCGGCCGGTACACGGCCGAGGTCCCCGATGTCGTCACCGTGCGCGAGACGGTCGCCGGCTGGGCAGGGGAGATCACCGACCGCTCGGCGCTGATCCGGCTGCGTTCCGGCTCGGGCTATCCGCTGCGGGCCAAGGCCGTCTCCGTTCGGGAACTGGGCGGCGGCTGGGACGAGTTGGAGATTCCGTACGGGCACGGACTGGACGCCTGGCTCGTCGAGTTCGGACCGGACGTAGTGGTCGTGGAGCCCGCCGAACTGCGGGCCGATGTGGTCGACCGGCTGCGCGCCGTGGCCAAGGGCTGAGGGGAAAAGTAAGAAAGTGGCAGGAAAACCGGCCAGGCCCACGAACGCGATCGACCAGACCCGGCGGATGCTCTCCCTGGTGACGTATCTGCGCGAGCGCCCCGGCGCCCGTGTCAGTGATGTCGCCCGTGCCTTCGGGATCACCGAGGACGAGCTGATCTCCGACCTCGACGTGCTGCCGCTGTGCGGGACCAGCTTCCGCGGCGGGGATCTGCTCGACATCGACACCGACGGCGACCGGATCTGGTGGCACAACCCCGACGACGTCGCCGAGCCGCTGCGGATCGCCGCCGACGAGGCGACCGCGCTGCTGGTGGCCGCCCGCGCGGTGTCCACCCTGCCCGGCCTGCGCGAGGGCGACCGGCAGGCGTTGCTGCGGGCCACCGCCAAGGTGGAGGCCGCCTCGGGGGAGGCGGCGGGTGCCAGTTCCCGGCTGTCGGTGACCTTCGAGTCCGAGGGTGGCGTCTTCGCCGATGTGGACCGGGCGATCTCCGAGCGGCGCCGGCTGTGGATCCGCTACTACTCGCCCTCGCGGGACGAGCTGAGCGAGCGCGAGATCGACCCGATCCGCCTGGTCAGCGTCGGGCACACCTATGTGGAGGCCTGGTGCCGCCGCTCCGAGGCGCGCCGCACCTTCCGGCTCGACCGGGTCGCCGAGATCCGCATCCTGGACGAGCCGTCCGCGCCGCCCGAGGTCGAGCTGCGGGACCTCTCCGAGGGGCTCGTCCAGCCTGCGGCCGAGGACCCCGAGGTGGTCGTCGAGGTCGGTCCGGGCGGGCGCTGGGTCGCCGAGTACTACCCGCACGACAGCGCGGATGAGTTGCCGGACGGCGGGCTGCGTATCACTCTGCGGACCCCCGATCCCACGTCGCTGCGGCGGCTGGCCCTGCGCCTCGGCGGTGACGGCCGGATCGTCTCGCCGCAGGACCTCGCGGACAGCGCCCGGAGCGCGGCCCGCGAGGCGCTCGCCGCCTACGACGGGCCGGCCGGGCTCGAAGGGGTCGAGGACAGGCCGTACGAGGGGCGGGAGCAAGGGCTTTGAGCACGTCGTCGATGTCTGGTGCGCCGGGAAGGCCGGGCACCTCGGAGAAGCCGGGTGCCGTGCGGCGGGCGGGGACACCGGGACGGACCGGGGTGCCCTCGGGTACGCCGGGGCTGTCTGGAAGCGCCGGGGTGCCCTCGGGTACGCCGGGGATGCCGGACGGACCGGGTTGCCCTCGGGGAGGCAGGGGATGACTGGACGGACGGGGTCGCCCGCGGGGGCGCAGGAGATGTCGGTCGGGACGGCCTTCGCCGGGATGCGAAGGGTGGTCGAGGTGATGTTCAAGGCCGCCTGTCCCGACTGCCGGGCCGGCTTCGAGCTCACGCCGGGCGCCCTGCGCCTGGCCATCGGCGCCAGCAGCCGGACCACGTTCTACTCGTTCACGTGCCCCGCGTGCGGGTCCGCCGTCCGCAAGCCCGCGGGGGAACGCATCGTCGAACTGCTCACCGGGGGCGGGGTCCGCACGCTGCGGGTGCACTCCACCCTCTAGGGTCGTCTCCATGTTCTGGCCGATGTTTGCTATCGCCGCGGGTTTCCTGGGAATCACGGTCCTCGGAGTTCTCGCCGTCCGTGTTTTCCTGGAAGCGGAGCGTCTGGGCCGACAGGTGGCCGACTCCGCGCGCCGTATCGGCACGGCCTCCGACGACCTGGAACGGGCGGCTGTCGGGGCCGCACGCTCTATGGATGCGGTATGAGTCGTTCCATGGATGCGCAATGAGTCACGCCAGCCTGTCGACTTCATGTCCGGGCCAGGTACGCTCAGGGGCGCGGCCCGGAGAATGAGGCGCGGGCCGCGAACTGGGAGTACGCACAGGGATTGCCCCGCGTTCACCCCTGAGCGTTACGATCGCTGACAACATGATGATCGGACACATGTCCGAACCATCGGACAGCACCCCGACCATGCAGCCTCGGTGAGAAGGTAAAGACTTATGTTCGGAAGGCTCGGAGCTCCCGAGATCATTCTCATCCTCGTCGTCATCATCCTGCTGTTCGGCGCGAAGAAGCTTCCGGACATGGCGCGCTCCCTCGGCAAGTCGGCCCGGATCCTCAAGAGCGAGGCGAAGGCGATGAAGGACGAGGGCAGCAGCCCGGCCCCGGCCGGCCCGCCCAGCACCGACGAGCAGACCCCCGCTCAGCGCACCATCCAGGCCGCTCCCGGCGACGTGACCAGCGCGCGCCCGGTCAACGAGCCGACGGACACGACCCAGCGCTGACGCAGGGCCGGTGACATCCGGCCCGCCGCATGAGATGAGGATGTGGGTTGCTCAAGTCTGCCCGCAACACGGAGAGGGATCCCGAGGGGCGCATGCCTCTCGCGGACCATCTTCGCGAGCTCCGCAACCGGCTCGCGAAGGCGGTGCTGGCCATCGTCATAGTGACGATCGTCACAGCCTTCTATTACAACAGCATCATCAACTTCTTCACCAAGCCGGTCCTGGACTCCATCGGGTGTCCGGAGACCTTCGCCGAGCTGGCGAAGCAGCCCAAGAACCACCAGTGCGCGCAGATCACCATCAACGGTCTGCTCGCGCCGTTCACCCTGGCGCTGAAGGTCTCCCTGATGGCGGGCGTCGTGCTCGCCTCGCCGGTCTGGCTCTACCAGCTCTGGGCGTTCGTCGCGCCGGGTCTGCACAAGAGTGAGAAGAAGTACGCGTACGCGTTCGTCGGTACGGGTGTTCCGCTGTTCTTCGGCGGCGCCTTCTTCGCCTACAAGGTGCTCCCCACCACGGCGAAGGTGCTGATGCAGTTCACGCCGAGCGGCGTCAAGAACCTCCTGCCGCTGGACGACCTGCTCGACCTGGTCACGCGCATGGTGGTGGTCTTCGGTCTCTCCTTCGAGCTGCCGCTGCTCCTCGTGATGCTCAACCTCACGGGCATCCTCACCGGTCAGCGCATGCTCGGCTGGTGGCGCGGAATGATCATCGGCATCACGGTCTTCGCCGCCGTCGCCACTCCCAGCACCGACCCGCTGACGATGCTGGCGCTCGCCGGGCCGATCTGGATCCTGTACTTCGGAGCGGTCGTCTTCTCGCTGCTCAACGACCGGCGCAAGCGTCGGCGCGACGAGTCCGGGCCGGCCGACGACGAGGCGTCCGACCTCGACCTCACCCCCGAGGACATCGGCGACATCGAGAACGTGACGGCCGGCCGGACCCTTCCGGAGCAGGCCACCACGGACCGGGTCAACGGTTATGACGACGTGACCTGACGAAGCCCGGGACCTCGTAGGGTCACCCTGTGACCAGCGAGATCACCCTCTTCGTCAACCCCACCGCGGGCCGCGGCCGGGGCGCCCGAGCGGCGCTGCCGGCCGCTTCCGCTTTGCGTGACGCGGGATTCTCCGTCCGGACGGTCCTCGGCGAGGACGCGGCGGACGCCCTCGCGCGGGCGCGCGAGGCGATCGCGGGCGGCACCGGCGCACTCGTCGCGGTCGGCGGCGACGGGATGGCGAACCTCGCCCTCCAGGCCGTCGCCGGGACCCGTACCCCGTTCGGTCTGGTAGCCGCCGGGACCGGCAACGACTTCGCGCGCGCCCTCGGCCTGCCCGTGGGCGACCCGGCGGCCTCGGGACGACTGATCGCCGACGCCCTCAAGAGCGACCAGCTGCGTGACGTCGACCTGGGCCGGGTGAACGGCACCTGGTTCGGCACCGTCCTCGCCTCCGGGTTCGACTCCCGGGTCAACGACCGCGGGAACCGGATGCGGCTGCCCGCAGGGCGTTTCAAGTACGACGTCGCCATGCTCGCCGAACTGGCAGCCTTCCGGCCCTTCCCGTACCGCATCACGCTGGACGACGGCGAGACACGGGAGATCGAGGCCACGCTCGTGGCGGTCGGCAACGGATCGTCGTACGGCGGCGGTATGAGGATCTGCCCGGGCGCCGACCTCGGTGACGGGCTGTTCGACATCACGGTGGTCGGGGACTGCAGCCGCACGACGCTGCTCAAGATCTTCCCCAGGGTCTACCGGGGCACCCACGTCGACCATCCCCTGGTGAGCGTTCACCGGGCGGCCCGCGTCGAGCTCCTCGCCGAGGGCATCACCGGCTACGCCGACGGGGAGCCGCTCGGACCGCTGCCCCTCATAGCGGAGTGCATACCGGCCGCCGTACGCGTCGCACTTCCCTGAGCTGCGCGGATCCGAGGTTTCACGGCATCTGATACGGATAATGATCGTCCTCATGTCAGTGGCTCCCGGTAGTCTCGAAAGCACGATGACAGAGGACCTCTCACCGGCCGAGCGGTATGCGGCAGCACGCAGGCGCGCTGCCGAGCAGGCCACCGCGCTCGCCTCCTTCCGCGAGATGTACGACTTCGGCCTCGACCCCTTCCAGATCGAGGCCTGCCGGGCGCTCGAAGCGGGCAAGGGTGTGCTGGTGGCGGCGCCCACCGGCTCGGGCAAGACGATCGTCGGCGAGTTCGCCGTCCACCTCGCCCTCCAGCAGGGCAAGAAGTGCTTCTACACGACGCCGATCAAGGCACTCTCCAACCAGAAGTACGCCGACCTGTGCCGCCGTTACGGCGCGGACAAGGTCGGTCTGCTCACCGGCGACAACAGCGTCAACTCCGAGGCCCCGGTGGTCGTCATGACCACCGAGGTCCTGCGCAACATGCTGTACGCGGGTTCGCAGACCCTCCTCGGACTCGGCTACGTGGTGATGGACGAGGTGCACTACCTCTCCGACCGCTTCCGCGGCGCCGTCTGGGAGGAAGTGATCATTCACCTCCCCGAGTCGGTGACCCTGGTGTCGCTGTCGGCGACCGTGTCGAACGCGGAGGAGTTCGGCGACTGGCTGGACACCGTGCGCGGCGACACCCAGGTGATCGTCTCCGAGCACCGGCCCGTCCCGCTGTTCCAGCATGTTTTGGCCGGACGGCGGATGTACGACCTCTTCGAGGAGGGCGAGGGCCAGCGCAAGGCCGTCAACCCCGACCTCACGCGCATGGCGCGCATGGAGGCGAGCCGGCCGTCGTACCAGGACCGTAAGCGGGGCCGCGCGATGCGCGAGGCCGACCGGGAGCGTGAGCGCAGACAGCGGTCGCGCATCTGGACGCCCGGCCGCCCCGAGGTCATCGAGCGGCTCGATGCCGAAGGGCTGCTGCCCGCCATCACGTTCATCTTCAGCCGCGCGGCCTGCGAGGCCGCCGTGCAGCAGTGCCTCTACGCCGGTCTGCGGCTGAACGACGACGCGGCGCGTGCGCGCGTCCGTGAACTCGTCGAGGAGCGCACCGCCTCCATCCCGGACGAGGACCTGCACGTCCTCGGCTACTTCGAATGGCTGGAGGGCCTGGAGCGCGGCATCGCGGCCCACCACGCGGGCATGCTGCCCACCTTCAAGGAGGTCGTCGAGGAACTCTTCGTCCGCGGCCTCGTCAAGGCGGTCTTCGCGACGGAGACCCTCGCGCTGGGCATCAACATGCCTGCCCGCTCGGTGGTGTTGGAGAAGCTCGTCAAGTGGAACGGCGAGCAGCACGCCGACATCACCCCCGGCGAGTACACCCAGCTGACCGGCCGCGCCGGCCGCCGCGGCATCGACGTCGAGGGTCACGCGGTCGTGCTGTGGCAGCGGGGCTTCAGCCCCGAGCACCTCGCGGGACTCGCGGGCACCCGCACGTATCCGCTGCGCTCCAGCTTCAAGCCGTCGTACAACATGGCGGTGAACCTGGTCGAGCAGTTCGGGCGACACCGCTCGCGCGAGCTGCTGGAGACGTCCTTCGCGCAGTTCCAGGCCGACAAGTCGGTCGTCGGGATCTCCCGGCAGGTGCAGCGCAACGAGGAGGGTCTCGAGGGCTACAAGGAGTCCATGACCTGCCATCTCGGGGACTTCGACGCGTACATGGAGCTGCGCCGCGAACTCAAGGACCGCGAGACCGAGCTGGCCCGGCAGGGCATGTCGCAGCGCCGTGCCGAAGCGGCCGTCGCCCTGGAGAAGCTGAAGCCGGGGGACGTGATCCATGTGCCGACCGGCAAGTACGCCGGGCTGGCGCTGGTGCTGGACCCGGGGCTGCCCGCCGGCCGGTCGAACGGCCACCGGGGCTTCGAGCAGCACGACGGCCCGCGCCCGCTGGTGCTCACCGCCGAGCGCCAGGTGAAGCGGCTGGCCTCGATGGACTTCCCGGTGCCGGTCGAGGCGCTCGACCGGATGCGCATCCCCAAGTCGTTCAACGCGCGTTCGCCGCAGTCCCGTCGGGACCTGGCGTCCGCGCTGCGGACCAAGGCCGGGCACATCGTCCCGGACCGGCACCGCAAGAAGCGCGCCGAGGCCGCCGACGACCGGGAGATCGCCCGGCTGCGCACGGCGATCCGCGCGCACCCCTGCCACGGATGCAACGACCGTGAGGACCACGCCCGTTGGGCCGAGCGCTACCACCGCCTGCAGCGCGACACCTCGCAGCTCGAGCGCCGTATCGAGGGCCGGACCAACACCATCGCCCGCACCTTCGACCGGATCGTCGCCCTCCTCACCGAGCTGGACTATCTGCGCGCCGACGACGTCACCGAGCACGGCAAGCGGCTCGCCCGGCTGTACGGCGAACTCGACCTGCTGGCCAGCGAATGTCTGCGCGCCGGCGTCTGGGACGGGCTCTCCCCGGCCGAACTCGCCGCCTGCGTCTCGGCGTTGGTGTACGAGTCCCGGGTCGCCGACGACGCGATGGCGCCGAAGGTGCCGTCCGGCAAGGCCAAGGCCGCGCTCGCCGAGATGGTGCGCATCTGGGGCCGTCTCGACGCGCTGGAGGAGGACTTCGGTATCAACCAGACCGAGGGTGTCGGCCAGCGCGAGCCTGACCTCGGCTTCGCCTGGGCCGCCCACGAGTGGGCGTCCGGCAAGGGCCTCGACGAAGTGCTGCGCGAGGCCGAGATGCCCGCCGGTGACTTCGTGCGCTGGTGCAAGCAGGTCATCGACGTCCTCGGCCAGATCGCGGCCGCCGCGCCCGTCTCGGGCAGCGGGAACTCGACGGTCGCGACGAACGCGCGCAAGGCGGTCGAGGCCTTGCTGCGCGGGGTGGTGGCCTACTCGTCGGTGGGCTGAGGCAAGGCGGCCCGGCCGCCGATGAGCCGAACCGACACGGCCGGTGGCGTGCCGACCTCCTGTTCAGGAGGCGGCGTTCCACCGGCCGCGCCTGTTCCTGCGGGCTGCGGGCGGCGATTCCGCTCGCGTCCCGGCGGAGTGCGGCCGACGGCTCCGCGCCCGCCTTCGGTGGGGTGCGGTTGGCGGTTCCGCGCCCGTCTTCGGTGGGGTGGGGGCGGTGGCTGCGCGCCTGTCGTCGGTGGGGTGCGGCCGGTGGTCCCGCGCCCGTGTCGTGGGGTGTGAGCGGCTTTGTGCCTGCTCGGGCGGGGTGGGGGGGGCTCCGCGCCCGCCTTCGGTGGGATGCGGCGGCCGGTGGTCCCGCGCCTGTGCCCGGTGGGGTGCCGTCGGAGGATCGGGTGGTCAGCGGTTTGGGTGGCGGTTCACGTACGCGCGCCAGCCGCCGTACTCCGTGATGTCGGGCGCACCGTCCAGTGCGCCGGGTTCGCACAGGAAGCCGGGCACGCTGCTGCCGTCGGCCAGTTCGACACTGCCCAGCGTCATCGGGCGCGGGAGCGCCGCGAGCAGGCGTCCGAGGCCGTCCGCGGGGAGACTCCACACCTCGGCCTCGACGGCGGAGCCGCCCGCGCCGACATGGACGAGCCCCGGCTTCGGCGGGCTGGTGGCCAGGGCGTGCAGACGGTACACGGCGGCGGTGGTGGTCGTACGGTCGAGGCGGGCGCCCAGGGACAGCAACTGCGTGTTGAGTGGCTGACCGGACAGATGCGCCCCCACCACGGCGAGGCGGGTCTCCGGCTCCAGCGAGCCGGCGATCCGTGCGAGCCGCTCGTCGGTGAACGCACGTCCGATCAGCATCACGCCGAACGGGAGCCCGGCGGGCGTCCGCCCGGCCGGGACGGCGACGGCCGCCAGGTCGAAGAGGTTCGTGGAGTTGGTGAAGCGGCCCAGCCGGGCGTTGGCGCCCAGCGGGTCGGCGGCGACCTCGGCGAGCGTGGGATGGCCGGGCGCGGTGGGCAGGAGCAGCGCGTCCGCGTCGCCCAGTTCGGCGAGCGCCCGGGTGCGCAGGGAGGCCAGCCGCTCCTGGTCGGCGTACAGCTGGTGGGCCGGGACGTCCCGGGCACGGGTGATGATCCCCGCGACGGTCGGGTCGAGGCCGGCACCTCCCTCGGCGATCAGTTTGTCGACAAAGCTCCCCACCGCTGTGTAGCGCTCGGCGACGAACGCGCCCTCGTAGAGCATCGCGGCGGCCTCGGTGAACGGGGCGAGGTCGAGAGTGCGCACCTCGGCCCCCGCCGCGGCGAGCCGGTGCACCACCGCCTCGTACGCCTCGGCCCAGCCCTCGTCCAGCTCGCCGAGCTGTGCCGTCGGGGGGACGGCGATGCGCCAGGGGCCGGGGGCGCGCTGGGGGAGCGCGGGGAGTTCGCGTCCGGAGGGGGACGCCATGTACGCGAGGGCCTGTTCGGCCTCCGGGAGGGTGCGGGCGAACACGGTCACGCAGTCCAGGGAGGCGCAGGCCGGGACGACACCGGTCGTCGGCACCAGGCCGCGGGTCGGTTTCAGGCCGACGATGCCGTTGAACGCGGCGGGCACGCGGCCGGAGCCGGCGGTGTCCGTGCCGAGGGCGAGGTCGACGATGCCGAGGGCCACCGCCACGGCGGATCCCGAGCTGGAGCCGCCGCTGATCCGTTCCGCGTCCGGGGCGCCCCGGACGGCGCCGTGCGGAGAGCGGGTGCCGACCAGGCCGGTGGCGAACTGGTCGAGGTTAGTGGTGCCGATGACGACGGCTCCGGCCGCCCGGAGGCGGGCGACCGCGGGGGCGTCGGCCTCCGGGGTGTACGCGTAGGCCGGGCAGCCTGCGGTGGTGGGCAGCCCCGCCACGTCGATGTTGCCCTTCACGGCGAGGAGCCTGCCGGCGAGCGGGAGACGCTCGCCGGCGGCGACCCGGGCGTCCACGGCACGGGCTTCGTTCTCGGCCTCCGCCCGGGGGCGCAGGTCGATCCAGATCTCGGGGCGGTCCACGGCCTCGATACGGGCGTACGCGATGCGGACTCGGGTGAGGGCGGACATCGGAACTCCTTGTGCTGGGGCGGTTACCCGCCTGCGGTCCGGCGCACGTGGCGCGCCCCACCCCGCGGATCCCCTGTTGCGGCGGAACAGAAACCCGGCGGGACGGGAACGTGCCCGAGAACCGGACGCCGGTGCGGACGGCGCGGGTGGCGGTGAGGGGTGGGGTCAGGGTGCCGACGGTTCCAGGGGTGCGAGCACCAGGAGTGGCGTGCCCGCCTCCACCTGGTCGCCGGGTTTGCTGAGGATCTGCTGGACGACGCCGTCGACCGGTGCGGGGACGCGTGACTCCATCTTCATCGCCTCCAGGGCGAGCAGCGGCTGCCCCGCCGTCACCCGCTCGCCCGGCGCCACGTTCAGCTGCCACACCGACGCGGCGAACTCGGCCTCGATCAGCCGGCCGCCCTCCGGGACACTCACCTCGGCGGCCGGAGTGGGCGGGGCCCCCGCTGCCTGCGCGCGTGTGAACTCGCCCGCCGCCTCCCAGGCGTCCCGCTCGGCGGAGAACGCGCCGCCCTGCCGGGACCGGAATTCCGCGACGGACTCCGCGTTCTCGGCGAGGAAGTCCTCGTACGCGGCGAGCGAGAAGGTGCCCTCCTCGATGCGCGGCACGAAGCGGCCGGAGATGATGTCGGCCCGCAGTTCCAGGAGTTCGTCGGCCGCCACGGGGTACCACTTGATCCGGTCGAAGAAGCGCAGCAGCCAGGGCGAGCCCGGCTCGAACGCGCCGCGCTGCTGCCAGCCCGACCACACCTGGGTCGTACGGCCGACGAACTGGTAGCCGCCGGGGCCCTCCATGCCGTAGACGCAGAGGTAGGCGCCTCCGATGCCGACCGAGTTCTCGGCGGTCCAGGTGCGGGCCGGGTTGTACTTGGTGGTCACCAGGCGGTGGCGCGGGTCCAGCGGGGTGGCGACCGGCGCGCCCAGGTACACATCGCCCAGGCCGAGGACGAGATACTCCGCGTCGAAGACCGTGCGGTACACGTCGTCCACGGAGTCCAGGCCGTTCACGCGGCGGATGAACTCGATGTTCCAGGGGCACCAGGGAGCGTCGTCGCGGACACCGGCCATGTAGCGGGCGATGGCCTCGCGGGTGGCCGGGTCGTCCCAGGACAGCGGGAGATGGACGGTGCGGGAGGGGACGACGAGCTGGTTGCTCGGGGGGAGGGAGCGGACCGTCCGCCGTACGGTGTCCAGGAGTTCGCGCTGGGGCAGCCGGCGCGGGTCCGCCTGGATCTGGAGCGAGCGGATGCCCGGCGTGAGGTCCGTGACGCCGTCGAGGTCCGCCTCCGTCACCGCCTCCATCAGGGCGTGGACCCGCATGCGCAGGGCCAGATCCAGCTGCATGGGCCCGAACTCGACCAGCAGGTTGTCGTCGCCGCTGCGGCGGTACGTCACGTCGCCGTCCCGTGCGAGCACCCCGCCGTCGACGATCGCGGGTCGCGCCGAACCGTCGTCGGCGAGCGGCGCGAAGCGCACGGTGTCGCCGGGGCGGAACTGGCCGAGCTTCCAGCGTTCCGTGCTGACGACGGTCGCCGGACAGACGAAGCCGCCGAGCGAGGGGCCGTCCGGGCCGAGCAGTACCGGCATGTCGCCGGTGTAGTCGACGGCCCCGACGGAGTAGGGCGTGTCGTGGATGTTGGACGGGTGCAGGCCGGCCTCGCCGCCGTCCGTGCGGGCCCAGCGCGGCTTCGGCCCGATGAGCCGTACGCCGGTGCGGGCCGAGTTGAAGTGGACCTTCCAGTCGGCGGCGTAGAAGTCGTGGATGTCGTCCTCGGTGAAGAACTCCGGTGCGGCGTGCGGTCCTTCGAGGGCGCCGACCTGCCACTCGGCCGTGAAACCAGGACGTTCGACGGGTGGTACGGGTGCCCCGAGTGCCGTGACCGCGCCGCCGTGCAGTACGTCGCCGGTCCGCAGGGTCCGGCCCCCGTGGCCGCCGAACCGGCCGAGCGTGAAGGTGGAGGCGCTGCCGAGGAACGCGGGTACGTCCAGGCCGCCGCCCGCGAACAGGACATAGGTGCGCAGACCGTGCTCGAAGGGTGCGCCGACCTCCAGCACCGCCCCGGCCGGCACGGTCACCGGCTCCCACTGGGCGATGGCCGCCCCGGCCACCGTGACCGGCGCGGGAGCTCCTGTGACACAGACCGTCGTTGCGTGGCTGAACCTCAACGCCGGTCCCCGCAGGGTGCATTCGAGTCCCGGCGCGCCCTCGGGATTGCCGAGCGCACGGTTGCCGAGCCGGAAGGAGAGGTCGTCCATCGGGCCGCACGGCGGTACCCCGACCTGCCAGTAGCCGGTCCGGCCGGGCCAGTCCTGCACGGTGGTGAGCGTGCCGCCGGACACGACCTCGACGCGCGGGGTGGGATCGGTGACACCCGCAAGGGTGGCCGTCGAGTGCGTCGCCCGCCGGAAGGACGGTTCGGCGAGCGCGGCCCGCACCAGGCCGAGGTTCGTCTCGATCCCGTCCACCCGGGTTCTGGCCAGTGCCTCGTCGAGCCGCTCCAGGGCGTGTGCCCGGTCCGGCCCGTACGCGATGATCTTCGCGAGCATCGGGTCGTACGACGTGGTCACCTCGGTGCCCGTCTCGACCCAGCCGTCCACGCGGACACCGCCGGGGAACTCCACCCGCGTCAACAGGCCTGCGCTCGGCCGGTGTTCGCGCGAGGGGTCCTCGGCGTACACCCGTGCCTCGACGGCGTGACCGCGGGGCGCCCCCGGATCCCGTACGACCTCGGACTCGCCCCGGGCCAGGCGCAGCATCCAGGCGACCAGGTCGACGCCGTAGATCTCCTCGGTGACCGGATGCTCCACCTGGAGACGGGTGTTGACCTCGAGGAAGTACGCCTCCTCGCGGGCGGCGTCGTACACGAACTCGACGGTCCCGGCCGAGCGGTAGCCGACCGAGGCACACAACTCGCGTGCGGCGGTGGTGAGTCGGTCGCGCACCGGGGAGGACAGGCCCGGAGCGGGCGCCTCCTCCAGGACCTTCTGGTTGCGGCGCTGGAGCGAGCAGTCGCGGTCGCCGAAGGTGACGACGCGGCCCCGGCCGTCGCCGAAGACCTGCACCTCGACATGACGGGCATGCTCGACCAGGCGTTCGAGGAAGACCCCGGCGGAGGAGAAGGAGGCCGCCGCGACGCGCTGCACCCGGTCCCAGGCCTCGGTCAGTTCATCGGCGGATCGACATGCCGACATACCGATGCCGCCGCCACCGCCGGTGGCCTTGAGCATGACCGGATAGCCGATGTGCCCGGCCGCCTCCAGAGCCTCGGGAAGGCCGGCGAGCAGCCCGGTGCCCGGCGCCAGCGGCACCCCGGCGGCTTCGGCCGCGGCCCGCGCCGTGTGCTTGGCGCCGAACAGCTCCAGTTGCTCCGGTGTCGGCCCGACGAACACGATCCCGGCGTCCTCGCAGCGCCGCGCGAACGCCGCGTCCTCGGACAGGAAGCCGTACCCCGGGTGGATGGCCCCGGCCCCGGTGTCCTTGGCCGCCTTCAGGACCAGGTCGCCGTCGAGGTATGACTCCTTCGCGGGGGCCGGGCCGAGGCGTACGGCCTCGTCGGCGAGCCGTACGTGGGGTGCCGCGCGGTCGGCGTCGGAGTACACGGCGACCGTGCGCAGGCCCAGTTCGCGGGCCGTCCGGATGATCCGGACGGCGATCTCGCCGCGGTTGGCGATCAGCAGGGTGCCGAAGGTCATGCGGACGCCCCGATCGTCATCGCGACCGCCGTCGGTTCGAAGCCGTTGCACGGGTTGTTGATCTGCGGGCAGTTGGAGACCAGCACGATCACATCGCGTTCGGCGCGCAGGGTCAGCCGCAGTCCCGGCGCGGAGATGCCGTCGACGATGCCGAGGGTGCCGTCCTTCTCGACGGGCACGTTCATGTACCAGTTGATGTTCGAGACGAGATCGCGCTTGCCGAGGCCGTAACGGGCGCCCTCCGCGAGGAAGTTGTCCACGCAGGCGTGCTGGGACCAGGTGTGGTGCCCGTAGCGCAGGGTGTTCGATTCCTTGGAGCAGGCGCCGCCGACCGTGTCGTGCCGGCCGACCTCGTCCTCGACGACGGTCATCAGCGGGGTGTGTTCGTTGGACATCAGCACACTGCCCGTGGTCAGGAAGATGTTCCCCTGCGCCTGGATGGTGTCGGGCGCGCTGTAGCGGACGGCGGTGTCCCCGGCGTCGTACACCAGGAAGTCGACGGCCTGGTTGCCGTGCAGATCGGTGACGGTGAGCGTCTGACCGCTGCGGACGACGGCGGACCAGGCGGCCCGGGCCGGGACGGTGACGTGCGTCATGCGAGCCCCCTCGTGGCAAGGAATTCGGCGGTGTTGAGGAAGGCGCGGCGGCCCTCGGGCGTGGCCTCCCACAGCGGGTCGCCCGCCGCGGTCGCCCGTGCGCGCCAGGCCAGCACCTCCAGGGGGGTGCTCGTGTAGTCGGGGCGCGGATCGGCCGGGTGAGGCACGTTCGCGATCAGCACGGTGACGTCCTGCTCGGCGCGCAGCGTGACGCCGCCGCCGGGTCCGGCCGAGCCGGTGAAGTCCGGCGAGCCGTCGTCGCGGATCTCCACGCCCTGGAAGAAGGAGAGCGAAGGCGGCAGATCGCGGGGCCCGAGCCCGTTCTTGGCGGCGGCCAGTTTGAACAGCTCCCGTCCGGCCGGGGACGCGGACTGCGGAGTGCCGTCCCCGTACCGCTCGGTGTTGCGTACGAGCGTGGAGGTGCCGCACAGGGCGTCGTGCCGTCCGGAGGAGTCGGCGACCACCGAGGCCAGCACCCGGCCCTGGTCGGAGAGGAGCAACTGCCCCTGGCCCAGATAGGCGTTCCACTGGACCTTGACGGTGTCGGCGACGTTCAGGCGCTCCCACGGGCGGTCCGCGACGTACAGCAGGAGGTGTGCGCAGGCGTCGCCGGTGAGGTCGGTCAGGCGCAGTTCGGTGCCCCGGGCCAGCACCTTGTGCGTGTAGTTGCCGCCTGCCACGGTCTCCGCCCACACCAGATGGCCCGCCTCGCAGGGCGGCGCCGGCCAGTCGCCCGCGGGGACCACGGGCATGGTCTCCGCGCGGGTTCCCTGCTGGGCGCGGGCGTGGTCGCGTGCTCCGTGGGTGGTCGCTGTCGCCATCGCGGGTCCTCCGGCTCCTCGGTCATTTCTGTCGCCCGACAGAAATTAGGGGCGGGGTGGGTCGCGGCCGTGTCCCGTGTGTTGCCTCGCGGTTACCTGTCCCTCACGGACGGTGCGCCGCCGGGGAGGGCGGGGTCCGTACGCCGTCGCCCGGTGTCCGTCGCGCGCGTCGCGGCGCCCCGTCGGCGCACGTCGTGTGTGCGAGGATCGAACGCATGGGAACGGGTGGCGGACGACGGGTCGGCAGGCCTCGGGCCGCGCAGCGGCCGGACAGCGGGCTCACGCCGCGCGCCGAACTGCTCGACGCCGCAGCCGAGTTGTTCACGACGCGGGGCTACGCGGCCACCACCACCCGTGCCGTCGCCGAGCGGGCAGGGATGCGGCAGGCGTCCATGTACCACTACGTGTCCGGCAAGGAGGAGCTGCTCGCCGAGCTCCTGGAGTCCACGGTCACGCCGTCGCTGGCGTTCGCCCGCGAGCTGCTCGCCGACGACGCGGCGCCGGCGGAGGGCCGGCTGTGGGAGCTGTGCCGCACCGACGTGGAGGTGCTCTGCGGGGGCCCGCACAATCTCGGCGGTCTCTATCTGCTGCCCGAGGTGCGCACCGAACGCTTCGCCGGCTTCCACGCCGTACGTGCCGAACTCAAGGACACCTACCGTCAGTTGCTCGCCGCCACGGCCGCGGGGGGCGCACTCGCCAAGAGTGAGCTGGATCTGCGGACGGATCTGCTGTTCGGGCTGATCGAGGGAGTCATCCTCGTGCACCGCTCCGATCCGCAGCGCCCGGTGTCCGCCTTCGCCGAGGCCACGGCGGACGCGGCGCTGCGCATCGCCGGAGTCTGAGCGGCGCTCACCGCCGCCTTCTTCACCGACGCTCCGCCGTCGCCGCCTCGCGCCGACCGGGCCGCGGTCGCCCTGGTGAGCCGCGGTTTCGTACGCTCGCGGATCATCACGCACCGTGTGCGCGTGGAGGCTCAGCGTGCAAATGGGGCTGAGGGTACTCCAGTCGTATGGGCGATTTCAGGTGCTTGCTGAATATGACACAGCGATGATCCGGTCGGACTAAGCTCGCCCGCAGCGCACCGAGTTGGGATGTAATCGTGCGCTTGTTCCCAAAAGTTCCGAAGATCTCGTTTGATCCGTGCTGATCCATGCCGTTTCCCCCACAAACCTCCCCCACCCCCAGCCGACTTGTCTCAGAGGGCATACATGGTGAGTGTTCAATCGCCTCCCGGTGACAGTGAACTTCCCTACGCGCGCGTGCTGTTGCTGCCGGCCATACTGATGGCGGTGGCGACCGGCGCCGCCGTCGCCGCGGTGACGGAGCCCGCCCGGGCCGCGGTCGCCCTGTGCGGCGGCTTCGCCACGCTGCTGGTCATCGCGATCGGCGGCGAAGCGGTCCGCCGCGGCCGAGTCGCCCGTGAGCTGCGGGCCGACTTCGCGCGCCGCACCGCCTCCCTGGAACAGCGCATCGCCGCGCACGATCAGGAGATCGTGCGCTTCACCCGGGAGGTCCTGCCGTACGCGATCGACCGACTGCACGACGGGGATTCCCCCTCGGAGGTCGTTCGCACCCTGGGCCGCGACAACCCGGAGCTCCGCGAAGTCCCCAAGTCCCAGAAGGACTTGCTGAAGAAACTGCTCAAGATCGTCGACACCGAGGAGTCGATGCGCGACGCCGCGCAGCGCTCCTTCGTCAACATCGCCCGGCGCGTCCAGGCCATCGTCCACCAGCAGAACAACGAACTCCGCGAGATGGAGGAGGACCACGGGCGCAACCCCGAGGTCTTCGACGACCTGCTGCGCATCGACCACGGCACCGCGCTGATCGGCCGGCTCGCCGACTCCATCGCCGTGCTCGGCGGCGGCCGTCCCGGACGCCAATGGCCGGAGCCCGTACCGCTGTTCAGCGTGCTGCGCGGCGCGATGTCCCGCATCCTGGAGTACCGGCGCATCGAGCTGCACAACATCGTCGACATCGCCGTCGACGGCGTGTCCGTCGAACCGCTCATCCACGCCCTGGCCGAGCTCCTGGACAACGCCACCCGGTACTCGCCGCCGCACACCAAGGTGCACGTCACCGCCATCGAGGTGCAGACCGGCATCGCCATCGAGATCGAGGACGGCGGCGTCAGCCTCAGCGACGAGGCCCGCGGCAAGATCGAGGAGCTGCTCCGGCTGGCCGCGGCGGGCGTCGACCCGAACGTCATGGGCCAGGCGCCCCGGCTCGGCATGGCCGTCGTCGGACGACTCGCGCAGATGTACAGCATGCAGATCTCGCTGCGGCAGTCCGCGTACGGCGGTGTCCGCGCCGTCCTCGTCGCCCCGCGCGCCATGCTCACCACCGACTTCGCCCCCGGTCTCGCGCACGGCATCGGAGCCAACTCCGTGGCCGGCATCGACAACGGCGGGGTCGAGGGCCCGGCGCGCAAGCCCAAGAAGCGCCGGCCGACCACCGGCCCCCGCATCCCCTCGTCGAGCGGCGACCCCCGCGAGGACGACGTCCCGGTGGTCACGGAGTGGACGCCGGGCGGTCTGCCGCAGCGCCGCAGCCGGGTCAAGGTCCCGCTCAGCCAGCGGTACGCCGAGGCGCGCGCCGAGCAGGAGGCAGCCGAGGCCGCAGGCACCTCGTCGCTGTGGGAGCCCGAACCCGAACCGCAGGAGAAGGAGCCCGAACCCGGTCTGTGGGTCGAGGCGTTCATGAACGGACTCAAGGGCGACCCGGACCCGACCGCACTCAGCACGGACAACCAGCAGGCCCCTGCGGAGGCCGACGACGAGGGGGACCTCAAGTGATCCAGCAGCGAGCCAACTTCGACTGGATGCTCAAGGATCTCGCCGACGGAGTGCCGGGCATCCAGCAGATCGTGGTGCTCTCCGCCGACGGGCTGCGCATCGCCCGCTACGGCGGCGACCCGGACGCGGCCGACCGGGTCGCCGCGGCCTGCGCGGGGCTGCAGAGCCTGGCCGGTGCCGTCGCGAGCGAGATCCCCAAGAGCGACGGCCGGATGCGGATGGTCATCATCGAGATCAACGGCGGTTACTTCTACCTGATGTCGGCGGGAGCCAACGCCTACCTCGCGGTGCTCGCCAACCAGACCGCGGAACCGGGGCTGATGAGCAACCGCATGCGTGACCTCGTCGTACGGATCGGCGCCCATCTGACAAGTCCGCCGAGGCGCAACGGGCAGACCGTATGACTCCTCCGCAACGCCGGCGGCGCCAACCCGAGAAGCGGCCCCCGGACCCTCCCGCAACGGCTTCCCCCCTCGTGGCCCCCGAAGGCCACGAGGGGGAGGAAGGCCAAGGAAAACCGAAGAACCCCGAGCGGCTGTACGTGCTCACGGGCGGCGGTGAGGGCGGCGACCGGGCCGAGGTCGACCTGGTCACGCTCGTCGTGGCACGCGCCACCGCGCCGCCCGCCACCCAGCCGGAGCAGTCGGCGCTCCTGCGACTGTGCAGGACCCCTTTGTCCGTGGCCGAGATCTCGGCCTATCTCAATCTGCCGTTCAGCGTGGTGACCGTCCTGCTCACCGAGCTGCTGGCGGCCGAACTGGTACAGGCGCGCGCCCCGATCGTCCGTCAGGCGCTCCCCGACCGTTCCCTCCTCGAAGCGGTGATGCATGGACTTCAAAAGCTCTGACACCATCACGGGCCCTCGCGCCGAGGACCACCTGCCGCACACCGCACAGGCGGCGGTGAAGATCGTGATCGTGGGCGGCTTCGGAGTCGGCAAGACGACCATGGTGGGCTCCGTCAGCGAGATCAAGCCGCTGACGACCGAGGAGACCATGACGCAGGCCGGCATCGGAGTCGACGACAACTACGGGTCCGAGACCAAGACGGCCACCACCGTGGCCATGGACTTCGGCCGGATCTCCATCACGGACCAACTGGTGCTCTACCTGTTCGGCACACCCGGCCAGGAGCGCTTCTGGTTCCTGTGGAACGGCCTGTTCGAGGGAGCGCTCGGCGCGGTGGTCCTGATCGACACCCGCCGTCTGGAAGTCAGCTTCGACGTGATCGGCCGCCTGGAGGAGCGCGGAGTTCCGTTCGTCGTCGCGATAAACGACTTCCCCGACGCGCCCCGGTACCCGGTCGAGGACCTGCGGGCCGCGCTCGACCTGTCCGAGGAG
This sequence comes from Streptomyces sp. NPDC005784, assembly GCF_042871525.1. Classification (NCBI taxonomy): domain Bacteria; kingdom Bacillati; phylum Actinomycetota; class Actinomycetes; order Kitasatosporales; family Streptomycetaceae; genus Streptomyces; species Streptomyces sp. NPDC005784. The sequence continues at coordinate 164,593 of NZ_JBIAIQ010000005.1, forward strand.
ATCCCCATCGTGAAGTGCGACGCCCGCCGCCGGGCCTCGAGCCGCGACACCTTGATGACACTCATGCGGTTCCTGCATTCCCTGGCGATGACTTCCGCGCGCGTCTGAACGTCGTACGGTGACGACACCCGCACGCCAACTCCCCATCCACAGAACGCATTTGAGCTTCGGAGCGATCATTGTGACGACCGAATCCCATTCCCCGACCGATACGGAAGAACCAGCGTTCGGCCCGCCGCCCGGCTGCCCCGCCCACGCCATGGGCCCCGGCGTCGGTCCGGGCGGGCTGCGCCGCCTGTACGGGCCCGAGGCGGAGGACCTGGGGGCGCTGTACGAGAAGCTCCGTGCCGAACACGGAGGCGTCGCACCCGTGTTACTGCACAACGACGTGCCGATCTGGGTGGTCCTCGGCCACACCGAGAACCTGCACATGGTCAGCACGCCCTCGCACTTCGCGCGCGACAGCCGGCTGTGGACCGCGGTCAAAGACGGCACGGCGGGCGCCGACCATCCGCTCGCCCCGCACATCGCCTGGCAGCCCATCTGCTCCCACGCCGAGGGGGACGAGCACCTGCGGTTGCGCGGAGCCGTCACCGGCGCCATGTCGACCATCGACTTCCGCAGCCTGCGGCGCTACATCAACCGCGCGACGCAGCGGCTGGTCAACGCGTTCTGCGAGCTCGGCGAGGCCGATCTGGTCGGGCAGTTCGCCGAGCATCTGCCGATGTCCGTGCTCTGCGAGATCATCGGCATGCCCGAGGACTACAACGACCGCATGGTGCAGGCGACCCGAGACCTGCTCAAGGGCACGGACACCGCGATCGCCAGCAACGAGTACGTCATGAGCGTGCTGACGCAGCACACCGTGCGACGCCGTGCCGAGCCCGAGGAGGACTTCACCAGCCATCTCATCAACCACCCGGCCCGGCTCACCGACGACGAGGTGGCCCAGCATCTGCGGCTCGTCCTGCTCGCCGCGTACGAGGCCACCGCCAACCTCATCGCCAACGTGCTGCGCATGGTGCTCACCGACCCGCGCTTCCGTGCGCAGCTCAACGGCGGGCAGATGACCGTGCCCGAGGCGGTCGAGCAGTCCCTGTGGAACGAGCCGCCGTTCAGCGCCGTCCTCGGCTACTTCGCCAAGCAGGATACGGAGCTCGGCGGTCAGCGCATCCGCAAGGGCGACGGACTGCTGTTCGGGATCGCGCCGGGCAACGTCGACCCCCGGATCCGTCCCGACCTGGCCGCCAGCATGCAGGGCAACCGCTCCCACCTCGCCTTCGGCGGCGGTCCCCACGAGTGCCCGGGTCAGGACATCGGCCGTGCCATCGCCGATGTCGGCATCGACGCCCTGCTGTTGCGGCTGCCCGACGTCGAACTCGACTGCGACGAGAACGATCTGCGCTGGCGGGGATCCATGTCGTCGCGCCACCTCGTCGATCTGCCCGTGCGGTTCCAGACCAAGCCGACGCAGGACGTATTGCAGCGGCCCTCCGTCCGCGCACTGCCCGCCCAGCGGTCCCACTGGCAGGTCACGACCGACGGCGCGGCACCGGCCGGGCCCGCCCCGCAGCCGGTGGCCACCGGACCCGTCCCGGCCGCTCCCGAGCCCGCCCGCCGGCCGGGCGCCTGGCAGCGCTTCCTGCGGTGGTGGCGCGGTTACTGATCCCCGGCGGTCCTGGCCGACCAGGCGTCGTACGAGGCCCACGCCTCCAATACCCGTTCACTCACGAACCGATGAGCCCGTCCGGTGACCGGATCGGTGAACTCCAGCGTCCGCGCCAGCAGTTGCAGCGGACGCCGGAAGTCACCGGCCGGCACCGGACCGGTCACCACCGGGTACAGCGGATCGCCGAGAATGGGCACGCCCAACGCGCTCATGTGCACCCGGAGTTGATGGGTCTGGCCGGTACGGGGAGTCAGCCGGTAGCGCCCCAGCCCGTCCCGGTGCTCCACCAGTTCGATCCCGCTGACCGCGTTCGGCTCGCCCGCCACCTCCCGCGCGGCCATCACCCCGCGCTCCTTGAGGATGCGGCTGGTGACCGTGCGCGGCAGCCCGAGACCGGCGGCGTACGGCGCCACGGCCTCGTACTCCTTGCCGACCAGCCGGTCGCGGAACAGCGACTGGTACGCGCCGCGTTCCCCGGGCCGTACGGTGAACAGCACGAGCCCGGCGGTCAGCCGGTCGAGGCGGTGCGCGGCGCCCAGCTCCGGCAGGTCCAGCTCCCGGCGCAGCCGGGCGAGGGCCGTCTCGGCGACATGGCTGCCGCGCGGTGTGGTGGCGAGGAAGTGCGGCTTGTCGGCGACGACGATGTGCTCGTCCCGGTACACCACGTCGAGCGGGAACGGCACCGGCTCCTCGTCGGGCAGCTCCCGGTGGAACCACACGAACATCCCCGGCGCGTAGGCCGCTTCGGCGGTCAGCGGCCGTCCGTCCTCACAGACGATCAGCCCCTCGTCGATCATCGTGTCGATGACCCCGTCGCCCGCCGCGAGCCGCTCCACCAGATACTCCCGCACAGTGGACCGGCTCCCCTCCCGCGGCAGTCTGATCCGCACGGGGTCGACCCCGTGGCGCTGCGGGAGGGGAGAGGGCGGGATCCGGGGCTTGCGTCTCACCCGGTCAAGCGTACGAGGCCGGGACCACCTCGGGAGCCTCCGCCACCGTCGCCCGCGCCCTGAAGGCCCGGTAGCCCGCGCCCGCGACCAGCGTCACCCCGAGGAACAGCAGGGTGAACCAGCGGAAGTACCAGTGCCCGCCCGTCGGGTCGTACACCGCGGCGCGCGGCCACGCGAGGTTGACGGTCATGAAGAGGCCGTAGACGAGGGCGAGCGCGTTGACGGGGATGCCCCAGCGGCCGAGGGAGAAGAGCGGGGCGCCCGTCTCGTCGGTGCCGTCCGCGGTGAACTGCCCGCGCAGCCGCCGCACCAGCAGCGGCCCGGTGACCATCGCGTACGCGAGGTACAGCATCACGATGCAGGTGGTGCCGATGGCCAGGAACGCGTCCGGCGAGGCGAAGTTCAGGAGCAGCAGGGCGGCCGCGAGGACGCCGACGACCAGGGCGGGGGCGACCGGCATACCGGTGCGCGGGTCGACCTTCGCGAGACGGCCGGAGAAGGGGAGCCGGCGGTCGCGGGCCATCGAGAAGAGCATGCGGCAGGCGGCGGTCTGGATCGCCAGGGTCGCCACCGCGATGGCCACCACCACGTCGGCGAGCAGCGCCCGGCCGACCCCGTCGCCGAGGCTGCTGGTCAGGACGTAGCTCAGGCCGTCGACGCCGAGGCGGCCGTCGGTCAGGCTCGGGGCGGCGAGCAGTCCGCCGAGCACGATCAGCCCGCCGAGCAGGCCCGCAGCGCCGAGCGCGGTGAGGATCGTACGGGGCGCGGTACGCCGCGGGTGGTGGGTCTCCTCGCTCATCTCCCCGGCGCTGTCGAAGCCGATCATCACGTAGGCGGCCATGAACGAGCCCACCATCAGCGCCCCGAAGAGGCCGCTGCCGCCCTGGCCGGTGTGGAAGGTGATGCCGGGGGAGCGCTCGGAGTGGGTGAGCAGGAGCACGATGATCAGGACGGCGCCGATGATCTCGGCGGTGACGCCGATCCGGTTGACCGCGGACATCACGCGGTTGTCGAGGAGGTTCACCAGTGTGGTCAGGACGAGCAGGACGACGCCGAGGACGGCCGCGTTGGCGGCGCCGTCGGGGCTGGTGGGGGCCGGATCGCTGCCGACCAGCTGGAAGCCGGACCAGATCGCGGGCAGCACCATCTGCAGGGCGAGCGCCGCGGCGGCGACCACGACGATCTGCCCGATCACCATGATCCAGCCGGCGAACCAGCCGAAGGAGAGGTTCGACAGGCGCGAGGACCACTGGTAGATCGCGCCGGAGATCGGGTAGCGCGCGGCCAGTTCCGCGAAGCACGCGGCGACGGCCAACTGGCCGATCAGGACGGCCGGCCAGGTCCAGAAGAAGACCGGGCCGCCGAAGGCGTACCCGAAGGCGAAGAACTGGAAGACCGTCGTGAGGACGGAGATGAAGGAGAACCCGGCGGCGAACGAGGCGTACCGGCCGAGGCTGCGGTGCAGCTCCTGGCGGTAGCCGAACTCGGTCAGGGAGCGGTCGTCGGAGGACTCGGGCGGATCGGGTCGTACGTCGGAGGGGGCGGTGGTGGTCACGGCGGCACCTGCCTTCGGCGCGGAAGGGAGAGGGATTCCCAGGAATTCCTGTCGGGTGACAGAAATTAGGGAGAACCTGTTTCGCCCGCGTGACGCGGCGGTGTCGGCGGCGGGCCTAAGTCCTCACGCGCCTGCCGCCCCCCGCTCCGACGCGATACATCGCGTGTATTGACGCGTCTTCTCGACACGCGATATGTTCGGTTACGGATATTCGGTGACGAGTCGAGAGGTGTGATGGCGATGAAGCGACGCAAGCTGAGCAACCCGCTGGCGCTCGCCGTCATGACGACGCTCTGGCAGAAACCGATGCATCCGTACGAGATCGCCCGGACGTTGCGCCGTCAGGGCAAGGACAGCAGCACGAAGATCAACTACGGGTCTCTGTACACGGTCGTGCAGAACCTGGAGAAACACGGCTTCGTCGAGGTCACCGATGTGGAGCGGCAGGGCAACCGTCCGGAGCGCACGATCTACGGCATCACCGAGGCCGGGCGCGAGGAGATGACCGAATGGCTCTCCGACCTGATGGCCGTCCCGGCGCGTGAGTACCCGATTTTCGAGACGGCGCTCTCGCTCATGGGGGTGCTGCCTCCGGACGAGGTCGCGCGGCTGCTCGCGGAGCGGCTCAACTCCCTCGAAGTGCAGGCCGCGAGCGCCCACGGCGGTCTGGCGAAGCTGTACGAGACGCTGCCCCGGCTCTTCCTCGTGGAGAGCGAGTACCAGCTGCACATGATCGAGGCGCAGGCACAGTGGGTCCGGGGCTTCCTCAAGGAGCTCAGGGACGGCACGCTGCCGGGCGTCGAGGCGTGGCGGACCTTCCACGAGACGGGGGAGATCCCGCCCGAGTTCCAGGACGTGGAGGAGCGCCACTTCGAGCAGTGACCCTTCGAGCAGTGACCCGAAGAAGAACAGACCCCGGCAGGACTGTTGCACCAGTCCCACCAGGGTCTCGAACCCCGAACTGAATCCGCCGTGCGGCAGTTCCAGGCCATCGAGGTGCGGCACACCCAGGATAGCCCGGCGCTCTTCACGCGGATCAGCTCGGCAGTCACCCGAGACCACTCGGGAATCCGAGATCACTCGGCTTCACGCCGAGCATCCGCTCACTTGGGAGAGCAGTCGTCATGAGTAGTACTCGTGCGCCCGCGGTCGAGGCGCGTCAGCTGATCAAGACCTATTCCGGTGACGTCACCGCGCTCAGCGGCATGGACATCACCGTGGAGCAGGGCACCGTCTTCGGCCTCCTCGGCCCGAACGGCGCCGGCAAGTCCACCACCGTCAAGATCCTCACCACACTGGCCCGCCCCGACTCGGGCACCGCCACCGTCGCGGGCCACGACGTACTGCGCCACCCGGACCGGGTGCGGCGCGCGATCGGCGTGGTCGCCCAGAGCTCGGGCGCCGACCCGGTGGCGACCGGCCGGGAGAACCTCCGGCTCCAGGGCAGGCTCTACGGTCTGAGGGGCGCGGGCCTGGACCGCCGGGTCGACGAACTCCTGGAGCGGTTCACCCTCGCCGACGCAGCGCGGCGCCCGGTCAAGGGTTACTCGGGCGGCATGCGGCGGCGCCTGGACGTGGCGCTCGGTCTGGTCCACCGGCCCGAGGTGCTCTTCCTCGACGAGCCCACCACCGGACTCGACCCCGAGGCGCGCACCGCGATGTGGGAGGAGATCGCCCGGCTCGCCGGCGACGAGGGCCTGACCATCCTGCTCACCACGCACTACCTGGAAGAGGCCGACCGGCTCGCCGAGCGCATCGCCATCGTCGACCGCGGCCGTGTCGTCGTCGAGGGCACCCCGGACGAGCTGAAGGGCGAACTCCGCGGCGACGCCGTCCATGTGGAACTGACCGAGGCGGTCGGCGAAGCCGGCCGTACGCTGCTGGAGGGCACCCTCGGCTCACTGCCGGGCGTGCATCAGGTGCTGCTCGACGGGCGGCGGATCAGCGTCCGCGCCGACGACGGCGGGGCCGCGGTACCCGCCCTGCTCGGAGCCCTGGACCGGGCCGGGGTCAAGGTCGCCGCCGCGACCGTCGCCCGTCCCTCGCTCGACGACGTCTATCTCCGCTACGCGGGCCGCCGTTACGCGGAGGCCGAGGCGGAAGGCGCCGACTCCTTCGTTCTCGCCGGAGGTGCCCGATGAGCGCGGCCGTTTCCCAGACCTGGTACATGACGCAGCGTCAACTCATGGTGTTGGCCCGCCAGCCCGCGTACGCGATCATCACCCTGATCCAGCCGGTGATCTGGCTCTTCCTGTTCGGCAGCCTCTTCAAGAAGGTCGTCGAGCTCGGCGGCTTCGGCACCACCTCCTACCTCGACTACCTGGTGCCGGGTGTGGTCGTGATGAGCGCCCTCAGCTCCAACATGTGGGCCGGGATGGGCACGTTGGAGGAGATCCAGCGCGGCACGCTCAACCGCTTCCTGACCACCCCGGTCAGCCGGGCCGCGCTGATGAACGGCAACGTCGTCAACAACGGCCTGATCACCGCACTGCAGTCGGTCGTCATCGTGCTCCTCGGACTCGCCGGCGGCGCCGACTACCCGGGCGGCGTCGGCGGTGTGGCGATCCTGGTCCTCGCCTCGGTCCTGCTCGGCACGGTGTTCGGAGCGTTGTCCAACGCACTGGGCATGCTGGTGCAGGAGCGGGAGTCGATCATCGGGATCAACACCTTCCTGCTGCTGCCGCTGACGTTCCTCTCCAGCGCCTTCATGGCGCCGTCGCAGATGCCCGGCTGGATTCGGCACATCGCCGACTTCAACCCGCTCAACTGGGCGATGGTCGCGGGCCGTTCGGCGATGTCCCAGCACCCCGACTGGGGTGACGTGCTCAGCCGGACGGGCGCGCTGCTCGCGCTCGCGGTGGCGGCGGTCTGGCTGTCGATCCGCACGTTCCGGTCGTATCAGCGGTCGGTGTAGCCCCTGGGGCGGACGGCCGGTCACGCCCAAGGGCGGTGGCCGGCCGGGGTCATGGGCGGCGGTCGGTCAGGCCCACGGGCCGGCGCCGGCCTCGCGCGCGGGCGGCCGGTCTCGCGCGCGGGCGGTGGCCCGTCGAGCCCGTAGGTGGTGGCCGGTGCGGCGCGCGGCGGCCGCCCCGCCCGGCTGTTGCGTACCTACGTACATACGTCAGGAGGCGGCCCGCGCGACGCGGGTCCGCCTCCTGACGTATGTACGGGGTGGTGACGTACGGGGTGGTGAGCCGGCGTCAGGCCGACGCCTCCTGCTCCGCCTCCACCTGGGCGTTCCACGCGCGCTTCGCCGCCTGCCAGCCGTCCTCGTTGTGACCGAGACGCCAGTAGCCGGAGATGGACAGGTCGTCGCGCGAAATCCCGCGCTCGACCCGCAGCAGCCCCCGCAGCTCCTTCACGAAGCCCGCCTCGCCGTGCACGAACGCGTGCACCCGGCCCTCCGGGAACTCCAGCGCTCGTACGGCCTCCACCAGGGCCGCGCCGACGGGCCGGTCACCGCGGTGCAGCCAGACGACCTCCGCGTCGGAGTCGATCTTCTGCTCCTCCTCGGGTCCGGAGACCTCGACGAAGGCGCGCACGACGGCGGCGTCGGGCAGCGACTCCAGGGCGGCGGCGATCGCGGGCAGCGCGCTCTCGTCACCGGCGAGCAGATGCCAGTCGGCGCTCGTGTCGGGCGCGTAGGCGCCACCGGGACCATTGAACCGGACGACCTCGCCCGGTTGCACGCGAAGGGCCCACGGCCCGGCGAGCCCCTCGTCCCCGTGCACCACGAAGTCCAGTGTCAGCTCGCGCACTTCGGGGTCCCAGGCGCGCACGGTGTACGTCCGTGTCACCGGCCACTGCTCGCGCGGGAACTCCTCGCGGATGCGCTCCAGGTCGAAAGGCTCGGGATAGGTGACGCCCGCGGGGCCGAACAGCAGTTTCACATAGTGGTCGGTGCTCGTGCCCGCGGCGAAGTCCACCAGGGTGTCGCCTCCCAGCACCACCCGTTGCATGTGGGGGGTCAGCCGCTCGGTCCGCACGACCTTCGCGGAGTGGGGCTTCCGGGGCTTGCGTTCCGGGCGCTCTGCCATGACTGCCTCCTGATTCGCATGCTTAGGCTTACCTAAGTTAGCACCCCTTCCTTTGTGGCACCTAGGCCTGAAGTGATATCCGTCGCGTCAGGAGCGTTCGGCTATGCCTGCAGCGTCGTGAGCAAGCGGTGCAACGAGCCGCCCAGGCCCCAGCGTGCGGCCAGTTCGTCGAGCGCGGCGGGGTGGCGCGGCGCGTGCGGCAGCGCCGTGTCCACCTCGGGCAGCGGCACGTCCCCGGCCACCTTGACGACAGTCGGCGCCACGGCGAGGTACGGCCGGGACTCGTCGAGTCGCTTGCGCTGAGAGGGCGTCAGCCTGGCCTCGGGGTCGTCGACGGCGGCCATGATCCCGGCCAGGTCGCCGAACTCGGCGAGCAGTTTGGCGGCCGTCTTCTCCCCGATGCCGGGCACTCCGGGCAGCCCGTCGCTCGGGTCGCCGCGCAGCAGTGCCAGATCCGCGTACCCCGGACCGTCCACGCCGTACTTCTCGCGCAGCCATGCCTCGTCGGTGAGCTGGAGCGTTCCGACACCCTTGAGGGGATACAGCACGCGCACCCCCCGCTTGTCGTCGACGAGTTGATACAGGTCACGGTCTCCGGTGACGATGTCGACCGGGCCCGTGGCGCGTCCGGTGAACGTGCCGATCACGTCGTCGGCCTCGTACCGCTCGACCCCTACGCGAGCGATGCCCAGCGCGTCCAGGACGTCCTCGATGACGGGCACCTGCGGGGAGAGCGTGTCCGGCACCTCCTCCTCGTCCGGGCCGGTCTCGGTCTCCACCGCGACCCGGTGCGCCTTGTACGACGGGATCAGATCGACCCGCCACTGCGGGCGCCAGTCCGCGTCCATGCAGGCCACCAGATCGTCCGGGCGGTGGTCCTTGACCAGGCGGTCGATGAACTCCAGCAGCCCGCGCACGGCGTTCACCGGTGTGCCGTCCGGGGCCTTCACGGATTCCGGCACGCCGAAATAGGCGCGGAAGTACAGCGAGGCGGTGTCGAGAAGCATGAGTCGTCGCGTCTGCAGAGTCACGCTCCGCATCATGCCGTACGCCACTGACAGTGACCTGGACCACTCCCGTGTTTGCTCCGTGTAAGCGAGGGCAGGCGCCGCCTCTGAACGGACCCGGTTGTGCATTCAACCGTCACCAGCCGTCGGGAACGTCGAAAGTATTTGTTCAACCCGTTCCCCGCGTCAGAACGAGAGGCACACGTGTCATCCAGGCTTGAGGCCGACCATCTGTACAAGGTGTTCGGAAGACGATCGGAAGCGGCCGTGGAGCGGCTCCGTCAGGGGGCCGACCGTGAGGAACTGCGCGCCGACGGCACCACCGCCGCCGTGATCGACGCGTCCTTCACCGTGGAACCAGGGCAGACCTTCGTCGTCATGGGCCTGTCCGGATCCGGCAAGTCCACGCTGCTGCGCATGCTCAACGGACTGCTGGAGCCCACCGCGGGACACGTGCGCTTCGACGGACAGGACCTCACCGCGCTCAGCGCGCGCGAACTGCGCGAGGTCCGCTCCCGGAAGATCAGCATGGTCTTCCAGCACTTCGCGCTGTTCCCGCACCGCAGCGTGCTGGAGAACGCCGGCTACGGCCTGGAGGTCCAGGGCGTACCGGCCGCCGAACGCAGGGAACGGGCGGCCACGGCCCTGGAACTCGCCGGACTCGCCGGCTGGGAGAAGTCCTGGCCCGACGAACTGTCCGGCGGAATGCAGCAGCGTGTGGGGCTCGCCCGCGCGCTCGCCACCGACGCCGATCTGCTGCTCATGGACGAGTCGTTCAGCGCGCTCGACCCGCTGATCCGCCGCGACATGCAGGACCAGCTGATCGAGCTCCAGAAGAAGCTCAAGAAGACCATCGTCTTCATCACGCACGACCTCAACGAGGCGATGCGCCTCGGCGACCGGATCGCCGTCATGCGCGACGGCCGCATCGTCCAGATCGGCACCGCCGAGGACATCCTCGTCCGGCCCGCCGACGACTACGTCGCCTCCTTCACCCAGGACGTCGACCGCTCGCGGGTGCTGACCGCGGGCGCCGTCATGGACACGGACCTGCGCGGCGACGAGGCCGACTGCTCCTGCGAGACCGCCACTCCCGACACCCCGTTCGTGGACCTCTGCGCGATCAGCGCCCGGCTCTCCCACCCGGTCGCCGTGCTCGACGAGGACCGCGCACTCGTCGGAGTCGTCCCGCGACAGCGGCTCGTCGGCTTCCTCGGGGACGAGAGGGGCACGCCCGAGCGGTGTCCCAGCACGCGGAACGAGGAGGTGAAGGCCGGTGCCTAGGATCCCCTTCGGCGACTGGGTCAACAGCGCGGTCGACTGGCTGCTGAACCACATGGCGTGGCTCTTCGACTTCCTCAAGACCGTCTTCTCGGGCACCTACGACGGCATCGACGCCGTCCTCCAGGCGCCGCAACCGCTTCTCCTCGCCGGTATCTTCGCGGTCGTCGCCTTCTGGCTGCGCGGCACCTCCGCCGGTGTCCTCACCTTCGCCGGATTCGCCTTCATCGACTCCCTCGAACTGTGGGAGGACGCGATGGTGACCCTGTCCCTGGTCCTCGTCGCGACGCTCATCGCGCTCGTCGTCTCCGTGCCCGTGGGCATCTGGGCGGCCCGCTCCGACCGGGTCAGCGGCATCGTCCGGCCGGTCCTCGACTTCATGCAGACGCTGCCCGCGATGATCTACCTCATCCCGGCGATCCTGTTCTTCGGCACCGGTGCCCCCGCCGGCATCGTCGCCACCCTGATCTTCGCGCTGGCCCCCGGTGTCCGCATGACCGAGCTGGGCATCCGCCAGGTCGACAAGGAACTGGTCGAGGCCGCCGACGCGTTCGGCACCACCCCGCGCGACACCCTGCTGCGCATCCAGCTCCCGCTCGCACTGCCCACCGTCATGGCGGGCGTCAACCAGGTCATCATGCTGGGCCTGTCCATGGCGGCCATCGCGGGCATGGTCGGCACCGGCGGTCTCGGCGGCGATGTCAACGAGGCCATCGGCCAGTTGAACGTCGGCCTCGGCTCCGAAGCCGGCGTCGCCATCGTCATCCTCGCGATCTACCTCGACCGCATGACCGGCGCGCTGGGCACCCAGGTCTCCCCGCTCGGCCGCCGCGCCGCAGCCAAGGCGCGCGCCGCGCAGGGCCTGCGGATCTGGTCGTACCGCCCCCGTCCCGTAGTCGCCATGGCGGGCGTCGTCGTGCTCGCCCTGGTCGCGGGCGGCATGGGAATCCTCGGCGGTACCGGCTCGGCCTCCACCGCGCCCGACGGCGAGAACGTCGGCCAGGGCAAGAAGGTCACCATCGGCTACATCCCCTGGGACGAGGGCGTCGCCTCCACCTTCCTCTGGCAGGAGATCCTGGAGCGGCGCGGCTTCCAAGTGGAGACCAAGCAGTTCGACGCGGGCCCGCTGTACACCTCGCTGGCCCAGGGCGACGTCGACTTCGAGACCGACTCCTGGCTGCCGACCACGCACGCGCAGTACTGGAAGAAGTACGGCAAGCAGCTCGACGACCTGGGTTCCTGGTACGGCCCGACGTCCCTGGAACTGTCCGTGCCCGCCTACATGAAGGGCATCGACTCTCTCGACGACCTCAAGGGCAAGTCCGGCACCTTCGGGGGCAAGATCACCGGTATCGAGTCCAGCGCCGGAATGATGGGCCTGCTCAAGAGCAAGGTGCTCAAGGCGTACGGGCTTGACAAGGAGTACAAGGTCGTCGACAGCTCCACGCCCGCGATGCTGGCCGAGCTGAAGCGCGCGTACGCCAGGAAGGCGCCGATCGTCGCCACCCTGTGGTCGCCGCACTGGGCCTACAGCGAGTACGAGCTGAAGAAGCTCAAGGACCCGAAGGGCGCCTGGGGCAAGGGCGACGGCGTGCACACCCTCTCCCGCAAGGGTTTCGCCCAGGACAACCCGGTCGTCGGCCAGTGGCTGAAGAACTTCAGGATGACCGAGAAGCAGCTCACCGGTCTCGAAGCCCGGATCAACAAGGCCGGCAAGGGCAAGCAGCAGGACGCGGTGCGCGGCTGGCTGAAGAAGAATCCCGGAGTCGTCGACAAGCTCGCGCCGGTCAAGGGCTCCGCGTCCGCCGCCCCGGCCGAGGCGAAGCGCCCGCTGGACGTCGCCTGGTTCCCCTGGGACGAGGACGTCGCCGTCACCTACCTCTGGAAGAACGTCCTGGCCCGGCGCGGCTACACGCTGAACCTCAAGCAGATGGACGTCGGCCCGGTCTACACCGGACTGGCATCCGGCGACCTCGACCTCAACTTCGACGCGTGGCTGCCGTACGCCCAGTCCAACTACTGGGAGCAGCACAAGAACGACCTGAGGGATCTCGGCACGTGGTACGAACCGACCTCCCTGGAGATCGCCGTCCCCTCGTACGTGAAGGACGTCAAGTCCCTCGCCGACCTCAAGGGCAGGAGCAAGACCTTCGGCGGCAGGATCATCGGCATCGAGCCGGGCACCGGTGAGATGAACCTCCTCAAGAAGAAGGTGCTTCCGGGTTACGGCCTCGACAAGGAGTACAAGGTCGTCGACGGTTCGACGCCCGCGATGCTGGCCGAGCTGAAGCGCGCGTACGCCAAGAAGGAGCCGGTCGCGGTCGCCCTGTGGTCGCCGCACTGGGCGTACAGCGAGTACAAGCTCACCAAGCTCGCCGACGACAAGAAGCTGTTCGGCGAGGGCAACACGATCCGGACCATCGCCGGCAAGAAGTTCCCCGGCCAGTACCCGAAGCTCACCGAGTGGATCAGGAAGTTCAGGCTGAGCGAGGCCGAACTCGGCAGCCTGGAGAGCGAGATCAAGCGGCGCGGGCAGGGGCACGAGGAGGACGCCGTCGCCGGGTGGCTCAAGGAGCACCCGGACATGGTGGAGCGGATGACTCCGCAGTAGGAGGCGACCCGTTCACCTCGAGGCATGGTGATCGGTTCACTCCGACGTGTGGTCAGGAGTGATCGGTTCACTCCGAGTGTGGTGAGCGGTTCACTCCGAGGGGTGGTCCTCGTCGTACGGGTTCTCTTGACCCCGTGCGGCGCGGGCCACCCCTCGCGGCGTTCCCGGGGCCCGCGGATCCCTCCCCGTCCGGGCGGATGCCGGTCCGCACACGCGGGCGACGACGCGGCGTGGTCCCGTACTGGCGTACGGGAGAGATCCGGACAACCGTTACGCGGTGCGCGACCGCACCCTCTCGCCGCGTTTTCGGCCCAGGGCGTCGACCGCGCGTCCGAGGCGCCGGCCGCCCTCGCGCACCGCTCCGAGGCCCGCCGCACATCAGCTCCGTGCGCGGCGGTGGGGCCGAACCCGCCGGCCACCGTGGGCCGCGGTGCGACGCGGACCGCCAACTGGGCACTGGGAGAACGGAATTCGCGATCCGATCCCACGGCGGACGGGTCCGGACGGGTATCCCGCCCTGGTGATCGGCCCTTTCGCCTCGCGCGAGTAGGCCGCGGCGCCGGGCGCGCGACGGCTCGCGCGGTGGCGCGAACTGTAACCCTCACACTCCCTCGATGTGACAGCGATGTGACGGGTGCATGAAACGGTTTGCCGAACATGCGTAGGGTGCAAACAACTCATCAGAAGCGGCGGACCGGAAATCCGGACGGTTCGCGGACCGACGACGCGAGGGAGGGAGCCGGAGCGATGGGCGACCACAAAGAACAGCCCCTTCGGGTGGGCGCGGCCGTACGGCGACGGCGTCGGGCACTGCGGCTCACCCTTGCCGTCGTGGCCGAGCGCAGTGGCCTGTCGGTGCCCTTTCTCAGCCAGGTGGAGAACGAGCGGGCCCGGCCCAGCAGAAGTTCCCTGGAGCGAGTCGCCGACGCCCTCGGCACCACCGCCGTCGAACTGCTCGCCGCCGCCGACCCGGCGTGCAGTGTCGACGTCGTGCGCGCCGACGCCGGCGCCGAGTTCACTTCCGAGGCCCGCATGCGCCCTCTGGTGCGCGGTCACCACCAGCTGCACGCCACCGAGTTCACCGGTGATCACGAAGAGGGACGCGAACTCCAGCACCGCAACGACAAGTTGATGTACGTCGCCGACGGTGCCGTCGAGGTCGAGGCGGAGGGGCGTGCCCATCGACTGGGGCGCGGGGACACCCTCCATCTGACGGGCGGGGTGCGGCACCGCTGGCGCGCCACTGTGCCGGACACCCGGGTGGTCGTCGTCGAGGTCGCCGACCACATCGACGCGGTGGAGGACCGGCACAACCTCGGCAGGCGCTGAGCGGCGCGGCCGAGGGCGGTGCGGGAGAAGACGGGGCGAGTTGGAGCGAGGCGGGAGCAGACGGCGCGGGAGAGGATGGCGGGAGAACGGACGGCGCGGGAGAGGCGGACGGGTATGCGGGTGGTGTCCGGTATCCGGGTGGTGTCCCTCGTGCCCTCGCTCACGGAGGCCGTCGCCGTGTCCGTGCCCGCCGCCCTGGTCGGCGCGACCGACTGGTGCAGCCACCCCCCGGACCTCGACGTCGTACGGATCGGGGGCACCAAGAACCCCGACGTCGACGCCGTCGTACGGCTCGCGCCCGACCTCGTCGTCGCCAACGAGGAGGAGAACCGGGAGCCCGATCTGGCCGCCCTGCGCGAGGCGGGCATCGAGGTACTGGTCACCGAGGTGCGGGACGTGCCCGGGGCCCTTCGTGAACTGGACCGGGTGCTCGGCGCGTGCGGCGCGCGCAGTCGCCCGCGCTGGCTGGACGCGGCGGAGGCCGCGTGGACGGAACCGGCGGCTCCCGACCGCCGTACGACCGCGATCGTGCCGATCTGGCGGCGGCCCTGGATGGTGCTGGGCCGCGACACCTTCGCCGGAGACGTCCTCGCCAGGCTCGGCGTCGACAACGTGTACGCGCACCACGAGGACCGCTACCCGCGCATTCCGCTCGCCGAGCTGACCGCGGCGGCCCCGGATCTCGTGGTGCTGCCGGACGAGCCGTACCGCTTCACCGCCGACGACGGCCCCGAGGCCTTCCCGGGGCTGCCCCACGCCCTCGTCGACGGCCGCCTGCTGACCTGGTACGGACCGTCACTCGCCGAGGCACCCGCACGGCTCGGCGAGGCGCTGCGACCCGTCGGCTGCTGACCGGGCCGCCGGACCGTGGTCCCCGATCGGGAGTTCCGGTCCGGCAGCGGGGTTCGTCAGTCCTCGGGCCGCTCGGGCGCCAGCAGTTCCCGGAGTTCGTCCATCGCCTCCCGGAGCCGGTCGGCGAATGTCCCCATCTGCGCGGCGACCGCCAACGGCGTGCTCAGGTAGAGGTTGAACCGCTCGGGAAGCAGCACATAGGCGACACCGATGCACTGGCTGCTGGTCGAACCGAAGCCGAAGTACTGGATATTGACGGACGGCGCGGAGCTCGTGCTCAGGTAGTCGTCCCGCATGGTCGACCAGCCCGGCGTCCGGTACAGCGCGGGCTGCTCGGTCACCCCGAGCTCGGCCCCCCGCCGGCGCTGGATCAGCTCCAGCTCCCACAGGTGCTGCTCCGGCACCTGCCCGGCCTGGCACGCCTTCGCGCGCGCCACATGGGCCTCCGTCGCGGCCCGGAACGCGGCGCGCCGGGCGTCCGCGTCCGCTGCCGGGTCCTCCAGCGCCGCCACGAAAGCCACCATCTCGGTGGTGACGACGCGCATCGCCTCGGTCCGGCCGTGCCGGTACTGCCGGGTGGCGATCGACTCGTACGTGGCGCCCAGGAGCCCCTTGGCGCGCTGGTGGGCGAGCTGGTAGGCGGCCTGGACGAACGCGTCCGGCGAGACCCCCAGCACCTTGGCCGCGCTGCTGCCGAAGTCCGTGAACGACAACGTGCTGGTCGCGGTGTTCTCCCCGTACGCCGCGAACGCGTCGGCGGCGGAGCGCGCCTGCTCCCGCAGCGCGTCGTCCAGTTCGAACGTGATCGGCTCGAGCGCCGGCAGCCCCTGGGAGCGGGCTCCGGACTGCCGGGACTGCTCCTCGGCCGGGGTGTTGAGCAGGGCGTCGGTGAAGGTGAGGATCGTGGTCCCGTCCAACTCGCAGTGCTCGACGTTGATGCCCGCCCGCCCGTCGGCGAAGACGACGAAGGACACGGCCTTGTCGAACCAGCGGTTGCCGCGGTCGCCGTACAGCAACTGGTCACAGGCGTCCTGGACGTCCGCGGGGGCGAAGTCCTCCAGAGCGACGCAGAACAGTGCGGTCTCGACATCGTCAAGGGCGTCGGCGTTGCGGGGGTGGCAGGCGAGAAGGGACTCCCGGGCGGCCGCCCACTCCGCGCGGGCCATGGTCGTGAGGTGGCCCACCGAGGTGTCCGCGCCGGCCGGGTCGGCCTTCATCACGGCGCGCAGCCCCGCCTCGATGTCGTCCAGGCTGTGCGGGACACCGTCCGGACCCAGCACGTCCAGCCGGAACATGCCGCCCCGGAAGAACACCACGACGTGCCGGGCCTCGGACGGGCCCGGCCACTCCTCGGTGTAGGGGGCGCGGACGGTGTCCTGCGGGACGCCGGGGATACGCGTGCTGGAGAACAGGAACTTGTTCTGCACCATCGACTGAGGTGCTCCGCGCTGCACCACCGGTGGAACCAGCCCCTGATCGAGCTGCCGCTTGTAGTTGAGGGCCCCGGCGACGAGCCCGGCCGCCCGCTCCACCTGCGCCTGGTCGGAGTCCTTGAACAGGAAGAAGAAGTTGGCGTTGAGGGCGATCCGGTCCCGGCGGCCCAGGTATCGGTACGGCCAGAAGGTGTCGAGCCAGCTGTGCACGCCCTCCGTGGCGTCGTATTCCTCCAGCGCGGCATGCAGCACCCGGCCGGGGCCACCGGGCCGGAGGAAGGCGGCGACCTCCGCCTCGGTCGCCGACCGCTCGTCGGCGGTCAGCAGCGGCGTGCACCAGGCGAGAAACCTCTCGCAGCTCGCGTCCAGCGTGGGCAGCGGCACGCGCGGGAGGCCGTCCTCCTGGGCGAAGGTCGCGTTGCCTGACGCATCCTGACTGGTATTCAACTCTGTTCTCGATTCGGATCGTCGGTACCTGTGATGTCGTACGGCCGGGAAAGGTGGAGCTGTGCGTACAGCCAGCCTTCCGCCTCCAGGCCCCGTGGATCCACCCCCGCGGCCGACATGCTGTCGAGCACGAGCGCCTGCTCCTGCGGGGAGGCGAACCGCCGCTGTCTGAACACCTCGTCGACGCGGACGGTCCGGTAGCCCAGACTCGCCAAGGCGCGCTCGACGGGGTCGAACGGGAACATCCGCAGCACGAAGTGCGCCATCCAGGGCCGGCGGGTGCCCTGCGCCCGGACGACGCGCGTGAGCGTCCGCTCGGTGACGTAGCCGACGCAGCCCGTCGAGATCACCAGGTCCGTACCCGAGAGCCCGGCGCGCTGTCGCGGTGTGGGCTCGTGCTCCTCCAGGTCGGCGTGCACCGCGTCGTCGAGGAACCCGGCCTCAAGCGCGTAGGACAGAGCGCTGCCGGAGGTGTCGAGGCCGACGAAGCGGATCGCCTGCGGGGGTCGGCGTGACCGGGCCAGCTCCCGGTCGCGGGCCAGCAGAGCCTCGCGGCTCTCACCCGCACGCTCCTCGCCGCCGTAGCGCGCGTACAGTTCGTCCATGGTCGCGTCGTACTTCAGCAGGGCGGCGTTGATTCCGTACGAGCAGCCGATGTCCAGCACCTTCGGTACCGCTACGTGCTGGGACTCCCGGTACTCCGTGATGATCTTCGCGAAGTAGGGCTTGGCCTGCTGCGGAACGCCGTAGTCGAGCGGGCGCAGCGCCCTGAAATAGGTTCGCGGATCGGGCTGGTCGTAGATGTGGTCGAGTGAGACTTTTCCGGTCACGTCGAAACGCACAGGGCTTACTCCTACGTGGGATCGCACAGGGGGAAACGGCCTACGGCGACTACGCGTTCTCGCCGCCCGACAGGTCCTAGTCCAGGAGCCGGTCGCCGCGGACCGCCCGGCCCTCGGCCGCCAGGTGCTCGGGCAGCACCCGGCCGAAGAGCTGCCGGGTCCGTTCCACGCTCCCGATGACGCCGGGGCGCTCGCTGTAGGCGAATATCGCGGAGTGGCGCGCGACCTCGCCGCGCACCGGGCTCACTCGGTGCAGCGAATAGCGCCCTTTGAACAACTGCAGGTCACCCGGTTGCAGGGGCAGGCGCCGGGTCAACCGCTCGCCCCGGCCGTCCACCACGTCCCGGACGTCGTCGAAATTCTCGTCCTGCGCGGTCCGGATGTTCGGGCAGTACTCGAAGACGCCGCCGGCCTGCGCCTGCTGGGTGAGCATGCTCACGGTGAACTCGTTGGTGTCGAAGTGCCAGGGGTGCTCCATGCCCGGCGCGACGACGTTGAGAACCAGCCCGGAGAGCGGGTCCGCCAGCTCGTGCAGCTCCGGCAGTTCGAAGCAGCGGGCGATGAAGTGCCGGCACACCGTGTCGGAGTAGAGCCGGCTGATGAGGGAGTCCGCGGGGATGCGGTCCCGCGCGACGAAGGCGTTGCCCCGCTCGAAGGTCTTCCGGCCCGGATGGTCCTCCGGCAGCGCCGAGTCCACCGCGATGTTGTAGACGTTCACCGTCTCGACGTCGTGGTGCGCCCGGGGGGCGATGGCCGAGCACTCCTTCCGCAGCACATCGCGCAGCGACGGGCGGACGAAGTCCGGCAGCACGGTACAGCCGTCAGTCAACAGGTCGCGCCGGGCACGGGAAACCACGGCCTGTCCCTGGGCGCCCGCAAGATCCGACAGGGGATAGCGAGCCGTGTCGACCACCTGATCAAGCGTCAGGGCTTCCAAAGAGCGCATTCGATCCTCTCCACATGCGGGCCGCCCCTCTCGTCGGTTCCCTCGCAGGCCCGCGGTTCCATCTCTTACGCACACGGGACGAGCGACGCGCTCCGTGCGGTCGGCCGGACCTCACTCTCGGCATATCAGTAACTCGGCTGGTAGGAAGGGAACTTGAAGTTCCCACAGCGGTGCCGTGTTGTCTGTGACGCGTCACACTGCCTCACTGTGAGCAGGTCCTGGTCACAGACGTCTACGTTCCACCCGGACCGGCGTGGTACGGCGCGACGGCATCCGGTCGGAACTCGGACGAGTGCGTCGATGCCCCAACGTGGAAACCCTGCCCTTCGGATCCTCACGATCCGAAGGGCAGGGTGTCGTCCAAAGGCACGGCGAGTCAGCCGCAGGAGGCTACGTCCGCGAAGGCGCCGCGAGCAGCTTGCCGGTGATCAGGCCGTGCGCGGTGCGGACGGCGGCCACCGACCAGGCGGCCACCAGCAGGGCGTACAGGGCGACGGCGAGCGCGTCGAAGGCGGCCAGGCCGGTGTGCCGGGCCAGGCCCTCCGCACCGGTCACACAGGTCCCCACCGGGAAGGTGAACGCCCACCAGGTCATCGCGAAACCCATGCCCTGGCGGCGTGCCCGTACGACCATCGCGACGGCCAGCGCGAGCCACAGCAGCGCGAAACCCAGCACGGGGACGCCGTAGAGGACCGCGAGGAGCGCGAAGCCCTGGCCGTACGGGGCGGGCACCACACCGGGCGCGGCGTCCGCGAACTTGCCCACCGCGGTGGTCGACTGGCCCAGCGGGCCGAGCACGAGGAACAGCGTCGGGGTGAGCGCGAGCGGCAGCGGACCCGCGGTGACGAGCCGGGCGAAGATCGTCGGCAGCATCACGAGGGTGGCCAGCAGGCTCATCCCGAACATCGCGACACAGGCGAGGAGCAGCGTCTCCCGGGGCTGTCCGGCCGGCAGGTGGGGAACGAGGAGGGGGCCGACGGCGGCCGACACCATCGGGGCGACGATCGGCAGCAGCCACACGGGTGACGCCTGTCCGGGCTCGATCCGGTGCCGTACGACCATGAGGTACGGGACGGCCACGGCGGCGGCGAGCCCGATCAGCGTCCCGGCGACGAACAGGACGGTGTCCACGGCGACCGCCGCCTGTATCCCGATCCAGTCCCGGCCGACGAGCAGGGTGCCGCCGCCCACGGCGAGCAGGGCCATCGAGAGGCAGCCGTAGAAGGGGGCCATGGCCGGGTCGAGGAGGTGGGCGCGGGCCTGGTCGCGGTGGTACGTCCAGTGCAGCGCGCGGGCGGCGAGCAAGGACACCAGCAGGGTGAGCGCGAGGGCCCACACGACGGTGCAGGCGGTACGCAGGCCCGGCACGTTTCCGGGCAGTCCGGCTCCCGCCGTCGCCACGATCGCGGTGCCCATCACGGAGGCGTACCAGTTCGGGCCGAGATGCCGGACTGCGGCGATGCCGCGGTTCCCCAGGACACGGGGGGGCTTCGTGTCGGGGACGGTTCCCGCCTGATGGGCGGACAGGGGCTGGGCTGCGGTGACCATGGCACCACGGTCGCGCTCCCGTCGGCTCCCCACCAGGGAGCACGGGCCTATGAGGGCATAAGCTGGCTTTATGAGCAGCAGTGCTGAGGATCGCCATGAGTAGCGGTGCTGAGGACCGGCCCGGCGTCGGCATCGCGCACCGGGTGCCGGATCTCGGCGCGCTCGAACTGCTGCTGGCGGTGGCGCGCCTCGGCAGTCTCGGGCGCGCCGCACGCGAGGTGGGGATCACCCAGCCGGCGGCCAGCAGCCGTATCCGTTCCATGGAGCGGCTGCTCGGGGTCGCGCTGGTCGACCGTTCGCCGCGCGGATCCCGGCTCACCCGTGAGGGAGCGCTCGTCACGGACTGGGCGCGGCGGGTGGTGGACGCGGCCGAGGCGTTCGACGCGGGGGCGCAGGCGCTGCGGGACCGGCGCGACTCGCGGCTTCGGGTGGCCGCGAGCATGACCATCGCCGAGTATCTGCTGCCGGGCTGGCTCATCGCGCTGCGCGCGCAGCGCCCCGACACGGCCGTGTCGCTGCTCGCCGGGAACTCCGCAGGCGTCGCGGAGCGGCTCCTCTCCGGCGAGGCCGACCTCGGCTTCGTCGAGGGGCTCTCGGTGCCGTCCGGTCTCGACGCGACCGTCATCGCGCACGACCGGCTGATCGTGGTGACGGCGCCCGGACATCCCTGGGCGCGTCGCCGCGCGCCTCTCGCCGCGGCGGAACTGGCCGCCACGCCGCTCATCCTGCGGGAGGAGGGGTCCGGCACGCGTCAGGTCCTCGACACCGCGCTCGGCGGGCTCGCCCGCCCGCTGATCGAGCTGTCCTCGACGACGGCGGTCAAGGCCTCCGCCGTCAGCGGCGCCGGACCCGCCGTCCTGAGTGAACTCGCCCTCGGGGAGGAGCTTTCCGCGCACCGTCTGGTGAGCATCCCGCTCGCCGACGTCCGGCTCGCCCGCGCCCTGCGGGCCGTCTGGCCGACTGGCCATCGCCCCACGGGCCCGGCCCGCGACCTGCTCTCCCTGACGCGGGGGGCCGTCTGACCGCACGGGGGCGGGGCCGCCCGACCGCGCAGGGACACGGGGCCTGGCCGCGCAGGGGCACCGGGGCTGCCCGACCGCACAGGCGTTGTTCGCCCCCTCCGCCCCCAAGGTCTCGGCTTCGCTCGACCAGGGGGGACCCCCATCGTCCCCAGGGGTGCCGCCCCCGGACCCCCGCTCCTCAAACGCCGGAGGGGCTGAAATCTGGCTACGGTCCGCTCAGGACGCCGCCGCGACCAGGCCCCGCATCACCCGCAGGTCGTCGCCCATCTCCGGGTGCCACTGGACCCCCAACACCCAGGCGGGGCCGGGGAGTTCGATCGCCTCCACGGTGCCGTCCGCAGCGTGCGCGCAGACCGTGAGACCGTCACCGAGGCGGTCCACCGCCTGATGGTGGTACGTCGGCACCTCGCACGGCTCCGGTGCGAGAGCGGCGTACCGCGTCCCGGGTACGGGCGTCACCTCGTGGTGTCCGACGACGCCGGTGTCCTTCACATGGCCGTCGAGGTGCTGGACGAGCGTGCCGCCCAGCACCACGTTCAGGAGCTGGTGGCCCCGACAGATGCCCAGGAGCGGGGTACCGGAGTCCAACGCGGCCCGGATCAGGGCGAGTTCCCAGTCGTCGCGCTCGGGAGCGGGCGGGCCCGTACGCGGGGAGCGCTCGGCTCCGTAGCGGAGGGGGTCGACGTCGGGGCCGCCCGCGACGACCACCGCGTCGAGCCGGGCGACGGTCTCGGGCGCCAGGCCCGAATCGTCCGGCGGCAGCATGACGGCGAGTCCGCCCGCCCGCTGCACGAGCCGCGGATAGCCGGCCGGCAGCAGCGCGGCCTCCAGCTCCCACACGCCCCAGCGCGCCCCGACCTCCAGATACGTACTCACGCCGATCAGCGGCCTGCCCACGCGCTTCTCCCTCGGATCCGGGTCGCCACGGCGCCCATGGAACGTCAATGGAAAGGTCTCATACCTTTGGGTGATGAGGGGCGGAAACGCCACGCGCCCCTCACGCCCCGTCCGCTCACGCCAGGAACCCGCGCAGCAGCGCCGCCGTGCCCGCGCAGTGCTCCCGCATCATCTCCCGAGCCCCGTCCGCGTCCCCGTCGAGGACCGCCTCGACGAGGGCGGTGTGCTGGCGCTGCGAGTGCTCCAGATTGCGGACGAGGAGCGGGATGCAGTCGAGCAGGTCGTTGACGGAGGCGCGGACGGCCGCGTACCGCGCGGTGAGGGAAGGGGAGCCGCACAGCTCCGCGAGGGTGAGATGGAGCATGGTGTCCAGCCGTCGGTAGTCGGCCAGCGGGGCGTCGTTCGTCCGGTCGAGCGCCTCGCGCAGCCGTACGGCCTGCTCCGCGTCGAGCCCGTGCGTCGCGCACAGTCCGGCCGCGCCCACCTCCAGGACCTCGCGGAAACGCAGCACGTCCTCGATGTCGACGGCGGCGACCCGGCGGCGCAGCTCGTGCTCGCCCGGCGTGGCGGTGCGCGCCAGCACGAACGTGCCGCCGTACCGGCCGCGCCGCGACTCGACCAGACCCTGGTCCTGCAGCACCTTCAGGACCTCGCGCAGCGTCACCCGGCTGATGCCCAGCCGCTCCGCCAACTCCCGCTCCGCGGGCAGTCGTTCACCGCCCGGAACCAGGCCGAGCCGGACGATCTGGAGGATCTGCTCCAGCGCCTCCTCGAAACCGTTGCCCGCCCGCACCGGCCGCAGCACCGGCGTCAGCCGGTCGTCCGTCCCACGGTCGGGTTCCTCCGTCGTCATCCGGTCGCGCCCCCTTCCCAAGCAATGGTTCTCCGCAATACCTTATGGCTCTCGGCTGACCCAAGGAGGCTTTTCCGGTGGCAGACCGCACACCCCCGCTCACCGTCGAAGAACTGCGCCGTCTCGTCGAGGCCGGGGACATCGACACGGTCGTCCTGGCCTTCCCCGACATGCAGGGGCGGCTCCAGGGCAAGCGGTTCGCCGCGGCCTTCTTCCTCGACGAGGTCCTGGAACACGGCACGGAAGGCTGCAACTACCTCCTCGCCGTCGACACCGACATGAACACCGTCGACGGATACGCCATGTCCTCCTGGGACCGGGGCTACGGCGACTTCGCCATGCACCCCGACCTCGGCACCCTGCGGCGCATCCCGTGGAACGAGGGCACCGCCCTGCTCATCGCCGACCTCGCCTGGAACGACGGCTCCCCGGTGGTGGCCGCGCCCCGCCAGATCCTGCGCCGCCAGCTCGAACGCCTCGCCCAGCTCGGCTACACCGCCCAGGTCGGTACCGAGCTGGAGTTCATCGTCTTCAAGGACACCTACGAACAGGCCTGGGACACCGGCTACCGGGGACTCACCCCGGCCAACCAGTACAACATCGACTACTCGGTCCTCGGGACCGGACGCATCGAGCCCCTGCTGCGCCGCATCCGCAACGAGATGCAGGCCGCGGGCCTCACCGTCGAGTCCGCCAAGGGCGAGTGCAACCCCGGCCAGCACGAGATCGCCTTCAAGTACGACGAGGCCCTGGTCACCTGCGACCAGCACGCCGTCTACAAGACCGGCGCCAAGGAGATCGCCTCCCAGGAGGGCGTCTCGCTCACCTTCATGGCGAAGTACAACGAGCGCGAGGGCAACTCCTGCCACATCCACCTCTCGCTCGCCGACGCCGACGGCACCAACATGATGGCCGGCTCAGCCCAGGACCCGGGCGGCATGTCGGAGGTCATGCGCCACTTCCTCGCCGGACAACTGGCCGCCCTGCGCGACTTCTCGCTCCTGTACGCGCCCAACATCAACTCGTACAAGCGCTTCCAGCCCGGCTCCTTCGCGCCGACCGCCGTCGCCTGGGGGTACGACAACCGCACCTGCTCGCTCCGTGTCGTCGGCCACGGCCGCTCGATGCGCTTCGAGAACCGGCTGCCCGGCGGCGACGTCAACCCGCACCTGGCCGTCGCCGGACTCGTCGCCGCCGGCCTGTACGGCATCGAGCAGAAGCTGGAACTGCCCGAGGCGTGCGCCGGCAACGCCTACACCTCCGCGTACGCACACGTCCCCACCACCCTGCGCGAGGCCGCCGAGCTCTGGGAGAACAGCGCCGTCGCCAGAGCCGCCTTCGGTGACGAGGTGGTCGAGCACTACCGCAACATGGCGCGCGTCGAGCTGGAGGCATTCGACGCCGCGGTGACCGACTGGGAGCTGCGCCGCTCCTTCGAACGCATGTGAGGACCCCCTTGTCGCACCCATACACCTCGCACCCATACACCTCGCACCCGTACACGTCGCCCCCGTACGACCACGAACTCCAGGTACTGAACCCCGCCACCGAGGAGGTCGTCGCCACCGTCCCGGCCGCCACCGCCCAGGACGTGGGGGACGCCGTCGTACGGGCCGCGAAGGCGCAGGTCCGCTGGGCCGCGCTCGCGCCGGGCGACCGGGCCCGGCTGCTGCGCCGCTTCGCGGCCGTCGTCGACGCCCACATCGAGGAACTGGCCCGCCTGGAGGTCCGCGAGGCCGGCCACACCCTCGGCAACGCCCGCTGGGAGGCTGGCAACGTCCGCGATCTGCTCGACTACGCGGCCGGGGGAGTGGAACGGCTGACCGGCCGCCAGATCCCGGTCGCGGGCGGCCTCGACATCACCCTCCTCGAACCGCTCGGCGTCGTCGGGGTCATCGCCCCCTGGAACTTCCCCCTGCCCATCGCCGCCTGGGGCACCGCACCGGCCCTCGCCGCGGGCAACGCCGTCATCCTCAAACCTGCCGAGACGACTCCGCTGACGGCCCTGCGGCTGGCCGAACTCGCCCTGGAGGCGGGCCTGCCCGAACACCTCTTCCAGGTGCTGCCCGGCGCGGGTCCCGTCGCGGGCGCCGCACTCGTCGAACACCCCGGCGTCGCGAAGATCGTCTTCACCGGGTCGACGGCGGTGGGCAAACAGGTGCTGGCCAAGGGCTCCGCCCTTCTCAAGCGCGTCACCCTCGAACTCGGCGGCAAGAGCCCCAACATCGTCTTCGCCGACGCCGACATCGAGGCCGCCGCGGCAGCCGCACCCATGTCCTTCCTCGACAACTCCGGACAGGACTGCTGCGCCCGCACCCGCATCCTCGTCCAGCGTTCCGTCCACGACCGCTTCCTCGAACTCCTCGCCCCGGCGGTCGAGTCGGTCGTCGTCGGCGACCCGTCCGACGAGCGCACCCAGATGGGCCCGCTGATCTCAGGTGCCCAACTGGAGCGCGTACGGGCCTACGTCGACGCCGACGCGCCCGGTATCCGGGGCAAGGCGCCCGAGGGCCCCGGCTTCTGGTTCGCGCCCACCGTCCTCACCGGCGTCGAGCCCGACGCGCGCGTGGCCGTCGAGGAGGTCTTCGGCCCCGTCGCCGTCGTGCTGCCCTTCGAGGACGAGGCCGACGCGATCCGGCTCGCCAACGCCACCGACTACGGCCTGTCCGGCTCCATCTGGACCCGCGACGTCGGCCGCGCCCTGCGCGTCTCCCAGGCCGTCCGGGCCGGCAACCTGTCCGTCAACTCCCACTCCAGCGTCCGCTACTGGACGCCCTTCGGCGGCTTCAAGCAGTCGGGAATCGGCCGCGAACTCGGCCCGGACGCCCTCGCCGCCTTCACCGAGACCAAGAACGTCTTCATCAGCACGGAGGGTCCCGCACAGTGACTTCAGACACCCCTGAGACCAGCTGCCGCCGCCTGGTCGGCCGCACCGCCGTCATCACCGGCGCCGCCAGCGGCATCGGCCTCGCCACCGCGCGCCGGCTCGCCTCCGAGGGCGCCCACGTCGTCTGCGGCGACGTCGACGAGCAGCACGGCAAGGCCGTGGCCGAGGAGGTCGGCGGGATCTTCGTCAAGGTCGACGTGACCGACCCCGAGCAGGTCGAGACGCTCTTCAGGACGGCGCACGACACCTACGGCTCGGTCGACATCGCCTTCAACAACGCGGGCATCTCGCCGCCGGACGACGACTCCATCCTGGACACGGGCCTGGAGGCATGGAAGCGCGTCCAGGAGGTCAACCTCACCTCCGTCTACCTGTGTTGCAAGGCCGCCATCCCCTACATGCGCCGCCAGGGCAGGGGCTCGATCATCAACACGGCGTCCTTCGTGGCCCGGATGGGCGCGGCGACCTCCCAGATCTCGTACACGGCCTCCAAGGGTGGCGTGCTGGCCATGTCCCGCGAACTCGGCGTCCAGTTCGCCCGGGAGGGCATCCGGGTCAACGCCCTGTGCCCCGGTCCCGTGAACACCCCGCTGCTGCGGGAGCTGTTCGCCAAGGACCCCGAGCGGGCCGCGCGCCGGCTGGTGCACATCCCGGTCGGGCGGTTCGCCGAGGCGGACGAGATCGCAGCTGCCGTCGCGTTCCTCGCCAGCGACGACTCCTCCTTCGTGAACGCCACCGACTTCCTCGTGGACGGAGGCATTTCGGGCGCGTACGTCACGCCCCTGTAGGCCGGTCGCGGTTACGGTCCGGGGGCGGGACGGCCCGGTCGTACCCGACCTCGGGGACACCGTGTGCCGCCCGTCCCGGCACGTCCTAGAGTGCCGGGATGAGCATGACCCCTCCGCCCGGCTGGTACCGCGACCCGTCGTACCCGCTCGTCGAGCGCTGGTGGGACGGGACCGCGTGGACCGACCACCGGCGTCAGCCCGAGGCGCCCCAACAGCCCCTGATACCAACCCAGTCGCCCAGCGGCGGCGGCCCCGGCCGGGGCAAGGCCGTCGCGCTCGTGACGGCCGCCGCCGTCCTCGTCGCCGCGATCGTCACGGGCGCGGTGCTGCTGCGCGGCGAGGACAGCGGCGACGAGGCCGCGACACAGACCACGCCCGCCGTCGCGTCTCCCACGGAGACGGACGGCCCGTCACCGTCACCGACCGGTCCCTCGCCGTCGGCCGGGGACCCGTCCGTCGTCACGGACGAACTCGACGGCATCACCTTCCCGATCCTCGACGGCTGGGCACGACCGCAGTACGTCGTCGACCACGACATGGTGTTGACGACCCCGGGCACCTACGACTGTCCGGGCGACCCCGGTCTGTGCCGGCACGGCCGGGTCGTCTCGCGCACGGCCACGGCCACCGACGAGACGTCCCCGAAGGCCCTCGCCGAGGGCGACATCAAGGACGCCGCCGACGGCGCGTACGACCACGACGTCGTCGGCAGCCGCCCCTTCCGGGGCGTCACCTCCCACCGCCTGGTGAAGTCCGGCTCGGTCGCCGTCGCCGGGCGCGCCGGGTACTTCGTGCGCTGGAAGGTCAAGACCGGTGTGGGGCCCGGGGGTTACGTCGAATCGCTGGCCTTCCCGTCCAGCGTGGGCTCGCAGTCCTTGGTCATCATCCGTTTCGCCTTCGACGCCGGCGCCGACGGGCCGCCGCTGTCCGACATGGACCGGATCACCAAGGGGATCCGGTCGGTCGGCGACAAGGGTGCCGGAGGCGGTGTGGGCAGCAGCATCGGCCCGTCGAAGTAGACCGTGAACGGTGACCGGTGTCACGGCCGGGTGACCGGAGTCCCCCGGCCGCCCGGGTACGGGCAGGGCCGCCTTCACCCGGACCGGAGAGGGCGTGGCCCCGCCGGATCGGAGAAGGTCGGTCCGGCCCCGCCGGATCAGAGGAAGGTGTGGCCCTCTCCGCGATAGGTCGGGACGGTGGCCGTGACCGCGTCACCCTCGACCAGGTGCAGCGTGTCGAACCGCTCGCACAGCTCACCGGCCTTCGCGTGCCGGAACCACACCTTGTCGCCGATGAGCAGATCGTCCGCCGGGGAGCCCAGCAGCGGGGTCTGCACCTCGCCGGGACCCTCCTGGGGGTCGTACGACAGCCCCTCCGGCAGATACGGGACGGGCAGCCGGTCGGGGCCCGCGGCCCCGGACGCCGGGTATCCGCCGCCCAGCACGGTCACCACACCCACCCCCGGCCGACGCACGACGGGCTGGGCGAACAGTGCTGCCGGGCGTCCGCTGAAGGACGTGTAGTTGTCGAAGAGCCTCGGGACGTAGAGCCCCGACCCGGCCGCGATCTCGGTGACCGCGTCCTCGGCGGCCGTGTGCTGGACGCTGCCGGTGCCGCCGCCGTTGACGAATTCGAGGTCCGGTTCGATGGCCCGTACCGCCCGGACGACCTCCGCGCGCCGCTGGGCGAGCTCCTTGCGGGCGGTGGCCTGCATCAGCCGTACGGCGCGCGAGCGCAGCGGCCGTCCCGAGATCGCGTCGCCGACGCCCGCGATGTGGCCCTCGTACGCCATGATCCCCACGAGCTTGAACCCGGGCGCGCGTTTGACGGCACGGGCCATCTCCGCCACCTGGGCGGGGGAGTGCAGCGGCGAACGCAGCGCTCCGACCCGGACCCGGCCGCCGAACAGCTTGAGCGAGGTGTCCAGCTCCAGGCAGACCCGCACGACCTCGGTGCCGCCCTGGCGAGCCTCGTCGATGAGACGGAGCTGCGCCGGGTCGTCGACCATGACGGTCACCGCGGCGGCCAGCTTGGGGTCGGCGGTCAGCTCGGCGTAGCCCTTGCGGTCGGCCGACGGATAGGCGAGCAGGACGTCGTCGAAACCGGACCTGGTCAGCCACAGCGACTCGGCGAGGGTGAAGGACATGATCCCCGCGAAGCCGTCCCGGTCCAGGACGCGTTCCAGGAGGGTGCGGCAGCGGACGGACTTGCTGGCGACACGGATCGGCTTGCCGCCGGCCCGGCGGACGAGGTCGTCCGCGTTCGCGTCGAAGGCCTCCAGGTCCACGATCGCGACGGGGGCGTCGAGGTGAGCGGTGGCCCGGTCATAGCGGGCCCTGTCGGCGGCACGGGCAGTCATGAGCGAAGACTGCCAGACTCGATTACCGCAGGGTAGGGGGACGTTCCGGGCAGATGCCCCGGGGGCTCGTACTGGTTCCCGCCGGACGCGCGTCAACCCGTAGAGTGACGCGGACGCAGGGAGGAACGACCTTGCCCCGGCGGGCCCTGCCCGGGGTGACGGTCCACCGGTGCGGGTATGCGTGCCCGTGGCGAGCCTCTTGCGCACACGCGAAACGGTTCGCCGAGCTCCGGGGCGGCCGACAGCCCGGTACGAGGAAACGGGGGGTGCATGAGTACGGAAGCGCGGCGTGCCTCGAATCCGCAGCGCCCCACCGCCTCATCCGCCGAGGCCCCGCAGACCTCCCAGACCCCACCGGCTCCGACGAACCCACCGGCTCCGACGAACTCACCGGTTCCGTCGAACCCTCCGGCTCGGTCCGCTGCGGCCAATCCACCGGTTCCGTCGATTCCTCCGGCTGTGGCGGCCCGGTCCGCTCGGACGACTCCGGTCGGCGGACCGACTCCCCCGAAGCCGGCCCGGTCGCCCCAGCCGTCCATGTCGGGCGGGGAGGACTGGTCTGCGGAGGATCCCTCGCCAGCCACGCAAGGGTCCGCGTCCGGGCCCGGGTACGCCGGGTCCGACCGCGCTCCGGTGGTCCCGCCGCGCCCCGCGAGCCCGCCCCGTGGCGTGGCTCCTTCGGTGCCGCCCCAGCCCGTCGGGCCGCCGTCGACGCGGGAGTGGCCCGGTTCACCGGGCGGGCCGTCCGCGGGCGGAGGCGAATTCCGGTCCTCCGGCGACGGTTCCGCGCCGACTTCCGCCGCGACCTCCCCGCCGGCTTCCGCCTCCGTGCAGACCTCCGCGCCGGAACCCGTACGGGCCTCGCGGGTGCCGTCGCCGCCGCGTTCCTTCGACTTCTTCGACACCGCGACAGAGTCGGACGAAACCCCCGGCACGGCCAGCACCCCGAGGTGGGCTGCGCCTTCCGAACCGGGGCCGACCTCTCCCGGTGCGTCGACATCCGCGCCTTCCGGCACGCCGGGCTCTGCTCCGGCGGGTGGTCCGGGGTCTGGTTCGTACGGCAGGTCGACGTCAGCCTCGGCCGGTGCGCCGGGGTCCGCCTCGGCGGGCGGGCCGGCGTCCGGAGCGCCTGTCGCGCCTGGGGCAGTCGCGCCTGGCAGTCAGGGGTCTGCTTCGGCGGGTGGTCCGGGGTCTGGTTCGTACGGCAGGTCGACGTCAGCCTCGGCCGGTGCGCCGGGGTCCGCCTCGGCGGGTGCCCGGGGCTCCGTTTCGTCCGGCGGACCGCCGTCCGCAGCGCCTGTCGCGCCTGGTACGCCGAGGTTCGCATCGCCCGGTGCCCCGGGGGCTGCCTCGCCTGCCGAGCCGACGTCCGTCTCGCCCGGTAGGCCGTGGTCCGCCTCGTCCGCCGCGGCGGGGTCGGCCCCGACCGCTACGCCGGGGGCCGACGCGCCACGGTCCGCCTCGACCGGTACGTCACCGTCCGGCGCGGAGCGCCCCGCTACGACGCCCACCACTCCTCGCCCCGAGCCGGAAGCCGTCCCGCACGGGTCCGCGGCACCCCCTTCGGAGCGCCCGGCCCCGCCGTCGGCGGCCTCGGAGCGCTCCGCGTCGGACGCCGCTCCGCAGGGTCCCGCGTCCGCGTCCCGGCCGGGGGCCCGGCGCTTCCCCCACCTGCGCCCCGAGGCGCGGCCGGGGTCGTCGGCCCCGCCGCCCCCCGCGGCCTCCGCACGTTTCCCGGACGCGCCGCCCGCGTCCGCGGAGTCGGCGCGTCCCGATGGGGCGCACCCCGCCGGACTGTCGCGGCCCGGCGGAACCCAGCGCCCCGGGCCGCGCCCCGCCCGGCTGTCGCACCCCGCCGCGCCGCAGCGCCCGCCCGAGCCCCGGCGCGCCTTCGAAACCCCGCGTCCCTCCGAGTCCTCGCCGTCGTCTGAGCCGTCGCCGCCGTTTGACCCCTCGCGGTCCTCGGGCCCGTCGCGTGCCTTCGACGCCTCGCGCCCCTCCGAGTCCTCGCCGTCGTCTGAGCCGTCGCCGCCGTTTGACCCCTCGCGGTCCTCGGGCCCGACGCGGGCCTTCGACCCCTCGCGCCCCTCCGGCCCGTCGCGTGCCTTCGACCCCTCGCGCTCCTCCGGGCCCTCACGCCCGTCCGGGTTTCTGCGGCAGTCCGAGCCTGCACGGCCCTCCGACCCCGTGCGCCCGTCCCAGCCCCCACGTCTCACCGAGCCCCTGCGTCCGTCCGAGCCCGCGGCGGTCACGCCGACCGGAGTAGCCGGGCCGGCCCCCGTCTCCGGGGAGCGGTTCACGGAGGTGACCCGGGGGTCGCGGCCCGGACGGGTCGAGCAGCCCCCTGGGCCCTCCGCGACCATGCCCTCGTTCACCCCGCCCCCGCCGGCAACGCCCGCCGAGGGAGTTCCGGGCGTGCAGCGCCCCTTCGTGTCGTTCGCGGAGCCCGAGACGTACGGCGGCGACACCGCGCGGACGCGTCCGTTCCGTGGGCGGGCCCGGCCTCGTACCGTGGCCGCCGCGGCCTGTGTCGTTCTCGGACTCGGGCTCATCGGCGGTGCGGTGACCGGGAGTTGGCTCACCGGCGACAACGCGGACGGACCCGGTTCGCCCGGCGCCTTCACGGCGGCCGGAGAGCTCTGGCACAGCGTGCCGGTGGACCAGCTCTTCCCGCCGACCGTGCGCGGCGACGGAGCGGGCCCCGGCGGCTCCGACCGCACCTGGACGCGGATCGCCGTCGCCCCGGACACCGGCTGCAAGGACGCCTTCGACCCGCTGCTGCGTCAGGCCCTCGCCCCCGTCGGCTGCCTGCGGCTGCTGCGCGCCACCTACGTGGACGCGACGCGGAGCCATGTCACCACCGTCGGCCTGCTGTTCACCAAGGCGGACGCGGCGGGCATGACCTCCCTGAAGGCCCGCTTCCGTAAGGAGGGTCTGGACCGGCGCACCGACCTGCTGCCCCGCCCCTACGCGGCGAAGGGCACCGCCGCCGAGGGCTTCGGCAAGGCACAGCGCGCTTCCTGGACCGAGGCGGTCCTCACGGACGCCCCCGTCGTCGTGTACGCGGTATCCGGGTTCGCCGACGGGCGCACGGTGGCCAACCCGCAGCCCGCCGCGGACGCGATGAAGCCGGACTCGACCGCGGCCCCGGCCCAGGCGGGCCTCGGCCATGAGGCGCAGGGCCTCGCCGACCGGGTCGAGCGAGGCCTCCGCAAGACCGTCACCTCGGCCACGGAGAAGCCGTCATGACTCGCAAGGCCGGCCCCGCCAGCCGCATCCAGCAGACCGGCACGACCGGAGCGACCGGCACGACCGAAGCGACGACCGCGACGGCTTCCGCGTCCGCGGCCGCGGACGCGGAGAGCGTCCCGGTCCGTCGGAGCCCCGTGCCGGGACTGCTCCGCGCGGCCCCCGTCGCCGAAAGCGCCCGGCGCCTGCGCGCGGTCCTGGGGGCGCGCGGCCCCCGGCTCACCCGCAGGACCGGCGCCCTCGCGGCCGTCCTCGCCGCGTCCCTCGCCCTGGTGCCCTCGACCGTCGCGTACGCCGACGGCATACGTGCCCAGCAGTGGGGCCTCGACGCGATGCACACACAGCAGGCGTGGCGTACGACCAAGGGCAAGGGCATCACCGTCGCCGTCCTCGACACCGGCGTCGACTCCCGGCACCCGGACCTCACGGGCAATGTGCTCGCCGACAAGGACATGGTCGGTTTCGGCGCGAGCCGCGGTGACCGGGCCTGGGCCCGGCACGGCACCGCCATGGCGGGCATCATCGCCGGGCACGGCCACGGGCCGGGTGACGCCAGCGGCGTCATGGGCATCGCCCCGGAGGCGAAGATCCTGCCCGTCCGCGTCATCCTCGAGGACAAGGACCCGGCGCGCTCCAAGGCCCGCAACACCCGTGGCAACGCGCTCGCCGAGGGCATCCGCTGGGCCACCGACCACGGCGCCGACGTCATCAACCTCTCCCTCGGCGACGACTCCAAATCCGCCCACCCCGAGCCCGCCGAGGACGAAGCCGTCCAGTACGCGCTGAAGAAGGGTGCCGTCGTCGTCGCCTCGGCCGGCAACGGCGGGGAGAAGGGCGACCACATCTCGTACCCCGCCGCGTACCCCGGCGTGATCGCGGCGACCGCCGTCGACCGCTACGGAACCCACGCCTCCTTCTCCACCCGCCGCTGGTACGCCACCGTCAGCGCCCCGGGCGTCGATGTCGTCATCGCCGACCCGGACGACCGGTACTACGAGGGCTGGGGCACCAGCGCGGCTTCCGCGTTCGTCTCCGGCGCGGTCGCGCTCATCGAGGCCGCCCATCCGGGTCTTTCCCCGGCCCAGATCAAGCAGCTCCTCGAGGACACCGCCCGCAACGTTCCCTCAGGGGGCCGCGACGACTCCCGTGGCTTCGGCTTCATCGACCCCGCCGCCGCGATCGAGGCGGCCGGCCGGCTCAAGCCGCAGGGCCTCAAGGCGGCGGCGTACGGCCAGAAGTACTTCGGCGCGGGCCCCGACGCCCCCGACAACGGCGGCAGTTCGGCCGACTGGGCCGGTCCCCTCGCGGGCGCCCTGGGTCTGGCCCTGCTCGGGGGAGCGGTGTTCCTGTGGCGCGGCCGCAGAAACCCGCACCTGTTCGACAGGACTTAGCCGCGAACGAGGTTCGCGGCGCGCCCCGCACTCCCCGGTACGCAGAACCCGGTGAGCCCTCGGCCCTCAGTCCTTGATCCTCAGCCCTCGATCGTCAGCCCTCGATCGTCAGCCCTCGATCGTCAGCCTTCGGCCTTCGGCCTTCGGCCCTCAGTCCTCGGCCCTCAGCCCTCGGCCGTGTCCTGGAACGCGGACAGCGCGGCCTTCGACACCGCTTCCACCAGCGAAATACCTTTCGCCTGCGTGGAGTTCCCGTTCGACAGCGTCGCCACCAGGTAGTCGTGGCCGTCGACCGAGATCCGCCCGATGCTGTTGACGTCCCACAGGCCCGTGGTGCTGCGCGCCAACCACCCGTTCTTCAGGGCCCATTGGGAACCGTCGGCCGCAGCCGAGACTCCCCACTGCTGGTCGGTCTCGATCTCGCCCATGAGTCCCTGGAGGTAGGACCGGGAGGTTCCGCTCAGTTTCGAGTCGTCCCCGAACACCTGGCGCAGCAAGGTCAGTTGGTCGCCCGCCGTGGTCTGGGTCAGGCCCCACAGCTCGCCGTTGCCGCCCTGTGTGTCCGTCAGGCCGAAGCGCTTGTTCGCGGTGTCGAGTCCGTCGGCCCGGCCGATCGCGGCCCACAGCGCGGTCGCCGACGCGTTGTCGCTGTTCTCGATCATCTCGGTGGCGTACGTCTTCTCCTGCGCGGTGAGATGCCGGTCCGCGTCCTGCGCCTGGAGGAGCAGCGTGGCCAGGATGTTCACCTTGACGATGCTCGCGGTGTCGAAGGCGGCGTCACCGTAGGCCGCGCTCTCACCGGAGTCGAGGTCGAGGACGGCGACCGCTGTCTTCGCGCCGTCCGCCACCGGCACCGCCTTCAGCGCCTTCGTGAGCAGCGCGTCCCGGTCCACGGAGGGCTCCGCCACGGGTTCCACCGATGCCTCCTCGCTCACGGCCGGCGACGAAGAGGGCGATGCCGGCGCCGCCGACGATACGACGGCCGGGCCGTCGTGCGCCTGTGCCTTCATGTACACCGTCCCGGCCGCCGTGGCGCCGACGAGGACGGCCGAGGCCACGGCGATGTAGAGGAGAGGCTTGCGTCGGGAGGGCCGGGCGCGACGCCCGCGTGCTCTGTGACGGTCCATTCGGTGATGCTGGACGGCCCGGCTGTGTCCGCCGTTAGACGCGTGTTAGAGGTGTGTCAGGGAAGGCTGAGAAACACATGAGTTCCGTCAACTCCGGGTTTCAGGGGCCGCACAAGCGCAGCAGCATCCCCCCGATAGGGTCGGGGACCGTGGCGAACAAGAACATTCCCGACTCCGGCTTCTCCGACGACGACGGCTCCGCGGACCCCCGGCTGAGTGCGGCGCTCGCCGCCTGGTCCGCGGACCGCACCGCCGTGCCTCCCGTCCTGGAGGCACTCACGGGTGCCCGGCTGCTCGTGCCCGTCGTGGCAATTCTCGGCGAGGTCGAGGAGGACGAGAACGGGCTGCGCCGCGAGAAGACCAGTGACATGGCGGTGCCCACGCTCAAGGCAGGGAACCGCACGGCCCTGCCCGCGTTCACGTCCACGGACTCGCTGGCCCGCTGGGACCCCGAGGCCCGCCCCGTCGCCGTACGTCTGCATCAGGTCCTGGAGGCCGCGGCGCACGAGAAGGCCGACACGATCGTGCTGGACCTGGCCGGGCCCGTGTCCTACGAGCTGACGGGTTCCGCCCTGCTGGCGCTCGCCGAGGGACGTACGACCGCCGACCCGCTCGCCGATCCCGCCGTGGTCGAGGCGGTACGGGCCGCGGTCGCCGCCGAGCCCCTTGTGGTCCGCGCCCATCTCGGCCCCGGTCCGGCGGACGGCACCCTCGCCCTCGTGCTCGACCCGTCGGCCGCCCCCGCCGAGACCGCACGCGCGGTGGCACAGCGGCTGGCGGCCGACGAAACACTGAGGGCCCGCCTGGTGCGCGGCCTCGACCTGGCACTTCTGCCGGCCGAGGCGACGCCTCCGGGCGAGCCCCTGTACGTACGCGGGTAGTACGCGGGTGCGGACGCGGACAGGTCCGGGTCCGTACGACGTACGGATCGGGTCAGCCGTAGACGGGGCCCGTGTACTTCTCGCCGGGGCCCTGGCCCGGCTCGTCCGGGACGAGCGACGCCTCGCGGAAGGCGAGCTGGAGCGACTTCAGACCGTCGCGCAGCGGCGCCGCGTGGAAGGAGCTGATCTCGGTCGCGCTCGCGTCGAGCAGCCCGGCGAGCGCCGTGACCAGCTTGCGCGCCTCGTCCAGGTCCTTGTACGCGTCGCCCTCCTCGGTGAGACCGAGCTTCACGGCGGCGGCGCTCATCAGGTTCACGGCGACCGTCACGATGACCTCGACCGCGGGGACCTCGGCGATGTCGCGGGTCATGGTGTCGTAGTCGGGGTTCTGGGGAGGGGTGTCACTCATGCCTCACACGATAGGCCCCGGCGCGCGCGCCCCCGTCCGCGGGAGCCTTCCGCAGGGACGGCGGGAGCCGTCCGCAGCGTCAGCGGGCGCATTCCGCCGGAGCATCCGCCGGGTGAGCGGCGGCGAGGAGTCCGCCGGTTAGCGCGTACCCGGCGGAACTGCTAACCTTGCGTAACGACCGGCCGGACACGTAAGTGCTCGGCCCACAAGTGGAGGCTCCGAACTCCCACCCGACTGTCCTCCGGGACGGCGGGTCACCCGGTCAGGCGGCCCCCACCGTTCCGTACGGACGGTGGAGTCGCCCGAATGTGCGCCCCGCGGTTCACCGTGGCGGTGCTCCGGTTATCCATGGAGCCCCGCCTGTGTCCCGTCCGGGGCATTTTTCATGCCCCGCGGTGGTTGGTCCAACTGTCATCAGAGACATACGCGGCTGTCCGCCAGACCGCCGTGTGGTGCTACCGAGGAGGATCCATCAGCACCGAGCCCCGCATCAACGACCGGATTCGCGTTCCCGAAGTGCGACTTGTCGGTCCCAGCGGCGAGCAGGTCGGGATTGTTCCGCTTGCCAAGGCCCTTGAGCTTGCTCAGGAGTACGACCTCGACCTGGTCGAGGTGGCGGCGAGTGCTCGCCCGCCCGTCTGCAAGCTCATGGACTACGGGAAGTTCAAGTACGAGTCGGCCATGAAGGCCCGTGAGGCGCGCAAGAACCAGGCGCACACGGTCATCAAGGAAATGAAGCTCCGGCCGAAGATCGACCCGCACGACTACGACACCAAAAAGGGTCACGTCGTCCGGTTCCTCAAGCAGGGCGACAAGGTCAAGATCACGATCATGTTCCGTGGTCGCGAGCAGTCCAGGCCGGAGCTCGGCTACCGACTGCTGCAGCGTCTCGCCACGGACGTCGAGGACCTCGGGTTCATCGAGTCGAACCCGAAGCAGGACGGCCGAAACATGATCATGGTTCTCGGTCCGCACAAGAAGAAGACCGAGGCGATGGCCGAAGCCCGTGAGGCTCAGGCGGCTCGCAAGGCGGAAGCGAAGGCCAACCCGGGTCGCTCGCAGAATGCCGCCGATGACGACATCGCCGACGGTGAGATCGCCGACGGTGAGGTCACCGAAGACGAGGTTGCCGAAGACGAGGCCGCCGAGGGTGAGTCCACCGAGGCCGAGTCCGTCGAGGCCCCGGCCGAGGCATCAGCCGAGGCCTGATCCCAGGGCTGCTGCCCCGGGATGTCAATCGATACATATGACGTTCCACCGTGCCCGGTCCCGCGACCGGGCACCGGAACGCCACTGACGAGGAGAGAACGGCGCTATGCCGAAGAACAAGTCGCACAGCGGTGCCAGCAAGCGCTTCAAGATCACCGGCTCCGGCAAGGTGCTCCGTGAGCGCGCCGGCAAGCGCCACCTGCTCGAGCACAAGTCGTCTCGTCTGACGCGTCGTCTCACCGGCAACGCCGAGATGGCCCCGGGCGACGCCAAGAAGATCAAGAAGCTTCTCGGCAAGTGACGTACTGGCGCCCAGCGCCGCACGTCTGAACCGGGACCCAATCGATTTCGGGTCGTGTGAGTCCAACCACGGCCCCGCTACAAGGAGTTAAAAAGTGGCACGCGTCAAGCGGGCAGTCAACGCCCACAAGAAGCGCCGGGCAATCCTCGAGGCGGCCAAGGGCTACCGCGGTCAGCGTTCGCGCCTGTACCGCAAGGCCAAGGAGCAGGTCACCCACTCCCTGGT
The DNA here is from genome assembly GCF_042871525.1 of Streptomyces sp. NPDC005784. Taxonomy (NCBI): domain Bacteria; kingdom Bacillati; phylum Actinomycetota; class Actinomycetes; order Kitasatosporales; family Streptomycetaceae; genus Streptomyces; species Streptomyces sp. NPDC005784. The sequence goes on from NZ_JBIAIQ010000005.1 coordinate 202,698, forward strand.
CTACAACTACAACGACCGCAAGAAGCGCAAGGGCGACTTCCGTCAGCTGTGGATCCAGCGCATCAACGCTGCGGCCCGCCAGAACGGCATGACGTACAACCGCCTCATCCAGGGTCTGAAGGCCGCCAACATCGAGGTGGACCGCAAGATCCTCGCGGAGCTGGCCGTCAACGACGCCAACGCGTTCACCTCGCTCGTCGAGGTCGCGAAGAAGGCGCTCCCGTCGGACGTCAACGCGCCGAAGGCCGCGTGACGCTGCGCTGGCTTTAGCCGACGTGACTGAAGGACCCGCAGGTTTCAGCCTGCGGGTCCTTTGCTGCTGAAGCCCGCTGAGGCTGCCCCGTTCGGGTGCCGACCGTCGGGGGCTGATCGCTCCCCCGAGTTCTCGGCTCCGCTCGAACAGGGGGGACCCCCATCGCGGCGGAGCCGCAGATCGACACGGGCCCGCGCCCCCAGGGGGTTGCAGTCGTCCCCAGACATCGAAGGTGAACCAGAACATGCCCCCCGCCAGCCCCGAGCTGATCTCGCCCCGTTCCCCCCGTGTCTCCGCCGCGCGGCGGCTGGCCCGGCGGAACTTCCGCGGGAAGGAGCGGCTGTTCCTCGCGGAGGGACCGCAGGCCGTGCGGGAGGCGGCGGCGTACGGCGGCGACACACTCGTCGAGCTGTTCGCCACCGTGGAGGCCGCCGAGCGGTACGCCGACCTCGTCGCGGAGGCCCGCACCGCCGGAGCCCGGGTCCACCTGGCCGACGAGCAGGTCATCGCGGACATCTCCACCACCGTGACCCCGCAGGGAATCGTCGGCGTCTGCCGGTTCGTCGACACGCCCTTCGAGGAGATCCTCAAGGCCGGACCCAAGCTCGTCGCCGTGCTCGCGCACGTCCGCGACCCCGGGAACGCCGGGACCGTGCTGCGCTGCGCGGACGCCGCGGGCGCCGACGCCGTCGTCCTCACCGACGCCTCCGTCGACCTCTACAACCCCAAGGCGGTACGGGCCTCCGTCGGATCCCTGTTCCATCTGCCCGTCGCCGTCGGCGTGCCCGTCGAGCAGGCCGTGGCCGGACTCAAGGACGCGGGCGTGCGCATCCTCGCAGCCGACGGCGCGGGCGAGGACGATCTCGACGACGAACTCGACAAGGGGACCATGGGCGGCCCCACCGCCTGGGTGTTCGGCAACGAGGCCTGGGGGCTCCCGGAAGAGACCCGCGCGCTCGCCGATGCCGTCGTGCGCGTTCCGATCCACGGAAAGGCCGAGAGCCTGAACCTGGCCACGGCCGCGGCCGTATGTCTCTACGCGTCAGCCCGTGCACAGCGCGCCTCCACAGGGTGCCGTTCCGTCACCGGCAGCTAGTAGGGTGACGGGCTCGGGGGCCCTCTGCGCCAGACGAGAGGTGGGGTACGGGGATGAGTGTCGGCACGGGCGGTGCCCAGGGCGCGCTGCGAGCACGAGACGTGCGCGGCACATCCGCGTCCCATCACGATGACACCACCGGAGCCGGTCCGGGTCTCGGTGTGGACCCCGACGATCTGCCCGACGGAATCGTCGTCGCCGACGAACACGGCCGGGTCATCTGCTTCAACGCCGCCGCAGCCCGTATCACCGCGGTTCCCGCCGCAGAGGCCCTCGGCCGACGGCTCGAAGCGGCGCTCCCCCTGGAGGACCTGGAAGGCCGCCGCTGGTGGCAGCTGACCGACCCGTACGGCGGTCTCGCCATCCGCAACAGCCAGCCCGAGCGGAACCTGCTGCTGCCCGGTGGCCGTGAGGTCCTCGTCTCCGCGCGCTATGTGCGGACCCGGCCCACCGGACCGGTCCGCCGGGTCGTCGTCTGCCTGCGCGACACCGAGGCCCGCCGCCGCACCGAGCGCAGCCACGCCGAGCTGATCGCCACGGTCGCCCACGAGCTGCGCTCGCCGCTCACCTCCGTCAAGGGCTTCACCGCGACCCTGCTCGCCAAATGGGAACGCTTCACCGACGACCAGAAGAAGCTGATGCTGGAGACCGTCGACGCCGACGCGAACCGCGTCACCCGGCTCATCGCCGAGCTCCTCGACATCTCACGCATCGACTCCGGACGCCTCGAAGTGCGCCGCCAGCCCGTCGACATAGGCGCCGCCGTCGGCCGGCACATCCAGGCGTACGTCGCCTCGGGCCAACCCGCCGACCGTTTCCTGCTGCGCATCGAGCAACCCCTGCCCGCCCTCTGGGCCGACCCCGACAAGGTCGACCAGGTGCTCAGCAACCTGATCGAAAATGCGGTGCGCCACGGCGAGGGAACCGTCACCATTGACGTGGCACCCTCGGCCTCCCCGCGTGAGCGGGACGACGAGGGCACGGCGAGCGCCGTCACGTCGGTCACCGTGAGCGACGAGGGCACCGGAATCCCGGAGGAGTCCATGAACCGCGTCTTCACCCGCTTCTGGCGGGGCAGCAAGCGCGGCGGCACCGGCCTCGGGCTCTACATCGTCAAGGGCATCGTCGAAGCCCACGGCGGCACCATCACGGTCGGCCGCGCCCCCGGCGGGGGAGCGGAGTTCCGATTTACGTTGCCCGTGGGCACCCCGGCGTATCTCCTGTAACGCCGCAGCGGCCCCCACGGGCTCATCCGCACGGGAGCACCGCGAGGACGCCCAGTCCTGGGCAGGCCCCCACCCCCGTTAGACTCGGCCTTTGGCACCTTTGCGTCCACTCATCTGCGGACGATGCGTCTCCGAGTCGATGACGGGGACCCTCAGCCAGCCAACCGGAAGCACGGGAAGAGATGTCGGCACCTAATAAGTCGTACGACCCTGTAGAGGTCGAGGCCTTGAAACCGGAAGAGATCGAGCGCATGCGGGACGAGGCGCTCGCCGCCTTCGCGGCCGCCGGTGACCTCGACGCGCTCCAGGAGGCCAAGGTCGCCCACACCGGCGGCACCTCTCCGCTGGCCCTCGCCAACCGCGAGATCGGCGCACTGCCCCCGCAGGCCAAGGCAGCGGCCGGCAAGCTCGTCGGCCAGGCCCGCGGCGCCGTGAACAAGGCCCTCGCCGCCCGCCAGACCGAGCTGGAGGCCGACCGTGACGCCCGCGTACTGGTCGAGGAGGCGGTGGACGTCACACTGCCCTACGACCGCGTACCGGCCGGCGCCCGGCACCCGCTGACCACCATGATGGAGCGGGTCGCGGACGTCTTCGTGTCCATGGGATACGAGGTCGCCGAGGGCCCCGAGGTCGAGGCGGAGTGGTTCAACTTCGACGCCCTGAACTTCACGCCCGACCACCCGGCCCGGCAGATGCAGGACACCTTCTTCGTCCAGGGCCCCCAGGGCACGGAAGGCGACGAGTCCGGTGTCGTGCTGCGCACCCACACCTCGCCGGTGCAGGCCCGCGCCCTGCTCGACCGGGAGCCGCCCGTCTACGTCGTGTGCCCCGGCCGCGTCTACCGCACGGACGAGCTCGACGCCACGCACACCCCGGTCTTCCACCAGATCGAGCTGCTGGCCGTGGACGAGGGCCTGACCATGGCCGACCTCAAGGGCACCCTGGACCACATGGTCCAGTCGCTCTTCGGCTCGGACATGAAGACCCGGCTGCGCCCGAACTACTTCCCCTTCACCGAGCCGTCCGCCGAGATGGACATGCTCTGCTACGTCTGCAAGGGCGAGTCCGTCGGCAACCCCGACCGCCCCTGCCGGACCTGCTCCTCCGAGGGCTGGATCGAGCTCGGCGGCTGCGGCATGGTCAACCCGCGGGTGCTCGTCGCCTGCGGCGTCGACCCGGAGAAGTACAGCGGATTCGCCTTCGGGTTCGGCATCGAGCGGATGCTGATGTTCCGTCACAACGTTGAAGACATGCGAGACATGGTCGAGGGTGACGTCCGGTTCACCCGGCCGTTCGGGATGGAGATCTGATGCGGGTCCCGCTTTCTTGGCTGCGGGAGTACGTCGACCTGCCGGCGACGGAGACCGGGCGCGACGTCCAGGCCAAGCTCATTTCGGCAGGCCTCGAGGTCGAGACCGTCGAGCCGCTCGGCGCCGACCTCAAGGGCCCCCTGGTCGTCGGCCAGGTGCTCACCATCGAGGAACTGACGGAGTTCAAGAAGCCCATCCGCTTCTGCACCGTCGACGTCGGCACCGCCAACGGGACCGGTGAGCCCCAGGAGATCGTCTGCGGCGCCCGCAACTTCGCCGTCGGCGACAAGGTCGTCGTGGTGCTGCCCGGCGCCGTCCTGCCCGGCGACTTCGCGATCGCCGCGCGCAAGACGTACGGCAAGACCTCGCACGGCATGATCTGCTCCGGCGACGAGCTGGGCATGGGCGACGACGGCTCCGGCGGCATCATCGTGCTGCCGCCGGAGGTCGAGGTCGGCACCGACGCGATCGAGCTGCTCCAGCTCGTCGACGAGGTCCTCGACATCGCCGTCACGCCCGACCGCGGCTACGCCCTGTCGATGCGCGGTGTGGCCCGCGAGGCCGCCATCGCGTACGGCCTGCCGCTGCGCGACCCCGCGCTGCTCGACGTACCGGCCCCGAACGCGTTCGGCTACCCGGTGCGGATCTCCGACCCGATGGGCTGCGACCGCTTCACCGCGCGCACGGTGACCGGCCTCGACCCCGACGCCAAGTCCCCGATCTGGCTGCGCCGCCGGCTGCAGAAGGCCGGCATGCGCCCGGTCTCGCTCGCCGTCGACATCACCAACTACGTGATGCTGGAGCTCGGCCAGCCCCTGCACGCCTACGACCGCAGCCGGGTCGAGGGCACGATCGGCGTGCGCCGGGCCGAGCAGGGCGAGAAGCTCACCACCCTCGACGGCGTCAAGCGCACGCTGGACGCCGGAGACCTGGTGATCACCGACGACCGCGGCCCCATCGGCCTCGCGGGCGTCATGGGCGGCGCCCACACCGAGATCGACGACACCGAGGGCACCACCACCGAGGTCGTCATCGAGGCCGCGCACTTCGACCCGATCACCATCGCGCGCACGGCCCGCCGTCACAAGCTGGCCTCCGAGGCGTCCAAGCGCTTCGAGCGCGGCGCCGACCCCGAGGCCACCTCGGCCGCGGCCCAGCGGACCGTCGACCTCCTCGTGCTCCTCGCGGGCGGCACCGCCGACGCCGGGGTCACCGAGGTGATCGCGCCGTCCGCGCCGCACACCATCACCATCCCGGCGAACCACCCGGACAAGGTGGCCGGTGTCGACTACGGCCGCGAGACCGTCGTCCGCCGCCTCCAGCAGGTCGGCTGCGACGTCTACGGGCAGGACGAGCTGCTCGTCACCGTGCCGTCCTGGCGGCCCGACCTGACGGACCCGAACGATCTGGCGGAAGAGGTCATCCGTCTCGAGGGCTACGAGAACCTGCCCTCCACGCTGCCCAAGCCCCCGGCGGGCCTCGGCCTCACGGACCGGCAGCGCCTGCACCGCCGGATCGGCCGCGCGCTGGCCGGCGCGGGATACGTCGAGGCGCTGAACTACCCGTTCATCGGCGAGCACGTCTTCGACCAGTTCGGCCTCGCCGACGACGACCCGAAGCGCAAGGTCGTCAAGCTGGTCAACCCGCTCTCCGACGAGGAGCCCGCGCTCCGTACGACGCTGCTGCCGGGCCTGCTGCACGCCCTGCGCCGCAACGACGGACGCGGCAGCCACGACCTGGCGCTCTTCGAGACCGGCCTGGTCTTCCACCCGCAGGAGGAACTGCGCGTCGCCGGGCGGCTGCCCGTCGACCGCCGTCCCACCGACGAGGAGGTCGCGTCCCTGACGGCCGCGCTTCCCGCCCAGCCCCGGCACGCCGCCGTCGTCCTCGCGGGCGCCCGCGAGCAGGCCGGCTGGTGGGGCAAGGGCCGCCCGGCCGACTGGGCCGACGCGATCGAGGCCGCGCGCACCCTGGCCCGCGAGTCGGGGACCGAACTCCTCGTCCGCTCCGGCCAGTACGGGCCGTGGCATCCGGGCCGCTGCGCCGAGCTCGCGGTCGTCGTGGACGGCGCGGAGCGGGTCATCGGGTACGCCGGTGAGCTGCACCCCGGTGTTCTGAAGACGCTGGGCCTGCCCGCGCGCACCTGCGCGATGGAGCTGGACCTGGATGTGCTGGAGCGGGCGAGCTCGGGTCACCCCAAGGGCCCGAAGATCTCGACCTTCCCGGTCGCCACGCAGGATGTCGCGCTGGTCGTCGACAAGACCGTCCCGCACACGGACGTCGAGGCGGCGCTGCACGAGGGCGCGGGTGAACTCCTGGAGTCCATCCGGCTGTTCGACGAGTACGAGAGCGAGCAGCTCGGCGAGGACAAGAAGTCCCTCGCCTACGCGCTGCGGTTCCGCGCCGCCGACCGCACGCTGACCGTCGACGAGGCCTCCGCGGCCCGCGACGCGGCGGTGGCACTGGCGGCCGAGCGCACGGGAGCGGTGTTGCGCGGAGCCTAGAAGCTCCACCGGTTGTGCCGGGGAACTGTGCGCCGTTCGGTGGCCGCGGATCGTTCGTGGCCGGGCGCGCGGTTCCCCGCCCCCTTTTCCAGGGGGATCCCCGGCCCCTGCCCGGGGGCTTCCCCCGGCCCCTGCCTGCATAAATGCGGGAGTCCGAACACACCTCACTCATTCGGGTGACAAGTCCGGGCGATCCGGCCCGGCCGGGCCGGGCGGTCGACAGAATCGGACCGGTCTCTCCGAGGCCGGTTGCGCTGTCAGTGCCTATTGGGGGGCCAATCGGCATGATCCGTATCAAGGCTGGGGCTCCCCGCAGGGCGACGCTCCACACGCATTCGCGGAACCCGGCCGGGGCGGTCCCCGGGCCGCGACGCCGGGGTGAGCGGCTGAGGGCCGGCTTCGACCGGGCGGTGCGCGGTCGCAGACCCCGCATCGGGTTCACCCGTGAGGAGTGCGGACCCGGCACACACGGCCGCCTCGGCCACCGGGTCCGCCGCACCGCCGACCGGCTGCCGCTGCGCAGGGCGGTGAACCTGGGGTTGCCCGCGGTCTGGGGCGCGCTGGCGATCTCGTACAAGATGGCCTGTCCGCTCGCACAGCAGAACGGGCTCGGTGCCCGCGTCGTCACCAGCGCCGTCTTCTTCGCGGTCGGCGCCGGTCTGATACTTCACGTCAGAAGAGCGCTGCTGCGCGAACTCCGGCAGGTCCGCAAGGTCGCGGGGGCCGCGCAGAACGTCCTGCTGCGCCCCCTGCCACCGCGCATCGACGGGCTGAACATCGCCGCGGTCCAGCTCTCCGCGGACCACGGCGCGATCATCGGCGGCGATCTGTACGAGGCGATCGCCACCGAACACGGAGTGCGGGTCGTGATGGGGGACGTCCGCGGGCACGGACTCGGCGCCATCGGGACCGTAGCCGCGGTCCTCGGCAGCTTCCGCGAGGCCGCGCACGACGAACCCGAACTCGGCGGCGTCCTCAGAAGACTCGAGCGGGCACTGGCCCGGCATCTGCGCGAGGGGGACCGGGCCGAACATCTCTCGGCCGGGCTCGACCCCGACAGCCCGGCCGCCGAGGAGTTCGTGACCGTTCTGCTGCTGGAGATCCGCAGCGACGGCGAGGTGCACGCCCTCAACTGCGGCCATCCCTGGCCGTATCTGCTCGGCAGGGGCCGTGTCCGGCCCCTCGTCCGTGCCGAACCGCTGCCCCCGCTCGGGCCGTTCCCGCTCCCGGCCGGTCTCCCGGCCGAGGCCTGCGGCCGACTCCGGCCCGGCGAGGGCCTCTTCCTGCACACCGACGGTGTCGAGGACGCGCGGGACACCCGGGGGCGGTTCTTTCCGCTGCTCCCGGCGCTCGCGGCGGCCGTCCGCGACGGGCCCGTCGTACCGCAGGCCGTGCTGCGCGCGGTCTTCACCGGCTTGCTGCGCCACACCGGCGGCAGGCCCGACGACGACGTGGCCCTTCTGGTGCTGCACAACGACCGTCGGCCCGTCGCCCTGAAACAGGATCGCGTCTCCCATCACGTGCCTCGCTAGGAATGGTCCCGGGAGTGGCGGCACGCGGCTCCGCGTTCCCGGGGTCGACCGGCCACGGGACCCGCACCCGGACGACCGGAGTCCCGCGGTCGCCCCGGCCGGGCCGGCTCTGCCGTCCGCCCGGCCATGGAGTGTCGGGCAGACAGCCGGGCGGACGGCGCGGAGCGGGCCGCCGCACTGTACGAGGGGGAGCCGGCGGCCCGGCCGGCCTCTTGCGAGGCATTTCAGTCAACCGGTACGAAACTCTCCGCGACAGCGCGCGTACAGCGCGGATACGGGCATTCCCATCACACCCCGTGTGAAAGGGGACGCACTACTCTCTCTGGTGCGGTCGGGCACGATCGGCGCCGCCGGCAACGAGCCACTCGGGGGGCCTCCCATGCAGCCCAACACTCTGCTCGACGCGATTCTCGACGAGGCAGGCATCTCGCACGCGGGACTCGCCGCTCACGTCAACCAGGCGGGGCGGGCGCGCGGTCTCGCGCTGCGCTACGAACACACCGCCGTGGCGCGGTGGTTGAAGGGCCAGCGACCGCGCGGCCAGGTGCCCGACCTGATCTGCGAGGTGCTCGCGGCGCGACTGCACCGGCCCGTCACGCTCGACGACATCGGCCTCGGGGTCCCCGGCGAACCCTCCACCCCGCACGCCGGCACGCTCTCCGGCTTCGTCGAACGCGCCACCGCCCTGTGGCGCTCCGACGAACAGCAGCGCCCGCACATACTCGGCGCCCCGGCAGTCACCGGAACACCCGCGGTGATGCCCGTGTGGGAGTGGGAGAACCCGCCCGAGGACGTGGATGTCTCCCGCGGCGGCCGCCATCACGTCAGCATGGCCGACATCGAGATGCTGCGAGCGGCACGGGCCCACTACGAGCAGATGTACCGCAAGGCCGGGGGCATAGCGACCCGAACCCGGATCGTCGGCTTCCTCAACTCCGAGACCGCGCCCCTGCTGCGCGGCGGCTACACCGACGCCACCGGCCGCCAACTCCACCGTGCCACCGGCGGGTTGGTGGCCATCGCGGGCATCTGCGCCTACGACTCCGACGCGCACGGACTCGCCCAGCGCTACTTCCACCAGGCCCTGCGGCTGGCGAAGGCCAGTGGGGACAGGGGACTTGGCGCCTACGTCATAGCTCTGCTCGTCAACCAGTCGCTGTTCATGCGTGAGTACCGGCAGGCGGTCGCCTTCGCCGAGGCCGCGCTGCGCGCCGCGGGACGCCACATCACCCCGGCGCTCGCCTCCGACCTCTACGCGATGCAGGCGAAGGCGTACGCACACCTCGGCGACGGCAGCAGCGCGCTGTCCTGCATACGGCGTGCCGAGCAGGCCGCCGATCGCATCCGGCGCGGTTACGAGCCCGACGAGACCGGCTATGTCCAGCCGGGACTGGTCAACGTGCAGGTGGCGGAGGCGCTGCTCAGCCTCGGCGACCTGGTGGCCGCCGCGGAGCACGCCGTGGCCGCCGTCGACACTCCGGCGCACGACCGGGGGCGCGTGCACCGGTTGGCCATGCTCAGCCAGATCGAACTGCGCCAGGGCAATGCCGACAAGGCGGTGGCGACGGCCGTCCAAATGGCGGAGCAGGCACGGGGGATGGAGTCCCAGCGGCTGCGCGACAGACTCCGCGCGGTACGCGAGCACCTGGTGCGCAGCGGTTGCGCGGGCACGACCGAGGCCGCTGAACTCATCGACGGCGCACTGCGCGTACCGCTGTAGGGAGCACCCCGGACAGCCGTTTCACCGGCCGCACCGGACAGCCCCTTCACGAGCCGCACCGGAACGCCGGCCACCGCTCCGCCGGACCCTGTTCACCGCCACCGCGCTGCGCCCCGACCCCTGTGAGCCCTGCTGTCAGGACGCTGCTGCTGCGATATTGCCATCTACTCGGCGGAAGGTGGCAGAACCGTGCAGTGGACGAAACAGAACGAACAAACTGTGTATGAAAACCGCTGGTTCAGCGTCAATCTCGCAGATGTGGAGCTGCCGGACGGGCGGCATCTCGATCACTTCCTGATCCGGCTGCGGCCCGTCGCCGTGGCCACGGTGGTGAACGAGGCCAACGAGGTGCTGCTCCTGTGGCGGCACCGCTTCATCACCGACAGCTGGGGATGGGAGCTCGCGGCGGGCGTCGTGGAGGACGGCGAGGACATCGCCGCCGCGGCGGCCCGCGAACTGGAGGAGGAGACCGGGTGGCGACCGGGGCCCCTGCGGCATCTGATGAGTGTCGAGCCCTCCAACGGGCTCACCGACGCCCGGCATCACATCTACTGGGCCGACGAGGGTGAGTACATCGGACACCCCGTGGACGACTTCGAGTCCGACCGCCGGGAATGGGTTCCCCTGAAACTCGTCCCCGACATGGTCGCCCGTGGTGAGGTCCCGGCCGCCAACATGGCGGCCGCGCTGCTGCTCCTGCACCATCTCAGGCTGGGGCAGGACGCGTTACCCTGAACGGTCCCCCCTCGCAGCTCCCTGGGCCTTAGCGCCCCAGAGCCTGCCAGACCGCGACGGCCAGTGCGCCCACGGCCGCGACGACGGCGACGGTGGGCAGTGGCCAGCGGGTGTGTTCGAGCGCGACGATCCGTGTGCTGAGGTCATCGAGATCCTTGGCCGTCTGGTCGTCGCGCTGAGTGAGCAGTGCCAGTCCTCCCTCGATGCGGGTGAACCCCACTTCGAGAGACCGACGTAACTCCGCGAGTTCCTTCGGCGCCACGGGATGCTGAGGGTCGGCGGTCACGAGTCCGCTCCTTTCCGTAGTCGGCACATCCCTTGTCCGTGCACGGAAAGTCAACTCGCCTGGTGGGTGCGTGGGGAGCGTGTGCGCGCGGCATATGCGGGCCCGGCGCGCACACGGCGTGTGAACGGCGCGGGCCCGGCACCGTAAAAGGTGCCGGGCCCGCGCCCGCCCGAATTCCGCGGAACGGAGTCAGCGTTCCGCTATCACTGGCCGTAGGTGTAGAACCCCGAGCCCGACTTCCGGCCGAGGCGTCCCGCGTCCACCATGCGCTGGAGCAGCGGGGGAGCGGCGTACAGCGGCTCCTTGTACTCCTCGTACATCGAGTACGCGACCGAGGCCACCGTGTCGAGGCCGATCAGGTCGGACAGCTTGAGCGGGCCCATCGGGTGGGCGCAGCCCATCTCCATGCCGTTGTCGATGTCCTCGCGGCTCGCGATACCCGACTCGAACATCCGGATCGCGGACAGGAGATAGGGGATCAGCAGCGCGTTGACGACGAAGCCCGAACGGTCCTGAGCGCGGATCGCGTGCTTGCCGAGCGCCTTCTCGGCGAACAGCTGGGCGCGCCCGATGGTGCCCTCGGAGGTGGTCAGCGCCGGGATCAGCTCCACGAGCTGCTGCACCGGGGCCGGGTTGAAGAAGTGGATGCCGATGACCTGGTCGGGACGCGAGGTCGCGACGGCCAGCTTCACCAGCGGGATCGAGGAGGTGTTGGAGGCGAGGATCGCGTCCGGCCTGGTCACCACCTGGTCGAGCACCTGGAAGATCTCGGTCTTCACCTGCTCGTTCTCGACGACGGCCTCGATCACCAGGTCGCGGTCGGCGAACTCGCCGAGGTCCGTGGTGAAGCTCAGCCGGTCCTGAGTGGCCTTGAGCTCGTCCTCGGAGATCTTTCCGCGTTCGGCCGCCTTGGAGAGCGAAGTGAAGAGCCGGGTTCGGCCGATCTCCAGGGCTTCGCCGGTGGTCTCGGCGACCTTGACGTCCAGTCCGGCGCGGGCGCACACCTCGGCAATGCCCGCTCCCATCTGGCCGCAGCCCACCACTCCGACGCGTTCGATGTCGGTCACATCGTCCCCTTCGCTGATCCGTACGGCCCGGCAGGTCATCCGTTGTTCGGTCCCTGCTCCGAACGTGCACGTTACCCCCAAGTATCGATGATCGATCGTCGGGGTGGTGCATGCTGGGTGGCGGTACGGTCCGTGGCCGATCGGATTCACAGCGTAGGGGTGCGGATATGGGGCGACTGCCACGCCGGGCGTTCGCGGCGGCCGCGCTCGCGACGCTGTCGGGGTTCGGTACGGCGGGGGACGCGGCGGCCGCCCGGGGCCCGGCCTCGGCGCGCCGGTCGGCGGCCCCGCGCGCCGTGCGGGGCATGTGGCTCGCGACCACCTCGCACCGCGACTGGCCCTCCCGCACCGGTCTGAGCCCCGCGCGCCAGCGTGCCGAACTGCTCGACCGTCTCGACACGGCGGTGCGCCTGCGCCTCAACACCGTGATCTTCCAGGTCCGTCCCACCGCCGACGCGCTGTGGCCCTCGCCGTACGAGCCGTGGTCCCAGTACCTGACCGGCGTCCAGGGCAAGGACCCCGGCTGGGACCCGCTGGGCACCGCGGTGCGGGAGGCGCACGCGCGTGGCCTGGAACTGCACGCCTGGTTCAACCCGTACCGCGTCTCGGGGCAGCCGGACCCCGGCAGGCTCGCCCCCTCGCACCCCGCCCGTGTCCACCCGGACTGGATCGTGCGGTACGGCGGGAAGCTCTACTACAACCCCGGGCTGCCCCCGGTCCGGACGTTCGTCCGGACCGCGATGCTCGACGCGGTGCGCCGGTACCCGGTCGACGGTGTGCACTGGGACGACTACTTCTATCCGTACCCGGTGGCCGGCGAGGACTTCGACGACGGCGCGGCGTACGCCGAACACGGCGCGGGCTTCCCGGACAGAGCGGCCTGGCGGCGCGACAACATCGACCGGCTGGTGCTGGAGATGGCGGCGGGCATCAAGAAGGTCCGGCCCGGGGTCCGCTTCGGGATCAGCCCCTTCGGGGTCTGGCGCAACGCGTCGACCGACCCGCTCGGCTCGCAGACCCGGGCCGGTATCGAGACGTACGACGATCTGTACGCCGACACCAGGAAGTGGGTCAGGGAGCGCTCGATCGACTACATCTGCCCCCAGCTCTACTGGCACATCGGCTTCGCCGCCGCCGACTACGCGAAGCTGCTGCCCTGGTGGGCGGGGGTCGCCCGGGGAACGGGCGTGCGGCTGTACGCGGGTGAGGCGCTCTACAAGGCGGGCGACCCGGCGCAGCCCGCGGCCTGGCAGGACCCGGCCGAACTCTCCCGCCATCTCACGCTGGCCGCGAAGCATCCGGAGGTGAAGGGCCACATCTTCTTCGCCGCCAAGGAGGCCGGCGCCGACCGCATCGGAGCGATGGCACGGGTCGTCGCCGACCACTACCGGCAGCCGGCGAAGCCCCCGGGCTGAGGGTCCACCGGCCTCCGGCGTCCGTCGTGCTCGTCCTACCGCGGCATGTCCCGGTGGCGGATCTCGGAGTCCGGGCCCGGCGAGCACACGGCTTCGTGACCGTCCTCGAACCGCACGCGGTAGGGGGGAGAGCCTTCGGCTCCCATGACCTCGGTGATTTCCGCGACCTTGTCGTGCTGGCCGACGGTCCTGCCGTGCTGCACCAGCTGGTCGCCTTTGGTTGCGTGCATCTGAACGGTCTCCTCGTCCTGTACGGGAGTAACGGTTCGTGGCCTCAAGTCTACGGCCGGGGGCGCGGGTTGGCCCGGCCTGTGCGTGCGGGTCAGCTGCGCGCCCGCTGGGTGAGGGCGATGCAGACGAGGACGGCGGCCGCCGTCAGGGGTGCCGCCGGGGTGAGCCGCTCGCCCAGGAGCAGTACCGACCACACCAGTGTGAGCAGCGGCTGGGCCAGCTGCAACTGGCTGGCCTTCGGAATCCCGATCGACGCCATCCCCCGGTACCAGACGACCAGACCGAGGAACTGCGAACCGGCCGCGACCCACAGCAGCCCGGTCACGCTGTGCGCCGTCAGCCGCACCGGCTCGTACGACAGTGCCACCAGCGCGCCCGGGACGCTGAGCGGCAGACACAGGACCAGGGCCCAGCCGATGACCTGCCAGCCCGGCATCAGGCGGGCGAGCCGGCCGCCCTCGGTGTAGCCCGCCGCGCAGATCAGCAGCGCCCCGAACAGATAGGCGTCCGCACCGGTCAGGGCGCCACCGCTCTGCTGCACGGTGAACGCGATCACGGCGGCCGCACCCGCGCAGGCCGCCAGCCAGAACATCCGCGACGGCCGTGCGCCGGTGCGCAGCGACGAGAACAGCGCCGTCGTGAGCGGCAGCAGTCCGACGACCACGGCGGCGTGGGCGGTGGTCGAGGTCCGCAGGGCGAGAGTCGTCAGCAGCGGGAAGCCGAGGACGACACCGGCGGCGACGACGGCGAGGCCCGCCAGGTGCCGTCGGTCGGGCAGGGGGATCCGCAGCGCGAGAAGGCAGCCGCCCGCGACGACCGCCGCGAGGACGCAGCGCACGGCCACCAGCGACCAGGGGCCGAAGCCCTCCAGGCCCCAGGCGGTCGCGGGAAAGGTGAGGGAGAAAGCGGTGACGCCGAGGGCCGCCTGCAGGGTGCCCGAGCGGCGGTCCTTCGGCGCGGGGCTCCGGGGCGGGAGGACGGCCGCCGGCTCGGTGCTGACCGCTATCCCGGTCCGCTCGATAGCGCTACTCTCAGTTCTCATGCAAGAGCGTAGCAGTGTGGGCGATCTGGCGAATCAGCTGCGGCAGGAATTGAACCGCTACTCTCCAGGTGGAAAGCTGCCATCGAGCAGGGCACTCGTCGAGCGATTCCGTGTGAGCCCGGTGACCGTGTCCCGGGCGCTGGCGCAGCTGGCCGCCGAGGGGCTCGTGGTCACCCGGCCCGGTGCGGGCGCCTTCCGGGCGCGGCCCCGGTCCGTCATCACGTCCACCGGGGACACGTCCTGGCAGGAAGTCGCGCTCAGCGCGGACGCCGCGGCCGAGGTCGTCCCCCGCACGGTGGACGCGTCCGGCGTTCTCGCCTCGCTCGCCGCGCCACCGCCCGGTGTCGTCGAGTTCAACGGCGGCTATCTGCACCCCTCGCTCCAGCCGGAACGGGCGATGGGCGCGGCCCTCTCCCGGGCGGGCCGCCGACCCGGCGCGTGGTCCCGGCCGCCCATGGAGGGTCTGCCCGAACTGCGCGAGTGGTTCGCGCGGGGGATCGGCGGGGCGATCGGCGCCGCCGAGGTGCTCGTCGCGGCGGGCGGCCAGTCCGCCCTGACGACCGCCCTGCGCGCGCTCGCGCCGCCCGGCGCCCCGGTCCTGGTCGAGTCACCCACGTATCCGGGCATGCTGGCCATCGCCCGCGCCGCCGGTCTTCGCCCCGTTCCGGTCCCGGTGGATCCCGACGGGGTGAAGCCCGAGCTCCTCGCCGACGCCTTCAGAGCGACCGGTGCCCGGGTCTTCGTGTGTCAGCCGCTGTTCCAGAATCCGACCGGTGCCGTACTCGCGCCCGAGCGGCGGGGCGAGGTGCTGCGCATCGCGCGGGACGCCGGAGCCTTCGTCGTCGAGGACGATTTCGTACGCCGCCTGGTGCACGAGGACGCGGGCCCGCTGCCGCGTCCGCTGGCGGCCGAGGACCCCGACGGAGTCGTGGTGCACGTCGGTTCCCTGACCAAGGCGACCTCGCCGAGCTTCCGGGTGAGCGCACTGGCCGCGCGCGGTCCGGTGCTCGAACGACTGCGCGCCATCCAGGTCGTCGACACCTTCTTCGTACCCCGCCCGCTCCAAGAGGCCGCGCTCGAACTCGTCGGCTCGCCGGCCTGGCCGCGTCATCTGCGCACGGTTTCCGCCGAGTTGAAGGCCCGGCGCGACACCATGACCGCCGCACTGCGGCTACGGTTCCCCGAACTGGCCCTGCCGCACATCCCGTTCGGCGGCTACCACCTGTGGGCCCGGCTGCCCGACGGCACCGACGAGTCCGCGCTCGTCGCCGCCGCCCTGCGCGCGGGCGTGGCCGTGACCCCCGGCCGCCCCTACTACAGCGCCGAACCCCCGGCCGCCCAGATCCGGTTGAGCTTCGCGGCGGTGGCGGGGACGGAGGAGATCACGGAGGGCGTACGGAGACTGACGGCGGCGTACGACGAGGTGCGGGCCTGAGCCGGGAGCGCCCGAACTCCGCGCCGGACGGAGTCGAGCGCTGTGCCGGACGGAGTCGAGCCGGGACCCCGGGCGGAGCTCCGACCTCGCGTCTCTCCGGCCGCGCGGCATTCGCGAGCCGCGCTCGTGGTTCCTCGCCCGGTCGGCAGGGGCCGCGTCGGCACGAAGATCGAATCCGGGGTGTCCGGACTGTCGGCGCGCACAGGCCGGAAGCTGATGTTCCGGTGAAACATTTGGATACTCTGCGTAACCCCCTTGACCTGCGGAGTCCCGCGCTCCACGATCTGCGCATGCATCTTCGGGTCACGTTCGTCGCCGCCGCGCGCAGCTCGTCGCTGCTCGCCGAGCGCTTCGAGGACGACCGGCCGCTGGACCAGGCGGGCTGGGAAGAAGTGCAGCGCGCCGCCGCCGGGCTGCTGCCGCTGGCCGCGGCCGAGCTTCGCTACTGCGCGCCGACGCCGCGCAGCCGTGCCACCGGTGACGTCCTCGGCTACGCCCCCCTGGTCCAGCTCGCACTGCGCGACTGCGACATGGGCCGGTGGCGGGGCTTCACCCTGGGTGAGGCCATGGCCCGCGAGCCCGAGGCAGTCGACTCCTGGCTGGCCGACCCGCGCTCCACGCCCCATGGCGGCGAGAGCCTGCTGTCCTTCATCGCCCGCGTCGGCGCCTGGCTCGACACCCGGCCGGGGGACGACGGCGGCAGCATCGTCGCGGTGGCCGAGCCGTCGGTCGTCCGGGCCGCGGTGGTCTACGCGCTGAAGGCGCCACCGTCGACGTACTGGAACATCGACGTCCGCCCCTTGTCGGCGATCAGCGTGACGGGCCGGTCGGGCCGCTGGAATCTGCGCTTCGACGGGGCGATCACTCAGGCCAGGCGTGCGTAGCCGGTGGTGAGCACCAGGTCCTTCGCCGGCCCCCGCACCCGCCAGACCGACCGCCAGTGATGGTCGTCGCGGACGGTGAACTCGCCCCGGTAGAGGTCCGCCGCGCACGGATGGTCGGCGACACACCGCCCGCTCGTCAGATCCAGGTCGTGGAACGGGCGGCCGTCGGAGAACTGTACGAGAGCGGTCCCGGGGTCCCGTCCCGGCAGGAACCGAAGGGTCCGCTCGGCGGGCCGCGCCACGCCCTGCCACACGAAGGTGCCCGACTCCTGGTGCAGCAGTCCCGCGTCCTCCAGCGGCTCCGCTTCTTCCAGCGGCCCGAAAATCGTCGTGCCGGTGAAGCGCCCCTCCGCGTCGCTCGCGAGGTCCCGCACGGTGCGCTCCACCCGCCAGCTTCCGGTCAGGTACGTCAGTACGTCCCGCACCGGCCAGAACTCACCCATGCTGTCCAGTCCTCCGCCCTGCCCGGAGCCGCGCGACCCATTGACGCGCTCCGGCCTCTTCCTGTCCTGCCGTTCGAAGTGTCGATGAAATCTGACATCTCGAACGGTGTGCCATCAAGTCATGCTGGGGATCAGGCGGCGGCAGGGCCGGTCGTGGGCCGCTGAGCGACCGGCAGCAGCCCACGTTCGCCGAACACCTTCTTCGCGACCAGGGTCGCGTTCATCGCCTTCGGAATGCCGCAGTAGACGGCGGAGTGCAGCAGCGCCTCGACGATCTGCTCCGGGGACAGCCCGACGTTCAGGGCCGCGCTGACGTGCACCTCCAGCTGGGTCTCGCAGCCGCCGAGCGCGGTGAGCATGCCGAGGGTCACCAACTGGCGGTCGCGCGGGGCGAGTCCGGGCCGGTCGTAGATGTCCCCGAAGCCCCAGGCGACGATCTGGTGGCCCAGCTCGGGGTTGATGTCACCGAGCGCGGCGAGCACCCGCCGACCCGCCTCGCCGTCCACCCGGTCAAGGACCTTCAGACCGTGCTCGAAACGCTCCTCGCGGGTGGTGGACTCGGTGTTCTTCACGGCGTCGCTCATGTCGGGTCGTCCGATCCCGGCCGCTCCAGCAGCCGTTCGTAGTGGTCGATCTTGTCGTCGAGGGCGGACGCGTTCCGGCGCAGCGCGCGGATCCGGTTCTTCAGGTCGGTGCTGTGTTCACGGAGCATCGCCAGCCGGTCGGGGACCGTCGCGTCGCCCCGGGAACGCAGCTCCGCGAACCGCTGCATGTCCGCGATCGACATGCCGGTCTCCCGCAGCCGGATCAGGAACTCCAGCCAGGCCAGGTCCGCCGCCAGGTAACGCCGCTGGTTCCCGGTGGTCCGGCCGACCCGCTCGATCAGGCCGGCCTTCTCGTAGTAGCGCAACGTGTCGTGCGAGAGGCCGGTGCGGTCGACGACCTGGGCGATCGTGAGGGTCGGTTCCGCGGTGTGCGGGAGGGGCTGTCCGCTGGTCATGGAGAAACCGTAGAACCTGGAGCGCGCTCCAGGTCAAGCGGTGCCGGGGAGTGCGTCAGCGCCGACGCGGGTCACCACGTCGACGAGGCCGGAGCCGAATCGGCAACCGGAGCCCGAGCGGCAACCGGAGCCTGAGCCGGCGTCGGATCGTGAACCACCGGACGGGGAACTGGAACCGGATCAGGAGCTGCGGCGGGGCTTGCCGCGCTTCGCGCCGCCCTTGGGGCCGCCGGTACCGCTGCTGCGGGGGTTCCTGGCCGTGGCCTTGCCACCGCCCTTGCCGCCCGCCTTGCCGGGCGTGGGCTTGCGTCGCGCGCCGCCGGCCGAGTCCGATTTCCGGGAAGTGGACTTGGCCGCGCCCCGGTCCTTCTGCTGTGCCGCGGCCGGGGGCTGGGAACGTCCTCGCGTGCTGTTCACCGTGCGGCCGCGCACGATGCCGATGAGATCCTCCACCAGATCGGTGGTCCGCTCCTCGGGCCAGGCCAGCGCGACACGTGACTCGGGGGCGTCCGTGACCGTCCGGTACGTGAGGTCCTTGCGGTGGTGGAGGCGGGCGAGCGACTGCGGAACCACCACGACGCCGATGCCCGCCGCGACGAGCTCGACGGCATCCTCCGTACCGGCGGGCCGCTCCAGCGCGGGCTTGCCCGGCAGTCGCTCCCAGTCCAGCGGGTCGTCGAGGGGGTGCAGCACGATGTCGTCGGCGAGATCCTCACCGGAGACCTGCTCGACCGCCGCCACGATGTGATCCTTCGGGACCACGACGACCGTCGTCTCGGTGTAGAGGGGGATCGCGCTGAGATCGGCCCGGTCGACGGGCAGCCGGACGAAGCCCGCGTCGGCGTCGCCGCGCCGCAGGACGTCGTACACCTCGGCGGCGGACACCGGGACGAGGGCCAGGGGTACGCCGGGCATCCGTTCGTTCCAGATCCGCACCCACTTCGAGGGCGTCACCCCTGGAACGTAGGCGAGCCTGAACGAGGGGGATGCTTCGGAGCCGGTCACCACGTCAGATTACCCGGCGTGGCCATGGGCGCCGCACCGGCGATGCTCGGCATGGCCACGGGTGCCGCACCCGCGATGGTCGGCGGGGGCCCGGGCGGTCGATACCCTTGACCCATGAGTTCGCACCAGACCGCCCAGACGATGAAGCCCGCCACCGCGGCGAAGAAACTGGGTGTGTACCTCGAGGCCACCCCCGCCGAGTTCCAGGAGGGTGTCGTCTCCCGTGCCGAGCTGAACGCGCTGCAGACCGACCCGCCCGAGTGGCTCCAGGAGCTGCGCCGCACCGGTCCGCACCCGCGGCCGGTCGTCGCGGCCAAGCTCGGAGTCTCCATCGCGGGTCTCGCCCGCGGCGGCGTCAGCGAGGCCCTCACCACCGAGCAGATCGAGGTGCTGAAGACCGAGGAGCCCACCTGGCTGCGCCGTGAGCGCGCCACCCAGGCCGAGGCCCGCAAGGAAGCGGTACGCATCAAGGAGAAGAACGCGGAGCGGGCCGCCAAGCGTTCCTGACCCGGGGCGCCCGGCCGGGGATCTCAGCCGTCGATCCCCGGGGTGCCGCGGCCGTCGGATCCGCTCGGGCCGGGCGGGGAGCCCTGGCCGCCCGCGTGGCCGAACGCCTTGACGAGCAGGTAGATCACCGCGCCCGGCGGGATCAGGAAGATGACGACGGGAAACTGGAACGTGCCCGTCGTCCGGTGGGCGACGTACCACCCGTAGCAGACGAGGAAGATCCCGCCCAGGACGGACCATGCCCGGTCCTTGACCGCTGTCCCGGGCACGAAGGCCGCTCCGAGCAGGATGATTCCCGACAGCACGGCGAAGATCTCGTATGCGCTCCAGTGAGCGGACGACGATGACAAGGTCGGTCCTCCAACGGTTTTGGGGAGAGGGCCCTTCAGCCGTCCGTACGGCGTCCGTCGGGCGTTGATGGTCCGGGCTAGCTGTGCGGGAGCCGGGTCACGCTGGTGAGGGCCACGGGGGCCGGGAGTGCTCCCGAGCCGAGGGTGGCGGCGAGCTGCTCGGCCGACTCCCGGGTGAAGCTTCCGGAGATGTCCGCGGTGCCGCCGCCGAGTCGCCGGCTCACGGACGGGGCGGAGATCACGGCGCCGTCCAGGACGATGGCGAACTGGTTCTGCGGCGCGGTGTTGATGGACAGGTCTCCCGTGAGGGCGGAGAACTGCCGGGCGCCGACCGAGTCGAAGTCCAGCCGCACGGTCCAGTTCCCGATCTGCTGGTCGCGCAGCGCCTTGGCCGACGCGACATGGGAGCCGTCGACGGCCGTCGGACCCAGCAGGTACTTGGCGCGCGGGGAGGATGCGCTGCCGTCGGCTCCGCAGGCGACGACGGGGTCCTGGGCAGGGGCGTCCCGCTCTGTCTCGGGCCGCTTCCGCCGCGTGCAGTCCAGTGCCGCGAAGCGCTGCTGGAGCGCTGCGTCCTGAGCACCCCCCTCGGCCGGGGCCGGCACGGCACTGGCACTCGCCGACCCGGCGGCACGAGGGCGCAGGCCTTCGGTGACGGCGCGCCCCTGCGCGGGGTCGGAACTGGCGCTGGGAGACGGCTGCGGTGCCTGCGGCGCGCCGGGCGTCTCCTCCGCCAGAACGGGACGGAAACCGAGGCGGCCGGACACACCCAGTTCCATCAGACGCTTCTCGTCGACGCTGGGACCCGTGATGGTGATGGCGCGATCGTGCGTCTCGACGCGCACGTCCGTGAGCCCCAGTGACCTGGCACGCGCCCGCATACGGTCGGTGGTCCGGCGCAGGTCCGCGGCCCTCGACGACGACGCCCCGGTGAACGTCACCACGGACTGCCGGGAGTCCGCCGCGACGGAGGGCGCGGTACTGCTGCTACGGACGGACCCCGGGGCGCCCGACGAGCGGTCCAGGGAGCCGGACCCGGCTCCGGAGCAGCCGGTGAGTGTCGTCGCGGCGACACAGAGGAGGAGAGCCGTGTGCGGGGCCCGGGGGAGACGCATGCGGGGATGCTTCCAAGCCGGTGATGCCCTGCGAGGCCGATGCCAGGGTTTGATCGGAACTCATCAGGCGGGCTCGTGCTTTCCCTTCAGATCCGATCAGGTGGTGTCCGAGTGGAGGGGGCCGCGCTCGTGGTCCGGAGGGGATTGTCGTACGGGGTGGACCGCAGGATTCGGTCCAACTCCGGGCGTAACGGGTGGCTGGCGCCCGGAAGCCCGCTGACGTGACGTCGAAGCGCAGGCACGGTGCGAGGATGCCGAGGTGGTGAACATCGGGGAGTGGGACCGCCTGCGCGGCGGCCTGCGGTTCGGCCAGACGTTCCAGGGGACGGTGACGCGGGTCCCGAAACCCGGGGCGGTCGGGATCTTCGTCGACATGGGCCTCGCGGTCGGCGGCTTCGTCGACGTGCTGTTCTTGCCGACGGCAGTGGAGCACTGGCCGGCCGAGGGGACGGTTGCCGAGTTCGAGCTCTGGTGGGCCGATGAGCGCCCGCAGGTACGGCTCGAACCGGCGGACCCCATGCTCCTGCGCGATGACTTCGACCAATGGCAGGCGAAGTGGCGCCCGGATTGGGCGGCCGAGCGAGGGCAGCCGCTCCCCGGGGACACGTCATAGGTTCAGGCATGGGTGTGGTGTCGATGACGTCGGCCTGGCCGTGCAGCCACGCGCGGGCCTCCCCGGCGGATCCGGGGACGGTGTCGGATCCGGGCGGGGCCGTTCGTAGTACGGGTGAGAGGTCGCCCGCGAGGGGCGTCCCGAAGCGCAGGAGGCGATCCGAGATGCAGTACCTGGTTTCCGTGATCCATGACAAGGCGGACCTCGCCACCCCGGACGAGATGGCCGCGATCGACGTGTTCAACGACCGGCTCGTGGCCGAGGGGTACTGGGTCTTCGCCGGCGGCCTCGGGGCGCCCGCCACGGCCACCGTGATCGACAACCGCGGTGGTGAGGCGCTGTTCACCGACGGGCCCTTCCTGGAGTCGAAGGAGTACCTCGTCGGCTTCTGGGTTTTGGAGGCTCCCGACCTCGACGTGGTGCTCAAGCTGGCGGCTGAGGGGTCCAAGGCCTGCCATCGGAAGGTCGAGGTGCGGCCGTTCCTGTGAGCGTGATCGACGTCCGGGAGGCGCTCACCCGGGCCCACCACGAGGAGTGGGCGCGGGTGGTCGCCGCCCTGGCCAGGCGTTTCGGTGATCTCGACATCGCCGAGGAGGCGGCGGCCGAGGCGTTCGCGACCGCCGTCGAGCGGTGGCCGGCCGACGGTGTACCGCCCAATCCCGGCGCCTGGCTGACCACGACCGCCCACCGCAAGGCCATCGACCGGGTCCGGCGCGAGAACAAGCGCGGCGACAAGCAGACGGAGGCTCAGATGTCGTACGACGCCCCGCCCGAGCCTCTCGGGCCGATCGATGACGAGCGGCTCCGGCTGATCTTCACCTGCTGTCACCCGGCGCTCGCGATGGAGGCCCGGGTGGCGTTGACGCTGCGCATGGTCGGCGGTCTGACCATGGCCGAGATCGCCCGTGCCTTCCTGGTGCGGGAGAGCGCCATGGGGCAGCGGATCACCCGCGCGAAGGCCAAGATCAAGGCGGCTCGCATCCCCTATCGGGTGCCGTCCGCGGAGGATCTCCCGGGACGCGTCTCCGGCGTACTGGCCGTCCTCTTCCTCGTCTTCAACGAGGGCTATCTGGCGACCGGCCCCGGCACCGATCCCGTACGTCACGACCTGACCGCCGAGGCGATCCGGCTCACGCGCCTGATCCGTGCCCTCATGCCGCAGGACGGGGAGGTGGCCGGACTGCTGGCACTGATGCTTCTCACCGAGGCCCGCCGCACCGCCCGGGTCTCGTCGAGCGGCGCACTGGTCGCCCTCGACGAGCAGGACCGTGGGGCCTGGGACGCGGCGCTGATCGCCCAGGGGCATCGGCTGGTACGCGAGCGCCTGGCCGCCGGTGCGGCTCCGGGTCGCTACCAGATCCTCGCGGCGATCAACGCCGTGCACACCTCCGCCCGCGATGTACGCGACACCGACTGGTCGCAGGTCGTTGCTCTCTACGACCAGCTCGTCCGCCTCGACCCCTCGCCGGTTGTCGCCCTCAACCGAGCCATCGCGATCGCCGAGCTCGACGGCCCGGAGGTGGCGCTGGCGGCCGTCGACCGTCTCGAGGACGAGTTGGCCGAGTATCACGCGTACCACGCGACCCGCGCCGACCTGCTGCGTCGGCTGGGCCGCGGTCACAAGTCGCGCGCGGCCTACGACAAAGCCGTCGAGCTGGCGGGCAACACCGCCGAGACCGCCCGGCTGACGCGCCGCCGCGACCGACTGGGGTAGAGCCCCAGGACCGTCAGAGTGGGTCGATGCGGGGCTTGAGCAGGCAGAACTCGTTGCCTTCCGGATCGGCGAGGACGTGCCAGGAAGCCTCCGCGGGCTGACCGATGTCGACGGGTTTCGCCCCGGCGGCCAGCAGGCGTTCGAGCTCGGCGTCCTGATCGCGGTCGGTGGCGTTGACGTCGATGTGCAGCCGGGCATGCCCGTTGTTCGGCTCGTCGTCGCGGATGAGGAAGAGCGTCGGCTGCGGGCCGCCGAATCCTTCGCGTGGACCGATCTCGACGTAGCCCTCCTCCTCCGCGCGATCGAGCACTACGAAGTCCAGGACCTCGCACCAGAACCGCGCCAGCGCCTCGGGGTCGTGGCACTTGAGCACGAGCTCACTGATACGGCATGCCATTGACGAAACCTACTCTCGGCGTCGGAACTGCCGGGGTCGCCACACACGGATCTCATGGGCCCCGGCAGTGAGAACAGGCTCGCGACCGTACAGGGCGAGGCCTGCGGGGTCGAATGGATTTCAGGCACTCGCCCGGCCAAGTCGCGGGCCGGGGGCCGCAGATCGCGCAGCACGGCGACGGGGTGGCTGTCACGCGGGCCGACTCCGCCGGCCGGATGGGCCAACTCGACTGCACAGAGGCCAGATTGGCCGCCCAGTCACAACGACGTGCCGGAGTGCTCCAGTTGTGAGTTGTGAGCTGTGAGCTGTGAGCTGCGGGTTGCGTGGCCAAGTAGCGCGCTCATGAGGTGGTAGGCAGACGGTTCCTCGCGGCGGCGCCCTGACTTCGGGCTCTCGTTCGTCGGCGACCATGTGGACGACGCCTCGGCGCAGACCTGCCGACTACCCTCACCTGGGCCGGCCCCAGCTGCTCGCCGATCGGCAGGAGCCGGCTGGCGATGGGGCGTTCGCTTCGGGGCTGCGGGCCCTGCTGTGGTCGGGCCGGCCATCCATGACGAGACGGGGGCACAGCGGAATATGGACGGTACAGAACTCGTAGCGGCGGTCCGGCGAGGGGACGCGGAGTCCGTGACCGGGTTGCTGGAGGCGGGAGCGGCCCCGGACACGGTCACGGACGACGGCCTGCCGGTGCTGTGCCTGGCGGTCGCCGCCTATGACGCCGGCGTCGCGCAGGCGCTTGTGGAGGGCGGCGCGGATCCGGACCGGAGGCTGCCGGACGGAACGACTCCGCTGGTACGGGCAGTCGACGGCGGCTCTCCGACAGTGGCGGAAGCCGTACTGGGCCGGGAACCCCGGCTGCGCCTCCCGGAGGTCGAAAGGGAGCAACTGCTGGCCCTGGCCCGGCACTTGTACGAGCGGGGCGCCGAGGACGAACTCCAGGGCAGGGTGGGCGGGTCCGGCCCCGTACGCCAGGCCCGGGTGATGGACGACGAGTACTACCACGTGACGCAGCTGACGCTCGGCGGCCTCACGGTCCGCGCCGGGCACGGCGCGATCCTCACAGACCTGGAATGGGCCTTCCGCATCCTGACGCCCGTGGACGAGTTGGTGGCCAGGGCCGTGGCGCAGTGCGACCCGGACCATGTCGACTGGTCGTCCGCCCGGTGGGTCCTCAGCGAACGCCGCAGCGAGGAGACGTGGTCGGCCGTCGCGGCGTACCGCCACGACCCGGACCCGGAGCGCCGTCGCTTCGCCCTCGACGTCCTCTACTGGTACCTCCTGTCGCCTTCGAGCGGGCAGAACTCCCATGAGACGGAGACGGCGGAACTGCTCGTCGCCTGGGTCACCGATGGCGAGGACGACCCCGACGTCCTCGCCGACGTGCTCCGCGTCCTGAGCGAGACGGAGCACCGGAGACGGGAGGCCGTGGGACTGCGGCACGCCGGTCACCGGGACCCACGCGTCCGCGTCCGGGTCCCCGATCTCCTGCGCAGCTGGGACATCCCTCGCCCTCCCCTCGGCGCGGCGGCCCGGACCGCCCTGCTGGGTCTCGCCGGGGACGAGGACCGGGGGGTGCGTGCCGAGGCCGGCAGGGTGCTGACCGCGGCTCACGACGGCAGCTCCGAGTTCACGGACGTCATTGTCGGGCTGCTCCGGGATCCGGCGGCCGAGGTGCGGGCCTGTATCGCGGAGGCCGTCGCGGACGGCGCGATCCGTACGGCGGCGGTCGCCGACGCCCTCGTGGCCCTGCTCGACGAGGACGACTTCGGGACGCGGCTCAACGCCGCCTATGGCCTCCTTCGGCGGGACGACCCGCGCACCGGGGAGGCGATCGAACGGGTAGGCCCGCCCCCGGGCACCGGCTTCGAGCACGACCACCGTCTCTCCGCGTTCTGGAGATGGAAGTGGGACAGCGAGGACCGTTCCGCCGTCGGACAGTGACTGCCTGAGCTGGCCGTCGGCCTCAGCGGATGATTCCTGAGCTTCCTCCGAAGGCATCACGCGTTACCGCGACGGGCAGTCCGTGCCCGTCCGACGGACCCCGGCGCATTCGGGCCGATCTGGAGCGAGTCGTGTGGACGACCCTGAACGGGGTCGTCCGCCTCGCGCGCCGGTGACCTGGTCAGCCGCACAGCAAAGGGCGATTGCATAAACGTGCAGCGATACGTATAGTCATGCCATCTAGGAGGAGGGTTCCATGGCGATGCGCGCGGCGGTTGCGGGAGCGAGTGGGTACGCGGGCGGCGAGCTGCTGCGCCTGCTCCTGGTGCACCCCGAGATCGAGATCGGCGCCCTCACCGGCAACTCCAACGCGGGCCAGCGGCTCGGTGCGCTCCAGCCGCATCTGCTGCCGCTCGCCGACCGCGTCCTCGCGGAGACCACCCCCGAGGTGCTGGGCGGACATGACGTGGTGTTCCTCGCGCTGCCCCACGGGCAGTCCGCCGCGGTCGCCGAGCAGCTCGGCCCCGACGTTCTCGTGGTCGACATGGGCGCCGACTTCCGGCTGAAGAACCCGGCCGACTGGGAGCGGTTCTACGCCTCCGCGCACGCCGGGACCTGGCCCTACGGCCTCCCCGAACTGCCGGGTGCCCGCGCCGTGTTGGAGGGGTCCAAGCGCATCGCGGTGCCCGGTTGCTACCCGACGGCCGCCTCGCTGGCCCTCTTCCCGGCGTACGCGGCCGGGCTGGCGGAGCCCGAGGCCGTGATCGTCGCGGCCTCAGGCACCTCGGGTGCCGGCAAGGCGCCCAAGGCGCACCTGCTCGGCAGTGAGGTCATGGGGTCGATGACCCCGTACGGCGTCGGCGGAGTCCACCGGCACACCCCGGAGATGATCCAGAACCTCGGCGCGGCCGCCGGAGAGCCCGTCACCGTCTCCTTCACGCCCACCCTCGCGCCCATGCCCCGCGGCATCCTCGCCACGTGCAGCGCCAAGGCGAAGCCCGCGGTCACCGCCGAGTCCGTACGGGCCGCCTACGAGAAGGCCTTCGCCGACGAGCCCTTCGTCCACCTCCTTCCCGAGGGGCAGTGGCCCGCCACGGCGTCCGTCTACGGTTCCAACGCTGTTCAGGTCCAGGTCGCGTACGACGTCGCCGCGCACCGCATCATCGCGATCAGTGCCATCGACAACCTGACCAAGGGCACCGCGGGCGGTGCCGTCCAGAGCATGAACCTCGCCCTCGGCCTCCCCGAGGAGCTGGGGCTTTCCACGATCGGAGTCGCACCGTGAGTGTCACGGCAGCACAGGGATTCAGCGCGGCCGGGGTCGCCGCCGGGATCAAGGAGAACGGCAACCCGGACCTGGCCCTCGTGGTCAACAACGGGCCCAGCCAGGCCGCCGCGGGCGTCTTCACCTCCAACCGCGTGAAGGCCGCGCCGGTCCTGTGGTCGGAACAGGTCCTCAAGAGCGGCCAGTTGAGCGCGGTCGTCCTCAACTCGGGTGGCGCCAACGCCTGTACGGGACCCAAGGGCTTCCAGGACACCCACGCCACCGCCGAGAAGGTCGCCGAGGCGCTCGGCGACACGGGCGCGGGCAGCGTCGCCGTGTGCTCGACCGGCCTCATCGGCGTGCTGCTGCCGATGGACAAGCTGCTTCCGGGCATCGACCTGGCCGTCGCCCAACTCGGCGTGCACGGCGGCGAGAAGGCCGCCATCGCCATCAAGACCACCGACACCGTGCACAAGACCTCGGTCGTGACCTCCGGGTCCCCCGGGGCGGAGTCCGGGGGAGGCTGGACCGTCGGCGGCATGGCCAAGGGCGCGGGCATGCTCGCCCCGGGCCTCGCCACCATGCTCGTCGTGCTCACCACCGACGCGGACGTGGACAGCGCGACCCTGGACCGGGCGCTGCGCGACGCCACCCGTACGACCTTCGACCGCGTCGACTCCGACGGCTGCATGTCCACCAACGACACCGTGCTGCTGCTCGCCTCCGGAGCAAGTGAAGTCACCCCGGAGTACACGGAGTTCGCCGAGGCGGTCCGCGCGGTCTGCGACGACCTCGGCCAGCAGCTCATCCGTGACGCCGAGGGTGCCAGCAAGGACATCAAGGTGGAGGTCGTGGGCGCCGCGACCGAGGACGACGCAGTCGAGGTGGGCCGCTCCATCGCCCGCAACAACCTCCTCAAGTGCGCGATCCACGGCGAAGACCCCAACTGGGGGCGCGTGTTGTCCGCGATCGGCACCACGAAGGCCGCTTTCGAGCCGGACCGGCTCAATGTCGCCATCAACGGTGTCTGGGTCTGCAAGAACGGCGGGGTCGGCGAGGACCGCGAACTCGTCGACATGCGCTACCGCGAGGTCCACATCGTCGCCGACCTCGCCGCGGGCGACGCGACCGCCACGATCTGGACCAACGACCTCACCGCCGACTACGTCCACGAGAACAGCGCGTACTCCTCATGAGCAATGTGACCCGCAAGCACACCGCTCTGCCCAAGGCACAGATCCTCATCGAGGCGCTGCCCTGGCTGACCCGGCACCGCGGCAAGACCGTCGTCGTGAAGTTCGGCGGCAACGCCATGATCGACAGCGAGCTGAAGGCGGCCTTCGCCCAGGACATCGTGTTCCTGCACCACGCGGGCCTCAAGCCGGTCGTCGTGCACGGCGGCGGTCCGCAGATCAGTGCCGCCCTCGACCGGCACGGCATCATCAGCGAGTTCAAGGCGGGCCTGCGCGTCACCACCGAGGACGCGATGGACGTCGTCCGCATGGTGCTGGCCGGACAGGTCCAGCGCGAGCTGGTCGGACTCCTCAACGAGCACGGACCGCTCGCCGTCGGTCTCACCGGCGAGGACGCGCACACCATCACCGCCACCAAGCACCAGCCCAGGATCGACGGGGAGTTGGTCGACATCGGGCGGGTGGGCGAGATCACCGCGATCGACACGGGCGCGATCGAGGCGCTGCTCGCCGACGGCCGGATCCCGGTCGTCTCCTCGATCGCCCGGAGCCAGGACGACGGACATGTCTACAACGTCAATGCTGATACGGCGGCTGCGGCACTCGCTGCCGCACTGGATGCCGAAACCCTCATGGTCCTCACGGACGTCGAGGGCCTCTACGAGGACTGGCCGAACAGCGACGAGGTGATCAGCCGCCTCACCGCCACCCAGCTGGAGAAGCTCCTTCCCGAGCTGGCCAGCGGCATGGTGCCGAAGATGGAGGGCTGTCTGCACGCCGTACGCAACGGCGTCACCACCGCCCGTGTCATCGACGGCCGGGTCCAGCACTCGATCCTGCTGGAGATCTTCACCGACGAAGGCATCGGCACGATGGTCGTGCCGGACGACGAGGAAGCGGGGGACGTCGCATGACCGCCAACGAAGAGCTCACCCAGCGGTGGCAGGGCGCGCTCATGGACAACTACGGCACCCCGCGACTGCCGCTCGTCCGCGGTGCCGGAACCAAGCTGTGGGACGCCGACGGCAACCAGTACCTCGACTTCGTCGGCGGCATCGCGGTCAACGCGCTCGGACACGGCCACCCCGCGATCGTCGAGGCCGTGACCCGGCAGATCGGCTCCCTCGGCCATGTCTCCAACCTCTTCGTCGCCGAACCGCCCGTCGCGCTCGCCGAACGGCTGCTCCAGCTCTTCGGGCGTGAGGGCCGGGTCTACTTCTGCAACTCGGGCGCCGAGGCCAACGAGGGCGCCTTCAAGATCGGCCGGCTGACCGGCCGGACCCACATGGTCGCCACCACCGGCGGCTTCCACGGCCGGACCATGGGCGCCCTGGCACTCACCGGCCAGCCCGGCAAGCAGGAGCCCTTCCTGCCGCTGCCCGGCGACGTCACGCATGTGCCCTACGGCGACGCGCAGGCCCTCGCCCAGGCGGTCACCGAGGACACCGCGCTGGTGATCATCGAGCCGATCCAGGGCGAGAACGGCGTGGTCGTACCTCCCGCCGGCTACCTGAAGGCCGCCCGCGCGATCACCGCGGCCCACGGCGCCCTGCTCGTGCTGGACGAGGTCCAGACCGGAATCGGCCGTACCGGCCACTGGTTCGAGTACCAGGCACACGAAGGCGTCCTGCCCGACATCGTGACGCTGGCCAAGGGCCTCGGCGGCGGGCTGCCGCTCGGCGCCACCGTCGCCTTCGGCCGCGCCGCCGGGCTGCTGAAGCCCGGCCACCACGGCACGACCTTCGGTGGCAACCCGGTCGTCTGCGCCGCCGGACTCGCCGTGCTCGACACGATCGAGTCCGAGGGACTCCTGGACAACGTGAAGCGCGCCGGCGAGAAACTGCGGGACGGAATCGAGGGCGCCGGCGACGGTTCCGGCCATCCGTTGATCGACCATGTCCGGGGTGCGGGGCTGCTCCTGGGTATCGTGCTCACCGAGCCGCTCGCGCCCCAGGTGCAGCAGGCGGCTCAGGACGCCGGTTTCCTGGTGAACGCGCCCGCCCCCGATGTCGTACGGCTGATGCCGCCGCTGAACCTCGGCGATGACGAAGTGGACGCGTTCCTCCGGGCCCTTCCCGGCATCCTCGACGCAGCCAACGGGGACGGATGATCCCGGGAATGGGACGACGACGATGAGTCAGGCGCAGGACCACGAGCACGCAGGGCCTGCCGTGCCGCAGACCCGCACCGCACGCCACCGCCGGATCGTGGACATCCTCAACCGGCAACCGGTGCGCTCACAGAGCCAGTTGGCGAAGCTTCTCGCCGACGACGGGTTGAACGTCACCCAGGCGACGCTCTCCCGGGACCTCGACGAGCTGAACGCGGTCAAGATCCGCAACAACGACGGCGACCTCATCTACGCGGTGCCGAGCGAGGGCGGGTTCCGCACCCCGCGCGCGCCGCTGGGGGAGTCGGCGAAGGAGGAGCGGATGCGCAGGCTCTCCTCGGAGCTGCTGATCTCCGCGGAGGCCTCGGCGAATCTCGTGGTCCTGCGCACCCCGCCGGGGGCCGCGCAGTTCCTCGCCTCGGCGATCGACCAGGCCGAGCTGCACGACATTCTCGGGACGATCGCGGGGGACGACACCCTGCTGCTGATCAGTCGTGGTCCGACGGGTGGGCAGGCGCTCGCCGATCATCTGCTGCGGCTCACGCAGAACGATCACTGACAGGTACGACGACACGTACGACGGTGGAGGCGCACCCCGGAGCGGGGTGCGCCTCCACCGTCGTATGCCCTGACACGGGTACGGGTACGAGTGCGGCGCGTCCGTGCCGTCGTCCGCGCTGCCGCCGCTGGGACGCCGGTCACCCCAGGCGCTGTGCGAGCCCTCCCGTGCATCTGACCTCGTCGCCCGCCGTGATGAGCAGCGCCTCCACGTCCGGGAGCGACTCCAGCCAGTCGAGGCCGGCCCGCGAGCCCATCGCGAAGGCCGCGGTCGCCCAGGCGTCCACCCAGGTCAGCCGGGGGCCCACCACGGTCACGGCCAGCAGGTCGGTGACCGCGGACCTGCCGGTGCGCGGGTCGACGATGTGGGCGCCGCGTTCGGCGGTGCCGGAGGTCGCGACGGCCAGCTCGTCGACGCCGGCCGCGGAGACCACCGCGGCGAGCGAGCCCGGACGGAGCGGGTCGGAAACGCCCACCCGCCAGGGGCGGTGCGGCCCGGGGATGCCGCACAGCTGGACGTCGCCGCCGCCGTTGACACTCACCCCGCTCGCCCCGGCCGCGGCGAGGTGCAGGGCCGCGCGTTCGGCCGCCCAGCCCTTGACGATCCCCGTCGGGTCGAGCTGTCCCTCGTACCGCGTGCTGAACCAGCCGTCGCTGACCCGTTCCGCCTCGGCGCCCAGACCGAGCACCTCGGCGACCTCCGGGTCGCACTCCTCGACGGTGAGCTCGCCGCGCACCAGCCGCGAGATCTGGCTGTCCTCGCGATAGGTGCTGAACACCTCGTCCACACGGTGGAGTTGGACGATCGCCTCCTCCAACGCCGTCCGCACGGCTTCGGGTTCCCCGCCGCGCACGTCGAAGGAGAAGACGGTGCCCATCACTTCCTCGGCATGGCGCAGCGCCTGCGGTGCGTCCTCCGCCGGCTCAGACACCGGCCTTGTCCAGGGCCGACTGCAGTGACTTCTTGTAGCCCTCGCTGGTGTAGGTCGCGCCGGAGACGGTATCGATCTGGGCACTGCCCGCCTTGACGGCCTCCTGGTTGAGCTTGGGCACCGCGAGCGCGGTCTTCTGGTCGCTGACACCGCCCTTGGGGGCCTGGACCGCCTCGGCCTTGGTGATCTTGTTGCCGGTGAGGGTCAGCCGGACCTGGACGGGGCCGTACTGGGTCTGGTCCACGGTCCCGGTGACGACGCGCGCCTGTGCTGCCGGGGCCGGCGCCGACGAGGACGCCCCGGCCTTGCCAGAGGACCCCGAGGATCCTGCGGACCCCGACGTGCCGCCGGCGGCCTTCGCCTTGTCCAGGGCCGACTGCAGGGACTTCTTGTAGCCGCCGCTGGTGTAGGTCGCCCCCGAGACGGCGTCGATGTCGGCGCTCTGTGCCGTGACGGCTTCCTGGTTGAGCTTGGGCACCGAGAGGGCGGTCTTCTGGTCGCTGGTGCCGCCCTTGGGGGCCTGGACCGCGTCCGCCTTGGTTATCTTGCCGCCGCTCATGGTCAGCTGCACCTGGACCGGCCCGTACTCGGTCCGCACCACGTCACCGGTGACGGTCTCCGTACCCGACTGCTGAGCGGTGCCGCCCTGTGCGGCCGCCGTCTGCTGGGGCGCCGCACCGGCCTGCGCCGACGCGGCGGCCGGGTCGGACGCCGGCTTGAGCGCCAGCAGCAGCACGATTCCGGACACGGTGGCGGCGCTCGCGAGCACGAAGCGCCGAATGGGGTGACTCTTCTTCATCGTTCCTGACTCCCGTCGCTCACATCTCGAACGACTCGTGATGGATGCGGCGGGCGGGGACCCCCGCGCCGCGCAGTGCGTCGTACACCTGCTGTGCGAAGCCGGGCGGCCCGCACATGAAGACGTCGTGGTGGTCTATGTCGGGCAGCTTGCGGCGCAGGGACTCCGCCGAGATGTCCGGGCGCTCGCCGTCGGGGCTGTTCACCGCGTACATCAGACGCGCGCCGCGCTCCTTGGAGATGGCGGCGAGCTCGTCCCACAGGGCCAGGTCCTGGGTGGTGTTGGCGCGGTAGAGGAGCGTCAGGTCGCCGGACGCGCCGGGAAGGGTCTCGAACAGCGCCCGCATCGGGGTGATGCCGACACCGCCCGCCACCAGGAGCACCTTGCCGCGACTGCGCTTGCCGGCGGTCAGCGCGCCGTACGGACCCTCGGCCCAGACCCGGGTGCCCGGCTCCAGGTCACGCAGGGCCGCACTGTGGTCGCCGATCGCCTTCACGGTGATGCGCAGCATGTTGGGACGGGGCGCCGCGGAGAGCGAGTACGGGTGGGAGCTGAAGCGCATCCCGGGGGCCAGGAAGCGCCAACGGAAGAACTGCCCGGCCTCCGCGCCCATCCGGTGCAGCTTGCGCCCGCTGATCAGCACCGACACGATGCCGGGCGTCTCCTCGATGACCGCCTGGACCCGCATCCGGTGCTTCAGGTTCAGCCGGATCGGAGAAAGGATTCGGTACCAGAGGACCAGCGCGGTCACCGACCCGTAGAGCCCGTACCAGACGGTCTTGGCGACGGGTTCCACCGCGAAGTCGTTGCCGGTGGACAGCTGGTGCCAGAACGTCAGGAACACCGCGGCGTACGTCAGCAGGTGGACGTGGTACCAGGTGTCGTACGGGATCAGCCGGCGGAGCCAGCCGACGGAGATGAACCCGATGAGCACGAGCAGACCCGTGCCGATCGCGGCTTTGCCCATGTCGGGCAGCGTGTTGACCGAGTCGATGGTCTGCTGCACGATCCCGCCGATTCCCTTGCCGGACTGCAGGGCATAGCCCCACATCGTCAGGAAGAGGTGGGCGAGGACCAGGCAGATGGTGTAGCGGCCCGTCATGGCGTGCCAGCGCGCCACCCGGTCGGATCCCACGCGGCGTTCGAGGGCGGGGACGCGGGCCATCTGCAGCACGACGAGCGCCATCAGATATCCGGCGAGCAGCCCGGTGATACGGCCGGCGTTGAGGATCCTGCCGTTGTTGTCCGCGATGGACGGGGTGTCCATCCACCACAGCCAGACGACCGCGGCGGCTCCCGCCCAGACGGCGAGCAGCAGTGGGACGGCGGGCGAGCGGCGAGGGCGGATTCGGCGCATGGTCTGGCGCCGCGCGGCGCGGCCACCGGCGATCGTGGACACGGTTCCTCCGTGTTCGTCCTGGAGACGGGGTGAGGGGAGTGGCCCCCTGGCCCAGAGATACGGTCCACGACGCCCGTGCGTTCAGAGGCCCGCCGAGTCGAGTGCGGACTGGAGCGACTGCTTGTATCCGCCGCTTGTGTAAGTGGCACCGGACACCGAGTCGATCTGGGCACTCTGCGCGGCCAGCGTCTCACGCCTGAGCTGGGGAATCGCGTAACTGTTGATCTCCTGGTCCTTGGGATTGTCCGAAGGATAGGCGACCGCGGTGGCATCCGTGATCCTGCCGCTCTTCAGCGTGATCCGCACCTGGACCGGACCCCAACGGGTCTGCACCGTATCGCCGGTGACGGTCCTGGTCCCCGTGCTCTTCGAACCCCCGGACGTGCCGGAGGAGCTTCCTGAGGAGCTCCCCGATGAGCTCTCCGAGGAGGAGGAAGGGGAATGACTCACGGACGAGGAGGCCGAGGCCGGTGTCGGTGGTGTGTGCGGCTTCAGAGAGAGCAGCAGGACGACACCGGTGACCGTGGTGGCGGCGGCCAGCGTTATCCGGCGCAGCGGACGGTTCTTCTTCAGGGCGTGCACGGCGGCCTCACAGCTCGAACGACTCGTGGTGGATACGGCGGTCGGGGACACCCGCGGTGCGCAGTGCCCCGTACAGGTCACGCGCCATCGCGGGTGGTCCGCAGAGGTAGACGTCGTGCTCGGCGATGTCCGGCACGGCCTCGCGCAGCGACTCGGCGGTGAGCAGCGGGCGGGTGCCGTCGGCGGCATTGACCGCGTACAGGACGCGGGCCCCGCGCCACCGCGCGATGTCCTCCAGCTCGCCGCCCAGCGCCAGGTCCTCGGCCGTGCGCGCCCGGTAGAGGAGAGTGACCCGGCCGGGCAGCGTCTCGAACAGGGCGCGCAGCGGCGTGATGCCGACGCCGCCCGCGATCAGCAGGGCCTTCGACGCCGTGCTCCGGTCGGCGGTCAGCGAACCGTAGGGCCCCTCCGCCCACACCCGGGTGCCGGGACGCAGCAGCCCGACGGCCGCGCTGTGGTCGCCGAGCGCCTTGACGGTGATCCGCATCCGGTCCGGCCGGGGAGGCGCGGACAGCGAGTACGGCGTCGAGGTCCACCGCATCCCGTCCGCGAGGAACCGCCAGCGGAAGAACTGGCCCGCCCGCGCGTTCAGCTCGTCCAGACCCTCCCCGCGAATCACGACGGAGAAGACCCCGGGGGACTCCCGGTGGACGGACTCGACGCGCAGCCGGTGGCGCAGGTTGAGCCGTACCGGGGCGAGCAGCCGGAACCATACGACGAGCGCGGCCGTACCGAGGTAGAGCGTGTACCAGGCGGCCTGCGCCGCCCGGTTGCCGACGAGGTCGGAGCCGAGCGCGAGCTGGTGGAAGAAGGCCAGGAAGACCGCCACGTACGTCAGCAGATGCACGTAGTACCAGAACTCGTGGCTGATCCGGCGGCGGGCCAGGCGCGCCGAGGTGATCCCGACGGCGAACAGGATGACCGTGCCGGCCGTCGCCATGAGCATGTCCGGGTAGTCGAACACCACACTCAGCGTCTCGTGCACGATGCCCGTCCCGTCCTGGGCGGCGTAGCCGAAGAGGATCAGGGTGACGTGCGCGACCAGCAGGCAGATCGTGTAGCGGCCGGCCATGGCGTGCCAGCGGGCCACCCGGTCGGAACCGATGCGACGCTCCAGGAGCGGGACCCTGGCCATCAGCGCCACCAGGACGGCACAGCTGTAGCCGCACAGCAGCCCGGCGATCCGCCCGGCGTCCGTCAGCCAGCCGGCCAGGCCCACCACCGACTGTGTGTCGGTCCACCACAGGGCCAGGACCGCGGCCGCTCCCGCCCACAGCAGGGCCAGCAGCGGTCCGGCGGGCGAGGGCCGCGGTCGCCCGCGTCCTCGTGTCGTGCGCGGGTCCGCCGCCCGCTCGTACACCGTGGTCATGTTTCCGTCCTTCGTCCGGCACTCCGGGAGGAAACTCTGCGTCCGGAACCTCTGAGGAGGCTCTGAACAGGCCCGTTCGGAGCGGACTCACAGCAAACTGAGAGCCACGGGGAAGGGGAGTGAGGAAGGGAAGGCTGAGGAAACAGGGGACCTCCGAGGAGAGGTGACTCAGAGGAAACTCAGAGGCCGCGTGGCAAGGTGCGGCCGTCGGGAGGGGCGATGCTGGAAGGCGACATGAACACTCCCACCCCAGACCCCGGCACCCCCGGCGACCAGAACACCGGCACCGGCGCTGTCCCGTTCCGGGGGACCGCCAGGCCGCCCTCGCTCACCCGGCCCGACGGCACCCCCGTGCGCGTCCTCGTCGTCGACGACGACCCGGACCTGGCCGAGGTCCTCTCCGGTGTCCTGCGCTACGAGGGCTGGGAGGTCCGTACCGCGGGCGACGGCGCCTCGGCGGCCGCCGAGGCGCGCGAGCTGCTGCCCGACGCCGTCGTCCTCGACGTGATGCTCCCGGACACCGACGGCTTCGCCGTGCTGCGCGACCTGCACACCGTGCTGCCGGAGGTCTGCGTCCTCTTCCTCACCGCCCGGGACGCCGTGGAGGACCGCATCGCCGGCATCACGGCCGGCGGCGACGACTACGTCACCAAGCCGTTCAGCCTGGAAGAAGTCGTCGCCCGGCTGCGCGGACTGCTGCGCCGCGCCGGCATGGCCCGCCGGACCGACGAGGGCCCGCGGCTCGTCGTCGGGGACCTGGCGATGGACGAGGAGGCCCGCGAGGTGACCCGGTGCGGTGACCTGATCGAGCTGTCGCCGACCGAGTTCGAGCTGCTGCGCTTCCTGATGCGCAATCCGCGCCGCGTGCTCAGCAAGGCGCAGATCCTCGACCGTGTCTGGTCCTACGACTTCGGGGGTCAGGCCCATGTCGTCGAGCTCTACATCTCCTACCTGCGCAAGAAGGTCGACGCGGGCCGCGAACCGATGATCCACACGGTCCGGGGCGCCGGGTACGTCATCAAGCCCGCGGCGGGCCGGTGAGCGCGAGCATGCGGGCCAGGGCCGGCGCGCTGGGCAGGCGCTGGTGGCTCCGGCTGACGGCGGTCCTGCGCGCGCTGCCGCGACCGCGCACGATGCGCGCCCGCCTCACCGCCGGGCTCGTGGTGCTGCTCGCCGTCAGCTGCGCGGCCGTCGGCGTGGCCGCGGTGTACGAACTGGACGGCTTCCTGACCGGCCGCCTCGACCAGCAGTTGCAGGACGCCGGGGCGCGGTTCCCGGCGAGCCTGGAGCACAGCTCGACGAAGCCGTCCGACCACGACGGTGACGAACACGGCGACACCCGTCGGCAGAGCACCGGCACCTTCGGAGCGCGTCTGGTCGGCGAGGACGTCACCAACGCCGCGGTCGTGCCGCCCGGTGCCGGCACGGTCGTCCGGAACGTGCAGCTGACCGCCCGCGACGAGGCGCGTCTGGCCGCGGTCCCGGCGGACGGCCGTGCCCACACCGTCTGCCTGTCCGCTCTGGGCGACTACCGCGTGCTGGCGACGCCCGGCAAGGACGGTGACGTGCTGATCACCGGGCTGCCGACGGAGCCGGTCGACGCGGCCGTCCACCGCCTCGAACTCGTCGCCTCCCTGGTCCTCTGCCTGGCCCTCGTGGTCGCCGGAGTCGCCGGGGCCCTGTGGGTGCGCTGGTCGCTCCGCCCGCTGAACCGGGTCGCCGCGACCGCCACCCGGGTCAGCGAACTCCCGCTCGCCAGCGGAGAGGTGGCGCTGCCCCCACGGGCGCCCGAGTCCGACCCGCGCAGCGAGGTGGGCCGCGTCGCCAGCGCCTTCAACCGCATGCTCGGCCACGTCGAGGACGCGCTCACCAAACGGCACGCGAGCGAGGAACGGCTGCGCACCTTCGCCGCCGACGCCAGCCACGAGCTGCGCACCCCGGTCGCCTCGGTCCGCGGCCATGCCGAGCTCGCGCTGCTGCACCCCGGCCCGGTGCCCCCGAAGGTGACCCGCGCCCTGGAACGGATCGCCGCCGAGTCGGCGCGCATGGGCGAGATGGTCGACGAGCTGCTGCTGCTCGCCCGCCTCGACGCAGGCCGCCCCCTGGAACGACTTCCCGTCGACCTCACCCACCTCGTCCTCGACGCCGTCACCGACGCCCGCGCGGCGGGCCCCGGCCACCGCTGGGTTCTGGAGCTGGCCGAGGAGCCGGTGACGGTCGCGGGCGACGCCCACCGGCTCCAGCAGGTGCTGGCCAACCTGTTGGCCAACGCCCGTGTGCACACGCCTGTCGGCACCCGGGTGGCGGTGTCCTTGGAGAGTGTCGGCACGGAGGCCGTGCTGAAGGTCCACGACGACGGGCCCGGGGTTCCCGAGGACGTCCGGCCCGGTGTCTTCGAACGCTTCACCCGGGCGGACCGCCGCCGCGCGGACGGCGCCGGCACCGGATCGGGGCTCGGCCTGTCGATCGTGGCGGCCGTGGTCGAGGCACACAACGGCACGGTCACCCTGGAGAGCCGCCCGGGAGCGACCACGTTCACGGTCCGCCTCCCCGCGGCCTGAACCACGGTCCGCCGGGCCGCCGTCTGCTGGTCCGCCGGGCCGCCCGGCCGGGGGTCCCTCAGTCCGCCGGTCCTTCGGTGTCATCCGGTCCGTCAGTACCGGGTGACCGCCGTCGCCCCGTTCGTCGTGCCGATGGCGATGTGCGGCCCGCGCGCCGGATCGGCCCACGCGAGGATCCGCCGCATCGCGCCCGCCGGCACGGACACACAACCGGCCGTGGGCCCGCTCCCGTTGACGTGCAGGAAGATCCCCGCGCCGCGCCCGCGCACCGGCCGGTCGTAGTTGAACCCGATGACGAAGGCGTACGCGTACTCCTTCTCGTAGGCGATCAGATGCTCGGACTCCTCGGCCCGGCAGTCCGCGGGGCGCGGCTCGGTCCACCGGTTGTACGACCGGGACGCGTTGTCCTGGCACCACCAGGAGTCCCGGCCCACCCGGCGGTACGGCGTCGAGGTCCCGGCCGGCGCCGCCCCGGTCCCGAACGCGTACGGCAGCCCGTACAGCCCGGTGGGGGTGGTGTTCGTGCCCTGGCGCCGCGCCCGGCCCTCGACCAGTCCGCGCGCCCCGAACCGCGCGGCGGCGGAGCCGGCCCGCACCCAGCGCCCGTTCCGCAGGTCCCACCAGGTGAGCGTCCCGGCCGTCGTGTTCTCGCGCGGTGCCTCGGCGGTGATCAGCTGGGTGCCGCCGCCGGTGTCGGCCAGCCGCGCGGGAAGCTCGGCAAGGGGCGGCGGCCCGCCCGGGGCCAGGGCGAGCAGGGACGCGGACGCGAGGGCGGCGGCTCCGAGGCGCATGGCTCAGACCGTACTGGGGGGCAACGGCAGCGGCAGCCCGGGCAGTCCGTCCAGGCTCGTCGCGATGTGCTCCTTCTTGGTGAAGTACTCGCTCAGTGAGGTGTCGTCCTCGCGCGCGAAGCGCCTCGCGTGCAGATCGCGGTCCTCGTCGTACGACATGAAGGGGACCGCGTAGCCGCAGGTGTCGCGGACGAGTTCGGCGGTCACGACGATGATCGCGCGCAGCCCGTGCGACGTCGGGTCGACGGCGGTGAAGTGGGTGAGGAGTGCCTTGAAGCGCGGGTCGTCGCGGAAGACCGGTTCGCCGCGGCCGTGCACCCGGACGATGTTGGGCGGGCCCTGGAAGGCGCACCACATCAGGGTGATCCGGCCGTTCTCGCGCAGATGCGCGATCGTCTCCGCGTTGCTCCCGGCGAAGTCCAGATAGGCCACGGTCAGCTCGTCGAGGACGGCGAACGAACCGCTGAGCCCTTTGGGGGAGAGGTTGACCGTGCCGTCCTCGGACAGCGGGGCGGTCGCGGTGAAGAAGAGGGGCTGCGCCTCGATGAACGTACGGAGGCGGCCGTCGATGCGCTCATAAGTCTTTCCCATGCCTAACGATTATCCGGGAAAGCCTTTCGCCTGTCTAAGGAATTGCGGGTTCCGGCGGCGTCGTTCAGGGGCACCGCCGGAACCCGTGAGAGGCGCCCCGGCCGCCATCGGCGAAGCGGCCGGGCGCCTGTCACGTCACTTGGTGAGCGTGCAGGCGGCGAGGGAGTCCAGCCCGGTCGGCTTGGCGGCGGTACGGCCGATGGAGATCGCGATGCGGTCGATCGTGGAGGTCCGCTTGTCCTTCAGGGGGCCAAGGATCGCGTTCTGGACGAAGTTGGGCCCACCCTGCCCGACGGTGTTGGCCAGCCGCGTGTCGGCCTCGGCGATCTGGGTGTTCAGCAGTGCCAGATTGCGGTCGACCTCGGCCTTCGCGGAGGCCGGGACGGCGGGCAGCTGCGACGCGACGTCCGGGCAGGTGATGGTGCCGGCCGCGGTGGCGGCGCCCGTGTCGCCGGCGGCCCCGCCTGCCTGCGCGGTGGCCGTGGCGCTGGGGGCGGCGCTGCCGGTGGCCGCACCGCCCGCGGCCGCACCGCCGCCTACGGCGTTGAGCGTGCAGGGTGCGAGCGAGTCCAGGCCCTGCGGTTTGGCGGCCGTGCGTCCGATGGCCGTCGCGATGCGGTTGATGGTGGCGACGCGCTTGTCCTTGAGGGGGCCGAGGATCGCGTTCTGGACGAAGTTCGGGCCGCCCTGTCCGACGGTGTCGACCAGCCGCTTGTTCGCCTCGGCGATCTGGGTGTTCAGCAGGGTGAGGTTGCGGTCGACCTCGGCCTTCGCGGTGGCGGGGATCGCGGGCAGGCTCGGCGCGACGGCCGGGCAGTTCACCGTGCCCGCGGGGGCGGCCTTCGTCGTGGCGTTCTGCGCGCCGCTTCCGTGTGTCTCGCCCGCCAGGGCGCTGCCGGCGATCACCGCTGCGGACAGCACCACGGCGGAGGCTCCGCCGATCATCACGACGCGCCGCTTGTTGTACTTCGGAAGAGCCCTGGACATGCGGAATCCTCACTCGGGTCGGGGGCGGACGACCGCCCGGTGATCGTCCGGGCGGTCCGTTGTCCGTGTGTCTGCCGTACGCGAACGCGGCGCCTGCGTTCAGCGGGAGATACGGGAAAGCGGTTTCGGGTGTTCAAGCGCCCGCAAGATTCCGTCGCCCGGACACCCGAAGGTTCCCTCGCCCGGTGTTCGGAAGTTCGCGTCGCCGCGTGGGCCGCGATTGACGAACCATGCGGAGTACTGCATACTCATGCATGTCAGCGAATGCACTGTGAGGAGAATCCCGTGACCGAGCGCGTCGTACTCGCCTATTCAGGCGGTCTGGACACCTCCGTCGCCATCGGTTGGATCGCCGAGGAGACGGGCGCCGAGGTCATCGCCGTAGCGGTCGATGTCGGCCAGGGCGGCGAGGACCTGGACGTCATCCGCAAGCGCGCGCTCGCCTGCGGTGCCGTCGAGGCCGAGGTCGCGGACGCCAAGGACGAGTTCGCCGACGAGTACTGCCTCCCGGCGATCAAGGCCAACGCCCTCTACATGGACCGCTATCCGCTGGTCTCCGCCCTCTCCCGGCCGACGATCGTCAAGCACCTGGTCGCCGCCGCCCAGAAGCACGGCGCCACCACGGTCGCCCACGGCTGCACCGGCAAGGGCAACGACCAGGTGCGGTTCGAGGCCGGCATCGTGGCCCTCGCCCCCGACCTCAAGTGCATCGCCCCGGTCCGTGACTACGCGATGACCCGCGACAAGGCGATCGCCTTCTGCGAGGAGAAGCAGCTCCCGATCGCGACCACCAAGAAGTCCCCGTACTCCATCGACCAGAACGTCTTCGGGCGCGCGGTCGAGACGGGCTTCCTGGA
The DNA here is from genome assembly GCF_042871525.1 of Streptomyces sp. NPDC005784. Classification (NCBI taxonomy): domain Bacteria; kingdom Bacillati; phylum Actinomycetota; class Actinomycetes; order Kitasatosporales; family Streptomycetaceae; genus Streptomyces; species Streptomyces sp. NPDC005784. Next base: position 244,512 of record NZ_JBIAIQ010000005.1, read on the forward strand.
GGACATCTGGAACGCCCCGATCGAGGACATCTACGAGTACACCTCGAACCCGGCCGAGCACCGCGAGGCCGACGAGGTCGTCATCACCTTCAGGCACGGCGTCCCGGTCGCCGTCGACGGCAGGCCCGTCAGTGTGCTCCAGGCCATCCAGCAGCTCAACGAGCGCGCCGGAGCCCAGGGCATCGGCCGGATCGACATGGTCGAGGACCGGCTCGTGGGCATCAAGTCCCGTGAGGTGTACGAGGCTCCGGGCGCGATCGCGCTGATCACCGCGCACCAGGAGCTGGAGAACGTCACGGTCGAGCGCGAACTCGCCCGCTACAAGCGGCAGGTCGAGCAGCGCTGGGGCGAACTGGTCTACGACGGCCAGTGGTTCTCCCCGCTGAAGCGCGCCCTGGACGGTTTCATCGACGAGGCCAACCAGCACGTCAACGGCGACATCCGGATGACCCTGCACGGCGGCCGCGCGGTCGTCACGGGCCGGCGCTCCGACACCTCGCTCTACGACTTCGACCTCGCCACGTACGACACGGGCGACACCTTCGACCAGGCCGCGGCCAAGGGCTTCATCGACATCTACAGCCTGTCGTCGAAAATCGCCGCCAAGCGGGATCTGGCCTGAGCCGTACGGGACTTGGCGTGGGCCGTGTCGTGTCCGCCGCCTCGAAGCCTCCCGAGCACTAGCCTTGCAGCCGCCTCCTCACTCGCGCGTGGGGAGGCGGTGGCACATCCACACCTTTCGAGGAGTAACGCAAGTGAGCAGCAACAGCGGTGACGTCCGGCTCTGGGGCGGACGTTTCGCCGACGGTCCCGCCGAGGCCCTGGCCAAGCTGTCCGCGTCGGTCCATTTCGACTGGCGCCTCGCGCCGTACGACATCGCCGGTTCGCGCGCCCACGCGCGCGTCCTGCACGGCGCGGGCCTGCTCACCGAGGACGAGCTCACCCGGATGATCGAGGGCCTCGACCTGCTGGAGTCGGCTGTCGCCGACGGCTCCTTCGTGGGCACGATCGCCGACGAGGACGTGCACACGGCTCTTGAGCGCGGCCTCCTCGAACGCCTCGGCCCCGACCTGGGCGGCAAGCTGCGCGCCGGCCGCTCCCGCAACGACCAGGTGGCCACGCTCTTCCGCATGTACCTGCGCGACCACGCCCGGATCATCGGGGGTCTGATCGCCGACCTCCAGGAGGCGCTGATCGGCCTGGCCGAGGCGCACCCGGGTGTGGCGATGCCCGGCCGTACGCATCTCCAGCACGCCCAGCCCGTGCTGTTCGCGCACCACGTCCTCGCCCATGTGCAGTCCCTGTCCCGGGACGCGGAGCGGTTGCGCCAGTGGGACGAGCGGACGGCGGTCTCGCCGTACGGCTCCGGCGCCCTGGCAGGTTCCTCCCTCGGCCTCGACCCGGAGGCGGTGGCCAAGGACCTCGGCTTCGAGCACGGCAGTGTCGCCAACTCCATCGACGGCACCGCCTCCCGCGACTTCGTGGCGGAGTTCGCCTTTATCACCGCGATGATCGGCGTGAACCTCTCCCGGATCGCGGAGGAGGTCATCATCTGGAACACGAAGGAGTTCTCCTTCGTCACCCTCCACGACGCGTTCTCCACCGGCTCGTCGATCATGCCGCAGAAGAAGAACCCGGACATCGCCGAGCTCGCGCGCGGCAAGTCGGGCCGTCTGATCGGCAATCTGACCGGGCTGATGGCCACGCTCAAGGCGCTGCCCCTTGCGTACAACCGCGATCTCCAGGAGGACAAGGAGCCGGTCTTCGACTCCTGCGACCAGCTGGAGGTCCTTCTCCCCGCCTTCACGGGCATGATGGCCACGCTGACGGTCCACCGCGAGCGCATGGAGGAGCTGGCCCCGGCCGGTTTCTCGCTCGCCACCGACATCGCCGAGTGGCTGGTCAAGCAAGGCGTGCCGTTCCGTGTCGCGCACGAGGTCGCCGGTGAGTGCGTGAAGGTCGCCGAGGCGGACGGCAAGGAACTGGACCAGCTGACCGACGGGCAGTTCGCGAAGATCTCGGCACATCTGACGCCCGAGGTGCGGTCCGTCCTCAACGTCCAGGGCGCCCTCGCCTCCCGTGACGGCCGCGGCGGTACGGCGCCCAGTGCGGTCGCGGTCCAGCTCGCCGAGATCAAGACGGACGTCGCCGCCCAGCAGACGTGGGCCGTGGCGAAGCGGAAGAAGTAACCCGCCCGGAGAGCGGACACGGTCCGTGCGCGGGGGCGGGTGCCGTACGACGGAGGGCGTCGCGGGTTACGTTGGCCGGAGCCGTAAAGGAGCCGACCGAACGGAGCCGCGATGCCCTTCGCACGCCTCGCCTCAGCCACGACTCCCACCGCCCACCTCGGCCTGGGGCTCGCCGCCGTCGGCCGCCCCGGCTACATCAACCTCGGCCGCGAGGAGGACCTCCCGGCCGACCGCAGTGTCGACGCCCTGCGCGAACGCACCCATGAACTCCTCGAAGCGGCCTACGCCCAGGGCGTGCGGTATTTCGACGTGGCGCGCTCCTACGGCCGTTCCGAGGAGTTCCTCGCCGACTGGCTGAGCCGCCGCCCCGACATCGACGACATCGTCGTCGGCAGCAAATGGGGCTACAGGTACACGGCGGACTGGCGCACCGACGCCGAGGCGCACGAGGTGAAGGACCACAGCCAGGCCATGTACGAGCGGCAGCGCGCCGAGACCGCGCAGCTGCTCGGCGACCGGCTCGACCTCTACCAGATCCATTCGGTGACCCCGGACAGCCCGGCCCTCACCGACAAGGAGCTGCACGCGGCACTCGCCGAAGCGGCCGCCGGGGGACTGTCGATCGGCTTCTCCACCAGTGGGCCCGCGCAGGCGGAGGCGATCCGAGCCGCGCTCGCCGTCACGGTCGACGGTGAACCGCTCTTCCGTACCGTCCAGTCGACGTACAACGTCCTGGAGACCTCGGCCGCCCCGGCGCTCGCCGAGGCCCACGACGCCGGACTCACAGTGATCGTCAAGGAGGGCATGGCCAACGGCCGGCTCGCCGGGCCCCACGCGCCGGACGCGCTGCGCGCCGTCGCCGCGGAGACCTCGCTCGGCTGCGACGCGGTCGCCCTCGCGCTGATCCTGCGGCAGCCCTGGGCGGGTGTCGTGCTCTCGGGTGCGGCCACCGCCACCCAGCTCGCCTCGAACCTGCACGCCGCGGTCGTCGACCTCGACGACGACCAGCTGTCCCGGCTCGCCGCCCTGGTGGAGGAACCGCGGGCGTACTGGGAGCGACGCGGGCAGTTGCCCTGGCACTGAGCGCCAGGAGGTAGGTGAGAAGGGCTTCGAGCACCTCCCGAACAGGGAAGGCGTGAGACGCGTGCGCTCCTGATGAGACATTGATGTCTCATCTGCAGTACAGTTGTCTCATGGCTGTCGACCGTGACCACGTGCTGCGCAGCGCAGCCGCCCTGCTCACCCGGAAATCCACCGCGACCATGGACGAGGTCGCCAAGGCCGCCGGGATCAGCCGGGCCACGCTGCACCGCCAGTTCGCCGGCCGCGACGCGCTCGTACGCGCGCTGGAGGCACTCGGAATCGAGGAGTGCGAGGCCGCGCTCGACGCGGCCCGCCTCGACGACGGCACCGCCCAGGAAGCCGTGCGCCGCCTGGTGCGGGAGCTGGAGAAGGTGGCAGGACTGCTCGCCTTCCTCTACACGGAGAACCAGTTGTTCGAGGGCGACGGGCAGCACGAGGGCTGGGCCCGGCTCGACGCCCGGATGGCGGCGCTGTTCCGGCGCGGCCAGCAGAGCGGCGAGTTCCGCATCGACCTCAGCCCGGCCTGGCTCACCGAGGCGCTGTACGGGCTGATGGCCTCGGCGGCCTGGGCCGTGACCGAGGGCCGGGTCGCCGCCAAGGACTTCCACCACATGATCGTCGAGCTGCTGCTCGGCGGCGCGCTCAGGAGAGAGGAACCATGACCAGCACCCTGCGGCCGGCACTCGTGACGGAGGTGCACAAGCGCCCGGGCCGTTGGCTCGCGCTCTGCGTCCTCGTCCTCGCCGTGCTGCTGGTGGCCGTGGACGCGACCGTCCTCGGCCTCGCGACCCCGTACATCAGTGAGGACCTGAAGCCCTCCGGCACCCAGCTCCTGTGGATCGGTGACGTCTACTCGTTCGTCATCGCCGGTCTGCTCGTCTCCATGGGCAGCCTCGGCGACCGCATCGGCCGCAAGAAGCTGCTGCTCGTCGGCGCGACGGCGTTCGGCCTGATATCCGTGTTCAACGCCTATGCCAACACACCCGAGTTGATGATCCTGGCGCGGGCGCTGCTCGGTGTCGCGGGCGCGACCCTGATGCCCGCCACCCTCGCCCTGATCCGAAACATCTTCCACGACCCGCGCGAGCGCAGCCTGGCCATCGGCATCTGGGGCGCGACGGCCTCCGCGGGCACGGCGGTGGGTCCCGTCGTCGGCGGCTTCCTGCTCGAACACTTCTGGTGGGGTTCGGTCTTCCTCATCAACCTTCCGGTGATGGTGGTCCTCGTCCTCGTCGGCCGCAGACTGCTCCCCGAGTCGAAGAGCCCGAACCCCGGACCCTGGGACCTGGTCAGCGTCACGCTCTCGCTCGTCGGCGTGATCGGCTTGGTGTACGCGGTGAAGGAGCTCGCCGCGCACGGCCCGAGCGGCGAGGCATTTGCCGCGGGGCTGCTGGGCGTCGGCGCGCTCCTGTGGTTCGTGCGCCGCCAACTGACGCTTCCCAAGCCGCTGTTGGATGTCCGGCTGTTCCGCAACCGGGGATTCTCCGGAGCCGTGCTCGCCGACCTGTTCACCGTCCTCGGCATGTCCGGACTCGTGTTCTTCCTCTCCCAGTACCTGCAACTCGTGCAGGGTCGGGGGCCGTTCGAGGCGGGGCTCGCCGAAGTCCCCGCCGCGGTGGGCGCGGTGGCGGCGGGTCTGGTCGCGGGACGGTTCGCGCGGCGGTTCTCCGTGCGGACCGTCGTCTCCGCCGGACTCGCCGCGGTGGGCCTCGCGCTCGGCACGCTCACCGTGCTCGACCGGTCCACCGGGTATCCCTTGCTCGGCGCCGCCCTGCTGGTCGTCGGTATCGGTGCGGGCTTCTCGTTCACGGTCACCGCCGACGTCATCCTCTCCGCCGTGCCCAAGGACCAGGCGGGCGCCGCGTCCGCGGTCTCCGAGACGGCCTACGAACTCGGCGCGGCCCTCGGCATCGCCCTGCTCGGCTCCGTCGTGACCGGCGTCTACGCGGGCTTCGCCGGCCCCGCGGGCACCCCGGCCGAGGCGCACGACTCGCTGGGCGGAGCGGTGGAGGCCGCCGGGAGTCTGCCCGAGCACACCGCCGAGACGCTGCTCACCGCGGCGAGGGAGTCCTTCGTGGACGGCCTGGCGCTCGCCTCCGGCGCGGGCGCGGCGGTCCTGCTCGCCACCGCCGTGGCGGCGTGGTTCCTACTGCGAGGCCAGAAACTGGAGACGTAGGAACACCGTTCGCGCCACCTGGACCGGCCGGGGTCCGCCTGCCGGGGTCGGACCGCCTGGGGTCGGACCGCCCAGGGTCGGACTCGGCCTGCGTCGACCTGTCGGGGTCGGATCGCCGGGGTCGGGCGCCCTGCGTCGAACCGCCGGGGTCCGCCGGCCGGGGTCGGACCGCCCGGAGTCGGACTCGCCCTGCGTCGACCTGTCGGGGTCCGCTGGCCGGAGTCGGACCGCCTGGGGTCGGACCGCCTGGGGTCGGACCGCCTGGGGTCGGACCGCCCAGGGTCGGACTGCCCGGGTCGGACTGTCTAGGGTCGGACCCGCCCTGCGTCGACCTGTCGGGGTCGGAGGGCCAGGTTCGGACTGCCCTGCGTCGGACCGCCGCGGTCGGATCGCCCAGGCGGGACCGCCCGCGGTCGGACGCCCGGAGGCGGACGGCCAGGGTCGGAGTGCTGGGGGTCAGTCAGCCAGGGTCGGAGTGCCCGGGGTCGGCCTGTCGGGGTCGGGTCGCCGAAGTGTGGGTCGCCGGGGTGGGGCGTCCGGTGTGGCGCGGTGTGGCCTGATTCGGGGTGATTTTGAATGAAGCCGCCGGAACCGCGCAAAACGGGTGGCCCCGGCCGGCAACTGCCGGCCGGGGCCACCCGTGTGCGAGCTCAGGGAGCGGCCGGGCCAAGAGCCGGGCACCCTTCGTACGCGGCCGAAGTGCTAGGCGGCCTTCGCCTTGGTGGCGTACATGTCGACGTACTCCTGGCCGGAGAGCCGCATGACCTCGGTCATCACGGAGTCGGTCACGGCGCGCAGCACGTACCGGTCGCGGTCCATGCCCTCGTAGCGCGAGAACTCCATGGCGGGACCGAAGCGGACGGTGACCTTGCCCGGCCGCGGGATGCCCGCGCCGCCCGGCTGGAGCTTGTCCGTGCCGATCATCGCGAACGGGACCACCGGCGAGCCGGTCATCATGGTGAGCCGGGCGATGCCGGTGCGGCCACGGTACAGGCGGCCGTCGGGGGAGCGGGTGCCCTCGGGGTAGATCCCGAAGACCTTGCCCTCCTCCAGGATGCGGCGGCCGGTCATCAGCGCGGCCACGCCGCCGTTGGCACCGTCCCGGTCCACCGGGATCATGCCGACACCGGTGAAGAACCACGCCATCAGGCGGCCCTTGAGGCCCTTGCCCGTGACGTAATCGTCCTTGCCGATGAAGAGCACCTGCCGGTCGCAGACCAGCGGAAGGATCATCGAGTCGATGAACGTGAGGTGGTTGCCGGCCAGGATCACCGGGCCCTCGCCCGGGATGTGCTCCACGCCTTCCACCTGTGGGCGGAACATCAGGCGCATGATCGGTCCGAGCACTGCCTTGATGAGCGCGAAGCGGGACAACAGGCCCTCCGGTGTCAAGGGATCGGTATGGAGTATGTGCAGGTGAGGACGATACTCGCGGTTCCCGGATGATTGCACATCCGGTTCATCGACTGGATACGCACTGTTGACCTACGTTTACCTGCGGTTGCGTGCCTGTGAGCGGCGGGCGCGGGGGCGACGCGATGTGACGGACATCGCGCGCCGTACCGGCGAACGGGTGATCCCGTCATGGATCGACGCCCGTTCGCCGCAGTCTCACGCCTACCCCCGACCGCCCGGCCGATGCCGACGGACCGTCATGTTCCGCATCCCGTACGACATCCGGGGTCACCCACTGTTCCGCCGCGGGCCTCCCTCCCGTCACACGGCGGCACCTACGATCGTCCCGCTTCGACAGGCAGGGCACCTACGGCGGGAGGAGCGCTCATGGGAGCGCAGGAGTCGAACGGTCAGGAGCGGGGCACGGCGCGGCGGACGCTGCTCGGGGCGGCCGTGCTCGGAGCGGGCGGGGCGGTCCTCGGCCTGCCCGGCGCCGCGAGCGCGGACGAGCGCCACGGGGGCGGCGGCTACCGGAGCCTGCCCAGACCGACCGTCATCGGCCACCGCGGAGCCAGCGGCTACCGGCCGGAGCACACCTTCGGCTCGTACCAGCTGGCCCTCGACCTGGGCGCCGACGTCGTCGAGGCCGGCGACCTGGTGCCCACGAGGGACGGCCACCTCGTATGCCGTCACGAACCGGAAATCGGCGGGACCACGGATGTCTCGGCGCACCCCGAGTTCGCCGGCCGCAGGACCACCAAGACGCTCGACGGGGTCCCCACGACCGGCTGGTTCACCGAGGACTTCACACTCGCCGAGCTGAAGACCCTGCGCGCCGTCGAGCGCATCCCCGCCAACCGGCCGCACAACACCCTCTACGACGGCCGCTGGGAGATCCCCACCTTCGAAGAGGTGCTCCGCTGGCAGGACGAGCAGACCCGCAAGCGCGGCAAGCAGGTCTGGATCTACCCCGAGACCAAGCACCCCACCTACTTCCGGGCGCTCGGCCTCGGCCTGGAGGAGCGGGTCGTGAAACTGCTGCGCAAGTACGGCAAGGACAGGAAGGACTCGCCGGTCATCCTCCAGTCCTTCGAGCCGAGCAGCATCCAGCGGCTGGACAAGCTCGTCGGCAACCCGCTCGTCGTTCTGCTGTCGGCCGCGAACACCCGTCCCTGGGACTTCGTCGCGGCGGGCGACCCCCGCACGGTCGCCGACCTCGTCACACCCGAGGGCCTGAAGTGGATCGCCTCGTACGCGCAGGGCATCGGCCCCACGCTCGACCTGGTCATCCCGAAGGACGCGGACGGCAACCTCACCAGTGCGACCACGCTCGTCGCCGACGCGCACCGCGCGGGCCTGATCCTGCACCCGTACACCATGCGCAACGAGAACCCCTTCCTGCCCACGAGCTTCCGCAAGGGCACCGCCGCGGACGCCTACGGGGACCCCTTCGGCGCCTTCAAGGTCTACTTCGGGACGGGCATCGACGGTGTCTTCTCCGACAACGCGGACACCGCGGTGCTGGCCCGCGCGGACTTCCTCAAGGGATGACCTCGCGTCCCGGGACCGGCTCCCAGGGCCTCGACGGACGCGTCCGGGGAACGAGACGGGTGTCCGCATCCGTCAACGCGTGACCCGGTCACCCCGGATGGGATGACAACCGGCCGCCCCGGCAACCTCTCGCCGGGGCGGCCGCGTCGTGCCGGACATGACCCACGAGCTGGTTTCCACGCTCCGGCCGCTGCTCGCCGCCGAGGCATCGGCGGAGGCCCACGCCTCCGGCGCCGAGCCGAACGACCTGGAACAGGCCGTCTGGCTGCGCCTGCTGGAGCTCCTGGACGCGACAGGACCTCCCGTCGACCCGCAGAGCTGGGTGCGCCGGGCCGTGCGCACCGAGGCGCGCCGGAGCCGTCGCAGGGCACGCGTCGAGCGGCCGTACGCCGCCGAGCCCGCGGACGACAGCGGCCCCGGCCCCGAGCAGCAGGCGATGACCGCCGCCCGCCGTCGCGAACTGCACGACGCCGTGCGCCGGCTGCCCGGCCGCTGTCCGGGCCTGATGGCCGCCCTGCTCTCCCCGGAGGACCTCACCTACCGGGAGATCGCAGGTGAGTTGGGTATCTCACAGGGCAGCCTTGGTCCGGAACGCTCCAGATGTCTTGGATGTCTGCGTCGATTGCTGGTGACGGAGGTTGCGGCCCGCTGACGACGGGGATAGGAGTGGGGGACGACCGGAACAGGTGAGCGGGAGGCATGCACACATGGGCATGAGCGTGACCATCTCGGCGGCGACCGAGCAGGATGCGGAACAGATCCTGAAGCTGCAGTACCTCTGCTATCAGAGCGAGGCCGAGCTCTACGGCGACTACGGCATCGAGCCGCTCACGCAGCCGCTCGACTCGCTCAGGGCGGAACTGGCGGGCGGCACGGTGCTGGTGGCCCGGCTCGGCGACGAGGTGGTGGCCTCCGTACGCGGCGCCGTCGACGCGGACGGCACGGCCCGCATCAACAAACTCATCGTTCATCCGCGCATGCAGCGGCACGGCCTCGGCGGACGCCTGCTCGACGCGATCGAGATCCGCCTCGGCGCCGAGGGAGCGGCCAAGTCCTTCGAGCTGTTCACCGGCCACCGCAGCGAGCGCAACCTGCGCCTGTACCGCAAGCACGGCTACGCGCCCGTCTCGCAGGAGCAGGTCGGCGAGCGCATGACGCGGGTGACCCTGGCCAAGGGCGCCGACGCCGGTGCGTACGCCACCAGCGCCTGAGCGCGGCCGACTTCGGCAGCAGTCGCCAGTCGTCAGTCAGTCGTCGGTCGTGAGTCGGCGGTCGTACGCGCCTTGCGCAGCCAGTACATCGCCGACAGCGGCAGCAGCACCGGGATGAAGAGATAGCCCATGCCGTAGTCCGACCACACCGTGGCGTCGGGGAAGGCGGACGGCTCGACCAGCGTCCAGGTCCCGACGATCAGTACACCCGCGAGTTCGGCGGCGCAGCAGACCAGCGCCGCCCTGCGCGCCGTCTCACCGCCGCGCACGAGCGAGTACGTGATGAATCCGTAGACGAGACCGGCGACCGCGGACAACGAGTAGGCCAGCGGCGCCTTGTCGAACTGTGTGGAGATCTGCACGGCCGACCGCGAGACGGCGCCGACCACCATCACTCCGTACAGCCACAGCAGCAGGATGCCGGGGCCGCTGATGAGCCGCGTGCGCTTCTTGTCCGCGGGCTCCTCCAGCGGCTTCCCGCCCTGGCCGTCCCGCTCGTCCCGCTCGTCCTGCTTGTCCCGAGGCACGGTCGTGTTCTCCTCCGTGGCCGTCATCTCAGCCTCCCCAGATGTCGTAGAGCCGCACTTCGAGCAGGGCGAGGACGACGCCGCCGGCCGCCACCGTGACCGAACCCCAGCGGGTGCGCTCCGCCAGCGACATGAACCCCGCGGCGGGAATGCACGCGAAGGCGCCGATCAGATACGCCACGAAGATCGTCGTGCCCTGCTCCGGCTTCTCGCCGCGCGCCAGCTGGACGACGCCGATCACCAGCTGGACCAGGGCGAGCAGCGACACCACGGCCATGCCGATGAAGTGCCAGTCCTTGGTGGGCTGGTCACGGTGGCCGGCCCAGCCGCACCAGGCGGCGAGCGCGAGCGCGGCGACGGCCGTCGCGACCGTCAGGGCATCAAACATGCCGTGACCCTATTACGGGCCAAAAGACCTGATGCGCTCGCCCCCGGGCCCTGCCCGCTCGCCGCCCGCGAACCGGGCGTCGCCCCGCCCGCTGCGTCGTCTTCGAGGACGCCCCGCCGGGCTCCGGGCCGGCCGCGCCGCCGGGACGGCCACCGTGGCGTTGGCCACAACGCACCAGGCCCACGAAGTCGACGCCGACCTCGTCGTCGGGGACCTCTCCGCCCTGTCCGTACCGGTAACGGACGCCGGAGCGGGGATCTCCGTCCGGGCTGAGCGACGTCCACCGCTGTCCGCTATTCGGACAGCGGTGGTAGCCCCCGGCCCCCGGTCTGCTTTACTTCATTCCATGACCACGACGAGCTGCCGCATCCTTGCGACCGAGGCGACCACGACGCCCGGTGCTCGTTGTATGTGTCGAATGTGCGCCTGCTAGAGGGCCCCCGCACCACCGCCTGATCCCGCGCCCCGAAGCGGGACCGCCGCGCCCTGTGTCCGTACCACGTACGTGACCGGGCTGCCCCGCGCACACGTTCTCCTCCCGGTTCCATCGCCATCGCGAGAACCGTGCCGCGTTCCGACCGAATGCACCCGTGCCCGGCGCACACCCACGCCCCGCACTCGACAGTGACGGAATTCCCAGTGATCACGACAACGGGCCTCACCAAGGTCTACCGCTCGCGCGGCCGTGAAGTGACCGCCCTCGACGGCGTCGATCTGCATGTCCGCGAAGGCGAGGTGTACGGCGTCATCGGCCAGTCCGGCGCCGGCAAGTCCTCGCTCATCCGCTGCGTCAACCTCCTGGAGCGTCCCACCTCCGGCACGGTCACCGTCGCCGGCCAGGACCTCACCGCCCTCGCCGGGCGCGGCCCGCGCGCCGGCCGGGAGCTCCGCCGGGCGCGCAGCCGGATCGGCATGGTCTTCCAGCACTTCAACCTGCTGTCCTCCCGGACCGTCCAGGACAACGTCGAGCTGCCGCTCGAGATCCTCGGCCTCTCGGGGAAGCAGCGGTCCTCCAAGGCCCTCGAACTCCTCGACCTGGTCGGTCTCTCCGACAAGGCCAGGGCGTACCCCGCGCAGCTCTCCGGCGGTCAGAAGCAGCGCGTCGGCATCGCCCGTGCGCTGGCCGGCGACCCGAAGGTGCTGCTCTCCGACGAGGCGACCAGCGCCCTCGACCCGGAGACCACCCGTTCCATCCTCCAGCTGCTGCGCGACCTGAACCGCCGGCTGGGCCTGACCGTCCTGCTCATCACCCACGAGATGGACGTCGTCAAGACGGTCTGCGACTCGGCCGCGCTGATGGAGAACGGCCGCATCGTCGAGTCAGGCACCGTCAGCGAACTCCTCGCGACGCCCGGCTCCGAGCTGGCCTCCGCGCTCTTCCCGGTCAGCGGCGAGGCCTCCGGCGACGACCGCACCGTCATCGACGTCACCTTCCACGGGGAGTCGGCCACCCAGCCCGTCATCTCGCAGCTCTCGCGCACCTACAACATCGACATCTCCATCCTCGGCGCCGCGATGGACACCGTCGCGGGCAAGCAGGTCGGCCGGATGCGCATCGAACTGCCCGGCCGCTACGAGGAGAACGTCGTGCCGATCGGCTTCCTGCGCGAGCAGGGCCTGCAGATCGACATCCAGGGCCAGGAGCCCGTTCTGGTGAAGGAAGGTGCCCTGTGACCTGGTCGGAGATGCAGCCGCTGCTGTCCCAGGCGTGTTGGGACACGCTCTACATGGTCGGCTGGTCCACGCTGATAGCGATCGTCGGTGGTCTGCCGCTCGGCATCCTGCTCGTCCTCACCGACCGCGGCGGACTCCTGCAGAACGTGGTCGTGAACAAGGTCGTCGGGCAGGTCGTGAACGTCGCCCGCTCGCTGCCCTTCATCATCCTGATGGTCGCGCTGATGAGCTTCACGCGCACGATCACGGGAACGACCATCGGGCGCGACGCGGCGATCGTGCCGCTCGCCGTCGGCGCGATCCCGTTCTTCGCTCGGCTGGTCGAGACGGCTGTCCGCGAGGTGGACGGCGGGCTCGTCGAGGCCGTGCAGGCGATGGGCGGCAACACCTGGACCGTCGTCCGCAGGGTCCTCGTACCGGAGTCGCTGCCCTCGCTGATCTCGTCGGCGACCACCACGGTCGTCGCCCTCATCGGCTACTCGGCGATGGCCGGCACCGTCGGCGCGGGCGGCCTCGGCGACATCGCGATCCGCTACGGCTACCAGCGTTTCGAGACCGGAATGATGTGGATCACGGTCGCCATCCTGGCCGTCGCCATCTCGCTCATCCAGTTCGCCGGCGACTACGCGGCCCGCACCCTGCACCGCCGCGGCGGGCACTCCGGTGCCGCCCCGAAGCTGCGGTTCCTGAAGTCCAGGGAGCCCGCCGCCGCGGACGTCGGCAAGGCCGCCTGAAGACCTCCGGCGGCCCGCCCCAGGTCCCCGGCCCTCCCTCCCGCAGATTTCCCCGTTCACCCACGACGGGGCAGCTCCGCCCATAAGGAAAGGCACTTTTCGTGCGTAACACCGCCAAGATCACCACTGCCGTCCTCGCCGCCGGAGCCCTCACCCTGGGGCTCTCCGCCTGCGGCTCGGACAAGGACTCGTCCTCGTCCTCGGCCGACAGGAGCGGGCCGCTCGTCGTCGCCGCCAGCCCGGTCCCGCACGCCGAGATCCTCAACTTCATCAAGGACCACCTGGCGAAGAAGGCGGGCCTCGACCTGGAGGTCAAGGAGTTCCAGGACTACATCGTGCCGAACACGGCGACCGAGGACGGCTCGGTGGACGCCAACTACTTCCAGAACCAGCCGTACCTCGACGACTTCAACCAGAAGCGCGGCACGCACATAGTGCCCGTCGTCACGGTGCACCTGGAGCCGCTCGGCCTCTACTCCCACAAGGTGAAGAGCGCCGACGCCCTGAAGAGCGGAGCGACCGTCGCGGTCCCGAACGACGCGGTCAACGAGGCACGTGCCCTGAAGCTGCTCGCGTCCAAGGGGCTCATCACCCTCAAGGACGACGCCGGCAACACGGCGACCCCGCAGGACATCTCGAAGAACCCGAAGAACCTCAAGTTCAAGGAGGTCGAGGCGGCGCAGACCCCGCGCTCCCTGGACGACGTGGACGCGGCGGTCATCAACGGCAACTACGCCATAGCCGCCGACCTCAAGCCCGCGAAGGACGCCCTCGTCCTGGAGTCGGCGACGAACAACCCGTACGGCAACTTCCTCGCCGTCAAGAAGGGCAACGAGGACGACCCGCGCGTGAAGAAGCTCGCGAAGCTCCTCACCTCGCCCGAGGTCAAGAAGTTCATCGAGGACAAGTACGCCGGCTCCGTCATTCCGTCCTTCAAGTAGGCCGGGGACCGGGCCACTTACGACCGGCGGCCTCCCTCGTCACCGCACGGGGTCCACTCCATTACCCGGAGTGGACCCCGTTGTGCCGTTCAGTGGTTTCATGCTGCATGCTGGGCAGTTCAGCGGACCCGACGGTATATCAGGTCCGGAGTCCCCGACGGTTACGGAGCGTCGCATGACGAGCACCTTCCCCGACATCTCCATCAGCACGGAGCGGTTGGTCCTGCGTGCGCTCGACGAGGACGACGTTTCACCGCTGGCCGAGATGATGAACGACGAGATGGTGGCGGCCTGGACGTCGATCCCGCAGCCGTTCTCGGAGGACGGTGCCCGCGACTGGATCACCGACTACGCGCCCACGGAGCGCACGGAGGGGCGTGGACTCGACCTCGCCGTCACCGAGTTCCTCACCCAGCGCCTGGTCGGCATCATCCAACTCGGCAAGACGAACTGGCGCGTTCGCTCCACCGAGCTCTCCTACATCATCGCCCCCTGGGCGCGCGGCGAGGGCTACGCGTCCGAAGCCGCGCTCGCCACCGCCCGATGGCTCTTCCGCGACCAGAAGTTCGAGCGCATCGAACTGCGTACGGCTGCCGGCAACACCGCCTCGCAGCAGGTCGCCCAGAAGATCGGCTGCATCAGCGAGGGAGTGCTGCGCAACGCCTGCATAGCGCGCACTCGGACCGAGGCCGGCGCCTGGGTCGACCTGCGCACCGACTTCATCGTGTGGAGTCTGGTGCCGGAGGACCTCGACGGCATGGGCGGACGCCTCGCCGACACCGGCGGTTTCACGTCGTTCAACGACTGGAACTGAGCGGGCCGGGCAGACGTACGGCATTCCGCGCGCCGTACCCTCACCGACGTGCGGGAACGCTCGCGGTGAGTCATATACGGTCGCGTCGAGTCATATGGGTGTACGGGAGTCACCTCACCGGACTCCGGTGTCATGGACCCGACGCGTGATCCCGGGTACGACGGGACCGCTCCCGCGCCGCGCCGACCGGCCCGGCGCCTCCGGGTCGCACCAGGTACCCTCACGGAGCCCGCCCGGGCTGCACCTGACGACCTGCGAAGACCTTCTGGAGACTGAGGACGATGGCCGACCGGGTCACGGTGATCGGCTGGGACGGCTCGCCGCTGACCGCCGCCGCGCGCTCCGCTCTCGGTGCCGCCACGCTGGTGGCCGGCGCGGCCCACCATCTCGCACTCCCCGAGGTGCCCGCGGGCGCCGAACGCATCCGACTCGGCAGCGTGGGCCTCGCCGCCCGCCGGATCGCGAGCCACCGGGGCACCGCCGTCGTCCTCGCCGACGGGGACCCCGGATTCTTCGGCGTCGTACGCACCCTGCGCGCACCCGAGTTCGGCCTGGAGGTCGAAGTCGTGCCCGGCGTCTCCTCGGTGGCCGCGGCCTTTGCCCGTGCCGGAATGCCCTGGGATGACGCGCAAGTGGTCGTCGCACACAGCCGCACCCTGCGACGCGCGGTGAATGTATGCCGAGCCCACACCAAAGTCGCTGTCCTCACCTCACCTGGCGCCGGACCCGCCGAACTCGGGCTGCTCCTCGAAGGAGTGCACCGCACCTTCGTCATCTGCGAAGAGCTCGGCACCACCCGTGAACAGGTCACGATCCTGACCTCCGACAAGGCGGCCGACCACACCTGGCGCGACCCGAACGTCGTGATCGTCATCGGTGGCTTCGTGGCCGCTGCCGAAGGGGGCGGCTGGATCGCCGGCCGGGAGCCCGGCGGCGAGCCGCGCGGCTGGGCGCTGCCCGCCGGGGCCTACGGCGGCGCACTCGGCGAAGGCGAGACGGATCTGCTGCGCGCCGCCCAACTTGCCCGGCTGGGACCGCGCGTCGGCGACCTCGTCTGGGACATCGGCTCCGGCAGCGGCGCCTTCGCCATCGAGGCCGCCCGCACCGGTGCCGCCGTCATCGCGGTCGACCGCAGTCCGGGCTCCTGCGCCCGCACCGAGCACTCGGCCCGCCGCTACGGAGTCCAGATGCAGATCGTGCACGGCAGCGCCCCGCACATCCTGGAGGACCTGCCCGAACCGGACGTCGTCCGCGTCGGCGGCGGGGGAGCGGCGGTCGTCTCCGCCGTCGCCGATCGCCGGCCCCAGCGCATCGTCGCGCACGCCGCGACCCGGGACGCCGCCGAACTCATCGGCCGCGATCTGACCGAGCACGGCTACGACGTCGAGTGCGCCCTCATTCAGTCCGTCGAACTCGATACAAGGGCCTGGACGGAGAAGGAACGGAGCGTCGCGTTCCTGCTCAGCGGCCGTCTGCCGGATCGCGCCCCGTGATCCTGTTGTCCTACTGCGCGCGGTAGGCTGGCCGATCGTTGTACCGCTCCCGGGGGGTCGGCCTTTCGTAGGTCAATGTCCGGAAAACCCGCCCGTTTTGAGGCGTGTGTGGTACGGCAGAACCGGAGGACGCGCAACGTGGCGCAGTCCACAGCGGGCGCTCGCGGATCACGCTGTCGCGAGGGCGGGATGACCGGGACAATGCCAGTTAATGGCTTTGTCGTCTTTGTTGGCCGGTCGTTCGTGCCGCTGGGCACGCACGCTCGTTCTTCACTGTGGGGCGGTCGGTGCGCCGTTCCGGGCGAGCTGGACTTGGAAGCACTAACCGATGGGCGAGGGGTACGCATGACCGACACCGGCCAGGTCCCGGGCGAGGGATTGCCGGAGAACGCAGGCATGGTGGAGCAGCCGGGCGTCACCACGCCGGGCGGGTACACCTTCCTCGACCCCTCCGAGAGCTCCGTCGAGGACGACGACCTCCTCCTGATGCCGGGCGCGCCCGGTGCCCAGGGCGCCTGGGGCAACGAGGTGCCGCCGCCGGCCCCGATGCCCTTCACCGACGAGCCCGGCCCGCACGAGACGGCCGGGCGGGACACCGGCGCGATCGACCTCGCCGCGGTCCGCGCGCCGAGCCCGGCGCCCGCCCCGCAGCCCGTGTCGCCGCGCCGTCCGCTGCACCTCGGCCCGCCCACGCCGGACGGGTCCGCCAGCCCGGTGCGCTCTCTCGCCGACCGCGGACCCGCGGGCTCCCGCACTGGCTCCATGGCCAGCCCCGTCGCTCCTCCGCGTCACGCCGGCCCGCCGACCGTCGGTCCCGAGTACTTGGACGTGCCCCAGCTGGGCGAGGCGCTCCCGCAGGGTGCGGCGGCGTGGGGGACTCCGCCGGTGGAAGGCGAGGCCCTGGCTGCAGAAACGGTCGTCCCGGAGGCGGGACAGATGTCCGGATCCGCGGTGAGCGTGGAGGCCGGACCGCTTGGCGAGGTGCCGCAGGCCGCGGAGGCCGAGCAGGCGCCCGGGTTCGTGGCGACGCCCTTCGTGCCCGACCCGGCCCCGGAGCCCGACGCCGCGCAGGCGCCGCTGCCGCAGGCCGACGAGATGTCGCTCGACCTCCAGGACCGGGCGGACGGGCAGGCGCCCGAGGCCGCGCCCGCGACGGACGGCTCGCCCGCCCCGCAGGCTCCCGACGCCCCACAGTTCCCCGACGCTCCGCAGTTCCCGGACGCCCCGCACACCCTCGGTACGCCGGACGGCACCGACGCCGCCGGACAGGCCGTCGGCGCGGCGGAGACGTCCGTGCAGGAGGCCGCACCGGTGCGGACCCCCGAGGACGCCGGGCACGTCGTGCCCCCGCAGCACCCCGCTCCCGCCGAGGACCCCGCCGCCGCACAGGTCCCGCCGCAGCCCGTCGGCCAGGACCTGTACGGAGCCGACCCGGCCGAGCCCGGAGCCCAGGAGGCCGGGTTCGCCGACCCCGTCCACATGCCGGAACCGGCTGTCCGATTCGCGGACGAGGACTCCTTGCCGGGAACCGAGCAGTCCGTCGGTGCCGCGTCCCCGATCGCTTTCGACGCGCCGGAGTCCGCGCTGTCGGCGCTCTCCGCGCGCTCGGCGGAAGCCTGGCAGGGCGGGCAGGACGTCGGCGTCGAAGAGTTCCAGGCACAGCAGTTCGACGACCGGCCCGCGTTCGCCGAGAACGGCGCCGCCCGCTCCGAGGACGCCGCCTTCTCCCACAACGGCGCCGCCTTCGCCGGGCCCGGCACCACCGAGGCCCAGCACGGCGTGCCGGTGGGCGTGGCCGCGCACTCGGACGCCTCCCACTCCGCCGCGGGACACTCCCACGGCGACCAGCACTACGCGAGTGCCCTGGACACGGCGGGCGCCCCCGGATTCCCCGGCGCGCCCCTGGTGCCCCAGGTCGACCGGAGCCTCGGCCAGTTCGTGCCGGTCGACGGCACGGTGCCGACGACCCCGCACCTGGCGCCGACCCCGCCGCACGCCATGACCGTGCCGCCGCTGCCCGTCGAGGAGCGGCCGGCCCAGGAGTCCGCGGAGGCCGCGGTCGTCATGGCACCGGCCCCGATCGAGGAGATCGCCGGGGCGCCGGCGGAGCCCGTCGCGCAGGCGCCCGTGCCCGCCCCCCGGGAAGCGGAGGCCGCGCCCGAGGTCATGCCCGAGCCCGCCCCCGTACCGGACCCGCTCGCCGCGGAGCCGGAACCCGTAGTCGCACAGCAAGCGGAGGACCTGCGCACCCAGGTCGCCGACCAGGAAGAGAGCACGGCCGTGGTGGAAGACGTACGAGAGTCCACCGGTCCGGCGGCACCCGGCTACAGCGACGCCGAGCGCGAGGCCGTCCTGCGCGTGATCCGCGAGCGCCGTGACATCCGCAACGGCTTCCGCAGCGACCCGATCCCGCACGACGTGCTGCTGCGCGTCCTTGAGGCCGCGCACACCGCGCCGTCCGTCGGTCATTCGCAGCCCTGGGACTTCGTCGTCATCCGCTCCGCCGACACCCGGCGCAGCATGCACGAACTCGCCCAGCGCCAGCGCGAGGCCTACGCCAAGTCGCTTCCCAAGGGTCGCGCCAAGCAGTTCAAGGAACTGAAGATCGAGGCCATCCTCGACACCCCGGTCAACATCGTCGTCACCGCCGACCCGACCCGGGGCGGCCGGCACACCCTGGGCCGGCACACCCAGCCGCAGATGGCTCCGTACTCCTCCGCCCTCGCGGTCGAGAACCTGTGGCTCGCGGCCCGCGCCGAGGGCCTCGGCGTCGGCTGGGTCAGTTTCTTCGACGAGCGGGAGATGGTCCGCGCGCTGGGCCTGCCCGAGCACCTCGACGTGGTCGCCTACCTCTGCGTCGGATACGTCGACGAGTTCCCCGACGAGCCCGAGCTGATGCAGGCCGGCTGGTCCAAGCGCCGCCCCCTGTCGTGGGTCGTGCACGAGGAGACGTACGGCCGCCGCGCGCTGCCCGGCGAGGAGCCGCACGACCTGCTCGCCGAGACGGTCTCCAACATCCGCCCGCTGGACGCCAAGGCGCTGGGCGAGGCGTGGGAGCGCCAGAAGCGGATGACCAAGCCCGCGGGCGCCCTCGGCATGCTGGAGATCATCTCCGCGCAGCTGTCGGGCCTGTCCCGGATGTGCCCGCCGCCGATCCCGGAGCCCGCCGCCGTCGCGATCTTCGCGGGCGACCACGGCGTCCACGCGCAGGGCGTCACGCCCTGGCCGCAGGAGGTCACCGGGCAGATGGTCGCCAACTTCCTGGGCGGCGGCGCGGTCTGCAACGCGTTCGCCAACCAGGTGGGCGCCGAGGTCTGTGTCGTCGACGTGGGTGTCGCCTCCGACCTGCCGGCCACACCGGGCCTGCTGCCGCGCAAGGTCCGCGCGGGCACCGCCGACATGACCACGGGTCCCGCCATGACCCGCGAAGAGGCGATCGCGGCGCTGGAGGTGGGCATCGAGACGGCCCGCGACCTGGTGGCCGCGGGCAACAAGGCGCTGCTGACCGGCGAGATGGGCATCGCCAACACGACCGCGTCGGCGGCCCTGATCTCGGTCTTCACCGGCGCCGACCCCGCCGAGGTGACGGGCCGCGGTACCGGCATCAACGACGAGACCCTGGCCCGCAAGACCGAGGTAGTCCGCCGTGCCATCGACTTCCACCAGCCGGACCCGGCCGACCCGATCGGCGTCCTCGCGGCGATCGGCGGCCTCGAACACGCCGCCATGGTCGGCCTCCTCCTCGGCGGCGCGTCCCTGCGGACGCCGGTGATCCTGGACGGCGTCAGCGCCGGCGCCGCCGCACTCGTGGCCCGCGCCATCGCCCCCGAGGTCCTGGCCGCCTGCATCGCGGGTCACCGCAGCGCGGAGCCCGGTCACGTGGCCGCCCTGAACAAGCTGGGCCTGCGCCCCCTGATCGACCTCGACCTGCGTCTGGGCGAGGGCACCGGCGCCCTCCTGGCCCTCCCCATCGTCCAGAGCGCGGCGCGGGCGATGCACGAGGTCGCGACGTTCGACTCGGCCGGGGTGACCGAGAAGTAGTCCGACGGCACCGGCGGGGTGGGCAGGCGTTCCGAGCTGCCCACCCGGCCCCGCCGTAGTCTGGACCCCTGTCCGGACCCGTACCGAAGAACCCCACGTCAGGGCCGTTCCAAAGCCGCAGCGCGCCCACCGCACCGCCTGCCCGTACGAGGAGCCGCACCTCCATGGCCGAACACCCCGCCTACCCCGTAGGCCTCCGCCTCGCCGGCCGTCGTGTCGTCGTCCTCGGCGGTGGCCAGGTGGCCCAGCGCCGGCTTCCCGCACTCATCGCGGCGGGCGCGGACATCCACCTCGTGTCACCCGAGGCGACACCGTCCGTCGAGGCGATGGCGGACGGGGGCGAGATCTCCTGGACCCGGCGTCCGTACGAGGAGGGCGACCTCGCCGACGCCTGGTACGCGCTGATCGCCACGAGCGACCCGAAGGCCAGTGCGGACGCCTCGGCCGAGGCGGAGCGCAACCGCGTCTGGTGCGTCCGCTCGGACGACGCCGACGCGGCGACCGCGTGGACCCCGGCCACCGGCCACAGCGAGGGCGTGACCGTCGCCGTCCTCACCACGAACGCCAAGGGCCGCGACCCCCGCCACACGGCCGCCATCCGCGACGCCGTGGTCGAGGGGCTGCGCGACGGCACGCTCGTCGCGCCGCACCACCGCACCCGTACCCCCGGCGTCGCCCTGGTCGGCGGCGGGCCCGGCGACCCCGACCTGATCACGGTCCGCGGCCGCCGGCTGCTCGCCGAGGCCGACGTGGTCATCGCCGACCGCCTCGGCCCCCGCGACCTGCTCGCCGAACTCCCGCCGCACGTCGAGGTGATCGACGCGGCGAAGATCCCGTACGGACGGTTCATGGCCCAGGAGGCCATCAACAACGCGCTCATCGAGCACGCGAAGCAGGGCAAGTCCGTCGTCCGGCTGAAGGGCGGCGACCCGTTCGTCTTCGGCCGGGGCATGGAGGAGGCCCAGGCGCTCGCCGAGGCGGGCATCGCCTGCACGATCGTCCCCGGCATCTCCAGCTCGATCTCGGTGCCGGGCGCGGCGGGCATCCCGGTCACCCACCGGGGTGTCGCACATGAGTTCACCGTGGTCAGCGGTCATGTCGCCCCCGACGACGAGCGCTCCCTCGTCGACTGGCCGGCCCTCGCCAAGCTGCGCGGCACCCTCGTCGTCCTCATGGGCGTCGACAAGATCGGCAGGATCGCCGACACGCTCGTGGCGCACGGCAGGCCGGCCGACACCCCCGTCGCCCTCGTACAGGAGGGCACGACCGCGGCACAGCGCCGGGTCGACGCCACCCTGGACACCGTCGCCGAGACCGTTCGCGCCGAGGACGTACGGCCGCCCGCGGTCATCGTCATCGGCGAGGTCGTGAACGTCGGCTCCGGACTTCCCGAGTAACCACGGGTAACCCAACCCGTTCCCAGCCGTTGGCACCACACCCAGGACAAGGCAGTATCACCCTGTGGCCGATCTCATCACCGTCGAGAATCCCGACGACCCGCGTCTGCGCGACTACACGGGCCTGACCGACGTGGAACTGCGCCGCAAGCGCGAACCCGCCGAGGGCCTGTTCATCGCCGAGGGCGAGAAAGTCATCAGACGGGCCAAGGACGCCGGGTACGAGATGCGCTCGATGCTGCTGTCCGCCAAGTGGGTCGACGTCATGCGCGACGTCATCGACGAGCTCCCGGCACCCGTCTACGCGGTCAGCCCGGAGCTCGCCGAGCAGGTCACCGGCTATCACGTGCACCGGGGAGCGCTCGCCTCGATGCAGCGCAAGCCGCTGCCGACGGCGGACGAACTGCTGCGGTCCACCCGCCGGGTCGTCGTCATGGAGTCGGTCAACGACCACACCAACATCGGCGCCATCTTCCGCTCCGCCGCCGCTCTCGGCATGGACGCGGTGCTGCTGTCCCCGGACTGTGCCGACCCCCTGTACCGCCGCTCGGTGAAGGTGTCGATGGGCGCGGTCTTCTCGGTCCCGTACGCCCGTCTCGACACCTGGCCCAAGGGCCTGGAATCGGTGCGCGACGCCGGGTTCAAGCTGCTCGCCCTCACCCCGGACGAGAAGGCCAGCTCCCTCGACGAGGCCGCCCCGCAGCGGATGGACCGGGTCGCGCTGATGCTCGGCGCGGAGGGCGACGGTCTGTCCACCCGGGCCCTGATGGCGGCCGACGAATGGGTCCGCATCCCGATGGCCCACGGAGTCGACTCCCTGAACGTCGGCGCGGCGGCCGCGGTCGCCTTCTACGCGGTGGCGACGGGCCGCCCCGAGAACTGAGGGTCACCCACCCCCCGCAGCACCGCCCGGGCTCCGGTCCGCCACCGGTTCTCCGGTGTCCCTATGGACCGTCACGTTCCCAGGCGCCCCTGAGCTCTCTGTTCCTGGTGTACGCCGCCGCGCGGGCCGTCGTCGAGCCCGCGGGACGGCCCCTGGCACCCCTGGGCCGCCGCGATTCCGAGCGCGACCAGCAGCGTCACCACCACGAACACGAAGAGCCGCTGGCGCAGCAGCCTGGGATTGGCGGGCCGCCTGCCGGTTCCGGTGGTGCGCGGACCCGGCCGTCCGGTGCCGCTGCGGGGCGCGGGCCTGTTCCCGGTGCGGCCGGTGTTGCGGACGGGCGCCGGCCGGGATCCCGACCGCGATCCGCCGTTCGTCCCGCCGGCGCGCGGCGGGGGAGTGGTTCCCGGGCGCCGCTGGGTGCGCTGCTCGGCGTACTGCTCGGCCAGGCGCCCCGTCGGCCGGTCCGGGTCCGTGCGCGGCGCGGGCGGCCGGGCGTCCGGCATGCCCTGGGCCTCGCGGGCCGCGATCTCCTTGAGCCGCAAGGACAGTTGGAGGGTGCTGGGCCGCTCCTCGGGGTCCTTCGCCAGACAGGCCCTGACGAGCGGTGCGAGCGCGTCCGGGACCCCGTGCAGATGCGGCTCCTCGTGCACCACCCGGTAGAGCATCACTTCGGAACTGCCCTGTCCGAAGGGCGAGTCCTGGGTCGCCGCGTACGCGAGCGTGGCCCCGAGCGCGAACACGTCCGTGGCCGGGGTGACGGCGGCACCGCGCACCTGCTCCGGCGCCAGGAAGCCGGGGGACCCGACCGCCGTGCCGACGTGCGTGAGCGTGCTCGCCCCGGTCGCCCACGCGATGCCGAAGTCGATGATCCGCGGCCCCTTCGGGGACAGCAGGATGTTGGACGGCTTGAGGTCGCGGTGGACCACCCCGGCCTCGTGCACCGCGACCAGGCCCTCGGAGAGGGCGGCGCCCACGGCGGCCACGTCGGCGGCCGACAGCGGCCCCTCCTCGGCGACCTTGTCGTGCAGGGAGGGGCCGGGCACGTACTGCGTGGCGAACCACGGCCGGTCCGCCTCCAGGTCGGCGGCGACGAGCCGGGCCGTGCAGCCGCCCCTGATCCGCCGTGCCGCCGAGACCTCGCGTGCGAACCGCGAGCGGAACTCCTGATCCTCCGCCAGATCCGGCCGGATCACCTTCAGTGCGACCCGCTGGCCACGCCGGTCGGAGCCCAGGTAGACAACACCCATACCGCCCGCGCCGAGCCGTCGGTGAAGCCTGAACGAGCCGACGACACGCGGGTCCTCGCGCCTCAGGCGCATCATCGCCATGTCCATCCCCGCTGCCCGGTCCGTTTGACGAGCCACAGCTTACGTTTCCGCGGCCGGGTGCGCGCAGAGGCCGCGCCCTCTCGTCCCGATCGATTGTCAGTGCCGGGTGGGAAACTTGAGAGGTGGTCAGAGAGCGTGGGAACTGGGCCTCTTTGGGCTGCCTGTGATCCCAACCATCCATCGCAGAAGGGGGATTGAGCCCGTGAAGGGTGACCGCGTGGAGATAGTCGTGGACGCAGGGGACACGACGCGGACGTACGAGGTGGTGGCGAGCAGGGCGGGCCGCCGGGTGGAGACGGCGGTGCGCCGAGGTGTCGTGGAAGTGAGCGAAGTCACTCGAAACGGAACAGTGGTACGGACCGCCCGCTTCATGGCGACTCGGGTGCTGGCACTCGTCGAGCAGCCGGTTCCCCGGGAGGACAGCTCGGAACAGTAGGGGCACATCGGACACCCCCTCCGGGAAGACCCTGAGACCTGGGTCCACGTATCCACCCACGGTAGTAGTCCGCAGGTCATGGCTCATCCTCCGGGAGGCCCGGCAATCGGTACGAGGGCATGACGACCCGACGTCGCCACGCGCCTACATTTGAGGTCAAGCGGCGGGTGCAGCACTCGTCCCCCGAGGTCAGACACCCGCCGCTGCCAGGCACAACAGAAGCTCGGTCAGGAGAGGGACCATGGCCCAGACGGCACCGCGGACAGAGCTCCGCACGCAGGGACGCAAGGCGTACATCGCAGCGTTCGGCACTCGCCAGGGTCAGCGCCACCCCTTGGTGGCGACAGCGATGGTCCTTCCCCTGGCGGCCCTGCTCGTAGTCGTCTTCGGCGGCTGGGACGCGGTGGTCACACAGGCGTCGTCCGTGGGCGTGATGCTGGGGCGCTGAGCGGCGCCCCAGGCCCGGAAGAGCGGTCC
Source organism: Streptomyces sp. NPDC005784 (assembly GCF_042871525.1). NCBI lineage: Bacteria > Bacillati > Actinomycetota > Actinomycetes > Kitasatosporales > Streptomycetaceae > Streptomyces > Streptomyces sp. NPDC005784. The sequence goes on from NZ_JBIAIQ010000005.1 coordinate 269,253, forward strand.
GGGCGGGGACATCCGGCCATGAAACCCCGTGGGGACGGGGGTGCGGCGGACGGCACAAAGATGCCCGCGCAGCTGGGGAGCTGCGCGGGCATCTTTATTTTGCTGCGGGCTGCGGGCTGCGGGCTGCGGGCTGCGGGCTGCGTGCCGGGCGCCGTGTGCCGCCCGTTGCGGGGCGGGTGCTTTGCGACGCCCCTCCCGCACATTGCGTCCGCTGTGCGGGGGTATCGCGGTCCGGGGATCAGGGGTCCAGCGATGTGCCGGGATGCCGGGGGCCGGGGGTTCATGGAGGTGCCGGGATGTCGGCTCCGGGGTGCCACGTGTTCGGGTGTAGGGGTGCCGCCGTTCCCAGGGGTGGCTGTGTCTCGTGCCCGCGTGTGGGGGTGCCACCGTGTCCCCGTGCAGGGGTGCCGCCGTTCCCGGTGGCTGTGCCGCGTGCCCGCGTGTGGGGGTGCCACCGTGTCCCCGTGCAGGGGTGCCGCCGTTCCCGGTGGCTGTGCCGCGTGCCCCCGTGTGGGGGTGCCACCGTGCCCCCGTGCAGGGGTGCCGCCGTTCCCGGTGGCTGTGCCGCGTGCCCCCGTGTGGGGGTGCCACCGTGCCCCCGTGCAGGGGTGCCGCCGTGTCCGGGTCCGGGGGTGCCGCGTGCGGGGGTGTCGGCGTGCCCGCGTGCGAGGGTGTCGTCGTGTGCCGGTCCGGGGTGCCGCGTGCCCGGGGGTGGGGGTGCCGCTGTGCTGGGCTCTGCCTTCGGATGCGTACGCTCACCGGCAGGTGTCGTACAGGCCCGTCGTACAGCCCCAGGGGGAACCGTGACCGCAGACAGGCTGCTGCCCGCGCTCGCCGCCGCGGTGCGCCACGCGACCCACCCGGCGACGGCTGTGCCCGGCCCGCGCGGTGCCTGCGCCTGCGGTGCCGAGGACGGGCTCCTCGCGGACCGTGACGACGGCACCGTGGTCCGGCACGGCGACTTCGTCGCCAAGGCCCACGCCCCGGACACGGACCCCGCCGCGCTCGCCCTCCGCCTCTCCGCGGCCGCGGGGCTCCCCGGCATCCTGCTGCCGCCGCTGAACCCCACCCCCGCCGACCTTCTCGGCCGCCGGGTGACCCTCTGGCCGTACGGCGGTCCCGTCGACCCCGACAGCCCCGACGCGGCCCCCTGGGAAGCGGCCGCGACCCTGCTGGCCCGCCTGCACCGGGCTCCCGCCCCGGACGGGCTGCCGCCCATGCGCGGGCCCGTCAAGGCCGCCCGCGCGATGGCCCGGCTGCGCGCGGCCGGCCCGCACCCGGCCGCCGCCCCGGTCCTGAGGGCCTGGGCGGCCCTGCCCGGCTGGGCGCGGGCCGAGGCCCCGATGCCGGACACCATGACCCTGTGCCACGGTGACCTGCACCTCGGCCAGCTCGTACGCCACCCCGCGCCGGACGGTCCCTGGCTGCTCATCGACGTCGACGACCTGGGCGTCGGCGACCCGACTTGGGACCTGGCCCGTCCGGCGGCCTGGTACGCCTGCGGGCTGCTGCCGCCCGACGAGTGGCTCCGCTTCCTGACCGCCTACCGGGACGCGGGCGGCCCGGCCGTTCCCGCCGACGGCGATCCCTGGCCCGCCCTGGACGTCGCGGCCCGCGCCCTCACCGTCCAGACCGCGGCCCTGGCCGTCGCCAAGTCCGCCGCCGCGGACCGGCCGTTGGACGAGGCGCAGCAGGCCGTGGTCGACGCCTGTGACCGAATGAGTGCGGTCCCGCCCGAGCTGGCCCGAGGTTTCGCGACGTAGGGTGCAACCGATCGAAGCAGGACAGTGTCTGTCCTGGCGGAAGCAGTACCGACCGGCGAGGAGTTGAGCCGAGCATGCAGTGTCCGAAATGCCATGCGCCGATGCACACGTACACCCGCAATGGCGTCCAGATCGAGCAGTGCAGCGGCTGCCGCGGGATATTTCTCGACTACGGCGAGCTGGAGGCACTGACCCGCGTGGAGTCGCAGTGGTCCCAGCCCGCGCCGCCGCCCCCGAGCGCCCCGCAGGCGTACCCGTCGGCCCCGGCCCCCGCCTGGGGTGCCCCGCAGCACGGCGGCCACGGCGGCGGCCACTACGGCGGTCACGGCAGCCACCACCGGCACAAGAGCTTCGGCCACATGCTCTTCTCGTCCTGAACGACCGAAGGGGCCTCCTCCTGAGCGGAGGGGCCCCTTCGTCGTCTTCAGGGCCGTCGTGTTCCGGACCTTGGTGACGGCCCACCACGGCCGGAACACGACGAAGCCCCCGACCGTACGAGACGGCCAGGGGCTTTGCTGGTGCGCGATACTGGGATTGAACCAGTGACCTCTTCCGTGTCAGGGAAGCGCTCTCCCGCTGAGCTAATCGCGCGGGTCACGCGGCCGGAGCCACGCTTGCTGCTGTTACTGCGTGCGCGATACTGGGATTGAACCAGTGACCTCTTCCGTGTCAGGGAAGCGCTCTCCCGCTGAGCTAATCGCGCGGGGATCCTCGCGGATCGAGTCCTTGCGGACCAGTGGACGATACTGGGATTGAACCAGTGACCTCTTCCGTGTCAGGGAAGCGCTCTCCCGCTGAGCTAATCGTCCTTGGAGGTGGAGACGGGATTTGAACCCGTGTAGACGGCTTTGCAGGCCGTTGCCTCGCCTCTCGGCCACTCCACCAGGAGTGCGGGTTCGGGAAGATCCCCCACTTCCTGCGAGCGGACGACCAGGTTCGAACTGGCGACCTCAACCTTGGCAAGGTTGCGCTCTACCAACTGAGCTACGTCCGCTTGTCGTTTCCGTGGCGCTTGCGCGTCCCGGCGACGAGTTGAACTCTAGCGGATTCCCGGGCCAGCACAAAAACGCGTTTGTGCAGCGTGCTGCGGTCTGTCCGCCCGAGGACATGGTCAGGGCACCCGCAGGACACCCGCCCTAGACTCGACTGCGTGCTCGACCTCCCTCCTCTCGCCCGCTTCGGTGGCCTCGTCGCGACCGGTCTCCTCGATGTCACCAGCGATCCCGCGGCCCTGGACTCGGCCGGCTTCTGGGCCGTCTCGGCCGACTTCGAGGGGCGTCTGACCTGCGCCCGCTTCCGGGACGTACGAGAGGAGCCGGTACCCGCGCCGGTGCCAGGACAGTGGCACGGCCCGGCGGCCGGTGACTGGAAGTCGTCCCTCGACCGCGCCGCGTACACGGCCGGGGTACGACGTATCCGCGAGCACATCGCGGCCGGCGAGGTCTATCAGGCGAACCTCTGCCGTGTGCTCTCCGCGCCCGTCCCGCCCGACGCCGACGTCGACGCGCTGACCGCTCTGCTGGCCCGCGGCAACCCGGCGCCGTACGCGGGAACGATTCGGCTGCCGGATCACGGAGTGGAGATAGCCACCGCCTCCCCGGAACTCTTCGTGCGCCGCGCGGGCCGCTCCGTCGAGTCCGGCCCGATCAAGGGCACCGGACGCACCGAGGCGGACCTCCTGGACAAGGACTACGCCGAGAACGTGATGATCGTGGACCTCGTCCGCAACGACATCGGCCAGGTCTGCGCCACCGGCACCGTGACCGTGCCCGACCTGTGCGTCGTCGAGAAGCACCCGGGGCTCGTGCACCTCGTCTCCACCGTCAGCGGCGACCTGCGCGAGGACGTCGGCTGGCCCGGACTCCTGGCCGCGGCCTTCCCGCCCGGCTCGGTCACCGGCGCCCCGAAATCCAGCGCGCTGCGGATCATCGACGCCCTGGAGACAGCGCCGCGCGGCCCCTACTGCGGAGGCGTCGGCTGGGTCGACGCCGACCGCGGCACCGGCGAGCTGGCCGTGGGCATCCGTACGTTCTGGATCGACCGCGCCGACGGCGTCCTGCGCTTCGGCACGGGGGCGGGCATCACCTGGGGGTCCGACCCCGACGGGGAGTGGCGGGAGACCGAGCTGAAGGCGTCCCGGCTGCTCGCGGTAGCGTCGGGAACGTACGACGCGGGTGACGGGACTCCCGCGGATTGACCACGGACGGAACGGACGGGTCCGGTTCCGGGGGCAAGCCGGGAACCGGGGCCGGAACGCCACGCCGGACGACACGTCCGGCACATTCACACATGCGAGGTAGGGACCAGTGAAGCTTTGGCTCGACGGCGGGCTGCAGGACACCGAGGCCGCCCGCGTCTCCGTCTTCGACCACGGACTGACCGTGGGTGACGGCATCTTCGAGACCGTGAAGGCGGTCGACGGCCGGCCCTTCGCGCTGACCCGCCACCTCGACCGGCTGGCCCGCTCGGCGCGCGGTCTCGGTCTTCCCGAGCCGGACGCCGACGAGGTGCGCCGCGCCTGCGCCGCCGTCCTCGACGCCAACCCGATGCCGCTCGGCCGGCTCCGCATCACCTACACCGGCGGCCACGGCCCGCTCGGCTCCGACCGCGGAGAGCACGGTCCGACCCTCGTCGTCGCGCTCGGCACCTCAGCCCCGCGCCCCGACTCCACGGCCGTCGTCACCGTCCCCTGGACCCGCAACGAGCGCGGCGCCCTGACCGGCCTCAAGACCACCTCGTACGCCGAGAACGTGGTCGCCCTGGCCCGCGCGCATGAACACGGGGCCTCCGAGGCGCTGTTCGCCAACACGGTGGGCCAACTCTGCGAGGGCACCGGGTCGAACGTCTTCGTCGTCCTCGACGGCGAGATCCACACCCCGCCGGTCGCCTCCGGCTGCCTCGCCGGCATCACCCGTGCCCTCACGGTCGAATGGACCGGCGCCAAGGAGACCGACCTGCCGCTGGACGTCCTGGAGCGCGCCGACGAGATCTTCCTGACCTCCACACTGCGCGACGTGCAGGCCGTGCACCGGGTCGACGACCGTGAACTGCCGGGCGCACCGGGCCCGGTGACCGCCAAGGCGATGCGCGTCTTCGACGAGCGGGCCGGGGACGACCTCGATCCCTGACGGTCTCCGGAGGCCATCGGCCCCTGATCGAGAGGTAATTCGGCTGACCTCGCACGCGTCAACGGGTACAACGTCCCTGATGACCACGACCCTGCGGCCGACCGAGCCGCTTCAGTGCGCCGCCGACGGGACGCGTTCACGCCGCTACCAGGTGTGCGTGAACAGCCGTCCCGTGGGCCAGGTACACCTCGCGACGGACCCCGGCTCGGGACCGTCCGTCGCCAGGATCCACGAACTCCGCATCGAGGAGCCGGACCGCGGCCGCGGCCGCGGCACCGTGGCCGCGTTGGCGGCCGAGGAGGTGGCGCGGGGCTGGGGCTGCCGACAGATCGAGGTGACCGTTCCCGGCGCCGCCGCCGGGGCCCTGGAGCTCACCAGGGCGCTCGGTTACGTCCTGCGCAACCGCCTCATGGAGAAAGCGCTCGGCGACTCCGTGCCCGTACTGCCTTCAGGCAGCGCCGACCGGCCCATGACCCGGGACGAGTACGAGATCTGGGACCGGGCGGGCAGGCAGCAGTACGCCGAGGACTGGATCCGGCGCGGCGTGCCGGAGGCCGATGCGCTCGCCAAGGCGAGCCGTGACTTCGGCGGTGCGCTGCCGCAGGGGCCGGCCACGGCGAACATGTGGCTGAGCGTCCTGGAGCACGAGGACGTCCCCGTGGGCGATCTCTGGCTGGGGCGCAGGGGCGGGCGCGCCTTCGTCTACGACGTCGGGGTCCGCGCGGAACAGCGCGGGCGCGGCCACGGCCGGGCGCTGATGCGGCTCGCCGAGGCACAGGCGACGGCCGCCGGACTGGACCGCATTGCTCTCAACGTCTTCGCGGGGAACACCCCGGCCGAGCGCCTCTACGAGTCACTCGGTTACGAGACGACTGAGTACTGCCTGTACAAGACATTGCTCTAGCCGGGCCCGGGCCCGGGCTCTTCAAAGAGTCCCGAGATCCTGGAGGAACCCTGCGCTCATCAACGAACCGTTCCTCAACCGAGTCGGCCCAGGACACCGCAAGCCCACGAGCCGGCCAACACCCCATCGAGCCGATTCGGCGTCGTGTGCACTCTCCGGCGAGCAGTTGCCAACCCTTGCGGCAGGCCGGTTGCGCGGCGCGGCGGCGGTGTCAGGCCTGTTCGGCGAGCAGCCGGTCGGCGATCTCCTCGATCCGCTCGCGCAGTCCGTCCTGGCTCTTGCCGCCGTCCAGGCGTTCACCGCCGATGACGTACGTCGGGGTGCCGGTGACGCCGATCGCCTTGCCCTCGGCCTGGTCGGCGTCGACGATCAGGATGTGCCGGCCGTCGATCAGGGCCGTGTCGAACTCCTCGGCGTCCAGGCCGAGTTCCCGGGCGACCTCGACCAGGAAGGCTTCGCCCTTGCGGTCCAGCTCCTCGACGCGACCGAGCACGGCCTCGATGTACGGCCATGCGCTGCCCTGCTCGGCGGCCTCCTCGGCGGCCTGCGCCGCGGCGAAGGCGTGCTTGTGCTTCTCCAGGGGGAAGTGCCGCAGCCGCAGCTCCAGACGGTCGCCGTAGCGGGCGCGCAGCGCGCGCAGGTCGGCGAGGGCGCCACGGCAGTCGGCGCACTGGAGCTCGCACCAGACGTCCAGGACGACGGGGGCCGGGAGCGCGGTGGAGGAGTCGGAGGAGTCGTTCATGGGATCCAGTCTCCCAGTCCGGTGAGGGGGCGGCTCAACCGGGACCTGGGGAGGACGGCGACCCCGAGATGTCCCTGAGGTCTGCCCGGACCATGGCATACCGGGCATGTTGCGGTGCAGGATGGAAGGGACGAACGAGACCCGTCCCGCCGAGCCCTGCCTGGAGGACCGGAATGATCGCAGAGACCGTCTGCTCCGCCGTTTCCGTCGCCGGCCTGGGCATCGCCGCGGTGACGGCCTACCGCAAGCGTTTCCTGAGGGCCGCTCGTATAGCCGCCTACTCGCTGGTGCCGATCGGCCTGGTCATGACCGGAGTGATCGGCTGGCTGGCAGACACCGCGTTCAGCCCGACCGCGTGGGCCGGATTCGTCGTGCTCGGCGGCGCCTGGGCGCTGTTCATGATCACCCGCGCCGTGGAGCGTCGCGGCGGCGGGACGCGCAAGGAACGCAAGGCCGCGAAGGCCGCCGCCGAGCGCGAGGCGGTGGCTCCCGCGGCTTCGGCCCCGTCGCTGGGCCAGGGCAGCGGCCTCGCCGCCCGGCCGGCCGCGACACCGCGGGCGAAGGGCTCCGGCGACGACTTCAGCGACATCGAGGCGATCCTGAAGAAGCACGGCATATGACCGGCTGAAGCGACACAAGATCGCACGCGTGTCGCAGGGAACGCGCGGAAGCGTTCACGTTCGAGCGCGCCCGTCACATGATCCAGCGAACTCCCGTATATTCCGGGCGTGTTGATCGCGAAGCCGGTGTCCTCTGCGTCATCATCGCCCGCGAGATGCTGGACACAACAACGAGCGACACCGCTGCTCCGCCCGAGGAGCGGCGTGGTTGTCTCTTCGCGCTCTCCCAGCCGCCGCTGATGATCTTCCTTGCGGTGATCGGCTGTCTGCTGCTCATGGCTTCGCTGCACGACCTGCTGCTGCTCTGAGCTGTACACGGAGCCCCTGGCGTCACCCGCCGAGGGCTCCGTCGGTCCGGCACCTCCGGAGAGTCCGGAGAATCGACGGGATCTCCTCCACGAACCACCTGCGCAGAGAGCCGTGTTCTGAGCCCGGCCCGTCTGCGGCCTCGGCCGTCTTGGCCGCCTCCGTTGTTCCCGCTGTTCCCGGTGACCGCTGCGATCCCTGCGATCCCTGTGATGCCGGTGGTGTCGGTGGTGTGAGCCCGTCAGCCCGCGGCTTCCTTGCGGCGCGCCCGGTAGGCGGCCACGTGGAGGCGGTTCCCGCAGGTGCGGCTGTCGCAGTAGCGGCGGGAGCGGTTGCGGGAGAGATCGACGAAGGCCCGTCGGCAGTCCGGGGCCTCGCAGCGGCGCAGCCGCTCCTGCTCTCCGGAGACCACGAAGAAGGCCAGTGCCATCCCGCAGTCGGCCGCGAGGTGGTCGGCGACGGAGGCGCCCGGCGCGAAGTAGTGGACATGCCAGTCGTAGCCGTCGTGGTCCGTCAGCCGAGGCGTGGTGCCGGCTGCGGCGACCAGTTCGTTGATGAGCGAGGCGGCGACACGCGGATCGTCGGCGGCGAAGATCATGGCGAACAGGCCGCGAACGTCGCGTACGGCCGCGAGGTCGCGCTCCGACAGCACGCCGACATCGCTGATCTCGTGCTTTCGCACAAAATCGGCGAGGGACGGCACGTCGGCGAGCCCGTCCGCCGTCTCGTCCTCCGGCGCGGTGTTCACCAGATCCACCACGGCGTCGAGTGCGCACCGGGTGTCGTGGGTGATCAGCACGTTTCGCTCCCTGGCCTGGGGGTCGGGCGAGGGCGCCCGCCCGATGCTGGCCGATGGTAGTGGCTTCCCGGCGCGGCGGAGACGGGCGCGGGGTCGCGGGAGCGGGGAGCCCGCGCCCGGAAGGGTCCCGGGGCGAGCGGCCGAGATCCCGGGGCGGCCCGGGGGGGCGGTGCAGGAGGGGAGGGCGTGCTGCCTGAGCGTGAGCGAGCGGCGGCGGTGCGTGCCCGCCGGCGGAGCTGGGTGCTGTGCCCGGCGGTGGGTCAGGCGGGCGGAGGGGTGTCCGGCCGTGGGGTCAGGTCGGCGGACCGAGGCGCCCGGCCGTTGTGAGGTGGGTGGAGGGGTTGTCCGGCTGTGGGGGCCGGTCGGTGGACCGAGGTCCCCGGCTGTCGGTCAGGTGGGTGGAGGGGTTGTCCGGCTGTGGGGGCCGGTCGGCGGACCGAGGCGCCGGCCGTTGGCCAGGCGGGCGGATGGAGGCGCCCGGCCTTGGGGACGTCGGTGGACCGAGGTGTCGGCCGCTGGCCAGGGAGGCGCCCGGCCTTGGGGACGTCGGTGGACCGAGGTGTCGGCCGCTGGCCAGGGAGGCGCTCGGCCTTGGGGTACGTCGGTGGACGCGCACCGGCGCCGCCGCCGCGGACTTTCCGCGGCGCCGGCGCCGGTGCCTTCCCTGTGCGGTTGTCTGAGCCCGAGCCGTCTCCCCGAGTGGACGGCGCCGGGCGGCTCTGTGGTGACGCGTCAGCTCTCGGCCAGGATGTGTGAGAGCTCCGTGTCGAGATCGAAGTGCCGGTGTTCCGTGCCGGGCGGCACGGCTGCGTCCGTTCGCTTCAGGAATGACTCCAGGGCCCTCGCAGGGGCTTCGAGCAGGGCTTCACCCTCCGGAGAACTCAGGGCGATGCATACGACGCCCTGGCCGTGGCTTCGGGACGGCCAGACTCGGACGTCGCCGGTACCGGTGGGCCGGTGCAGGCCCTCGGCGAGGAGGTCGCGGGCGAACACCCACTCGACGGTTTCCTCGGCTCCGGTGTGGAAGGTGGCGTGCACGGCGTAGGGATCGGCCGTGTCATACCGCAGTCCTGCGGGTACAGGCAGTGAGGACTCGCTCGACACAACGAGGCGCAGGTGCAGCTCGCAGCTGACCGTGGTGTTCATAAGCGCCAGGGCCTTTCGCTCAGTGTGCGCTCGGGGATTCGCACGTCGGCGAAATCGACATGCCACCTACGGTGCCGTTGTAAACCCCTCTGAGTGTTTTGCGTGTCTTTATGTAACTCATCCGGCCGAGGGCGCGTTCTCCGGATAGGGCCATTCCGGTGACTGGTTTCTCTCGGGTAGGGTTTGGTCGTATGAATACGGGGAGTGACGAGCCGGGCGAGGTTGCCATGGCGGACGACGAGGCGAAGAATGAGCGAGCGCTCGGTTCGCGGGCGCCGCAATTCATCAAGGCGCGCCGCGCGCTGCACGTGAGCTGGCAGGTGGGCGTTTTCGTCGTCGGACTCGCGGTGGTCGCCGCGGGCGTGGTCATGCTTCCGCTGCCGGGTCCAGGCTGGCTGGTGATCTTCGGCGGCATGGCGATCTGGGCGACGGAGTTCGTCTGGGCCCAGCTGGTGCTCCGCTGGACGAAGCGCAAGGTCACGGAGGCCACGCAGCGGGCGCTCGACCCCAAGGTCCGGCGTCGCAACATCATCCTCACCACGGTCGGACTCGTGATCGTCGCCGTCCTCGTCGGTGTCTACCTCTGGAAGTTCGGCCTCGCGATGCCGTGGAACATCAACGAATGACAAGCCCGGCTCGGGCTTCCTCCGGGCCCTCTCCGCTGGTCGAAGCCACCCCCTGACATGGGGTAATGTTCTCCCTGCGCCCGGGCGATTAGCTCAGCGGGAGAGCGCTTCGTTCACACCGAAGAGGTCACTGGTTCGAACCCAGTATCGCCCACATACGACAGACGGCTCCGGCCCACGACATCGTGGGCCGGAGCCGTTTTCGTCGTCGCGGGGCCGGGGTGGGCTGGTCGAAGGACCTAGCTCCGGGCTGGGGCGGACCGGTCGAGGGGCCGGCACCCGGGGGGTCGCGCGTGACACGGGCAGGCTGCTGCCGTCGGCCCCGGCAACTGCACAGGCACAGTCCCTGGCATGTCCAGGGTGAGTGCGTTGTCCCGGTCTCGGTGATGGGTGCGCCGGGCTGGTCAGGTCCGGCCTCCGGTCCGGGGTACGTGCATTGCCGCCGACATACCGGTCGGGGGAGAGGGTGGCGCGGACCGCCAGGGGCGCCGAAGCCGACGCCGTCTGACCTGTGCTGATCTCAGGGGCAGCATGTTCGGTCGGGCCGCTCGGGCGGCGCGTACGCGCGTCTGACGATCGACCTGCATCGGATGCCCAGCAGGTCGCGTCGCCGGTGTCGAACGACCCCTCGGTGTTCGCCCGTGCGGTCCTCGCGTCGCCCGAGTGGCCTTCCGACGGGGCGTCCTGGAGGCGCCGCACGCATCTCACGAACACCGCTCTCGCCCATGGCTCTGGAGCGAGCCGTACTGTGCTGTCGGCCCCCCTGTCGGGCAGGAGTGTGCCACCAGGACCGGGATGACCTGGGCAAAGCCGGCTGCACGAAGGCGGAGGCGGATCCGAACGAGCCCGGGGCCGAGCCCCAACCGACCGGGTCGACCCAAGTTGGACCGCGCCGACTTGGCCGCGGTTGCCCGGCGGAACTGGGTGGCACCGAGCGGACTCGGGTCGATCCGGACCGAGCCCAGCCGACCGTGCCGAGGCGGTTCGGTCCGTGCCGTGGGCTCAGCCGAGCGGCCGAACTGGGCGGCGCCGACCGGACCGGGGGTGATCCAGGCCGAGCGCGCCGACTTGGTTCATTCCGCCCCGACTTGGCCTCCTCCCTCCGGCCGGCCAGATGCAGATGTGAGCCCACTCGGCCTGGGGCTCGCTTGGGGTCGACCTGGGGTCGACCTGGGGTCGACCTGAGGCCTCGCGGATCTGGGGTGATCCCGCCGAGCCCGTCGAGTCGCCCTTGCCTGGATTGAGCTGGCGGACTCGAACGGTCTCAGGTCGAGCCGGCGAAGTCGGGCTGACCTGGACGGGGCTGACCCTGGGCCGGGGCTACCCCGGGTCGAGCGGACCCGGATCGTCCGTCCCGAGTCGCACTGAACGGTGCCGACTTGGACCGAGTCTGATCGACCAGCCGGACCAGGATGCCGATTTGGGCCGTGCCGTCTGAGACGTCGAGCCTGTCCAGGACGCCCGCTTGGGCCGTGCCGCCTGAGACGTCGGCCTGCCCTGGATGCCCGCTTGGGCCGTGCCGCCTGAGACACCGACCTCCCCTGGATGCCCGCTTGGGCCGAGCCGCCTCAGACGCCGACCTCCCCTGGATGCCGACTTGGGCCGAGCCTCCCCGGACGCCGACTTGTGTCGGCAGCCTCCCCGGACGCCGACTTGTGTCGGTCCGCCGCAGGCATAGGCCCAGGCCCAGCCCCCAACTTCACCTGCCCCGTCGCCGACCGGAGCGGCTGGCCCAGACGCCGACTTGAGCCGAGCCACCCCAGGCGCAACCGAGAGCGGGGCTCACCCCAGACGCAACCAAGAGCCGACCCACCCCTGACACGAACAAGAGCCGACCCACCCCGGACGCCGACAAGAGCCCCCCGGACGCCGACATGAGCCGTCCCGGAGCGCTCCCGGAGCCGTCCCGCAGCCGACCACCCCTCACGCTCTGTTTCCTCGCCCTCGCCAACACCCCGTCAGCACCCCCGAGAGCAGTACATTTTCAGCCGCGCTCCCCTCCCGCCCCGTCGCCCAAAGAACGTTCGACGGGTCGACCGCGTACTTCCGACCTGCGTACTCCCCGCCGTGCGCGCCGGACCGGCCGCGGAGGGCGACGCGACGGGATCCGAGCACCGCACATCAATTCCTGTCCGAATCATTGACGCGCCCGAAACCCCTCCGTACCTTGTGCCAGCAAGCGCTTACTTGAAACGATTCATGCAGGCGGCGTCGACGTTGCGGGGAGGCCCGACAGTGGGAAACAACGGGAGTGTCGAGAGGCGGACGGTCCTCAAGGCGGCCGGAGCTTCGCTGGCCACGCTGGGGCTGGCCGCGACGATGGGCTGCGGTGGAGGCGGCGGCAGCGCCGGGGACGGGACGGTGACGATCCGTTACGCCTGGTGGGGTGCGGACGAGCGGGCGAAGCGGATCAACCAGTCGATCGCGCTCTTCGAGAAGAAGTATCCGAAGATCAAGGTGCAGACGGACTTCCAGGATTATGTGGCTTTCTGGGAGAAGTTCCAGACCCAGGCCGCGGGCGGAAATCCGCCGGACGTATTCCAGAACGCCGTCGGATTTCTGCGGAAGTACGACAAGCGCGGGATCCTGCTCGACCTCAAGTCCCAGATAGACGCCGGAAATCTCAGCCTGAAAAACTTCCGCGCCGGAGTTGAGAAGGTCGGTCAGGTCGACGGAAAGCAGCTCGGTATTCCCGTCGGATCCAACACCATGTCACTTGTCATCGACGAGAAGGTGTTCGAGAAGGCGGGTGTCAAGCCGAAACAGGGCTGGACCTGGGACGAGTACTTCGCCGCGCTCAAGAAGATTCACGACACCCAGAAGGTGGCGGGTGACACCGGCTACTTCAGCATCATGTACCTGTACGACCTCTACCTCCGGCAGAACGGCAAGGCGTTCTTCACCAAGGACGGACTCGGTTTCGACGAGGCGGATCTGACGGAGTGGTGGACCGACGGCTACAACCGCGTGAAGGCCGGCATCATCACCGATCCCAAGCGGGTCGAGCAGGACAAGCCCAAGTCCTCGCTCTCGGCGGGCCACGCCGGCTCCGAGTTCACCTGGGACAACTTCACGGTCCGTTACACGGCCGAGGGTGACAGCAGTTACGGCCTGGCGCCGATCCCGACGACCGACGGCAAGCAGACCGGCCAGTACCTCGCCTCGCTGATGCTCAGCGCCTCCGCGCACACCAAGCACCCCAAGGAAGTCGCTCAGTTCATCGACTTCATGGTCCACGACCCCGAGGTCGGCAAGATCATGGGATACGACCGCGGGATCCTCGCCACCACCGAGCAGTTCGACGCGTTCCAGCCGGCCGACGCCCCCAGTAAGGCCATCGCGCAGTACGAGCAGGATGTCGCCGCCGCCGGTGTGCTGGGCACGATCACTCCGCACCCGGCGGGGGCCGACACCGTCGAATCCGCCTTCCTGCGCATCGGCGGTGACATGTCGCAGGGCACCACCAAGGTCTCCGACGCGGTGAAGCAGTTCTTCTCCGAGGCGAAGACCGCCCTCGCCGTCTGAAGGGAACCGCCGTGACGCTCGTCAAGGACTCTCCGCCCGACGCGCCGGAGATACGGCCCGCGGCCCCCGCCACCGCAAGGCGCCGGGGGCGCCGGGAGAATCTCGCCGGCTATCTCTTCATGTCGCCGTGGATCGCGGGCTTCCTGCTGCTGACCGCGGGCCCGATGGCCGCCTCCCTGTACTTCGCCTTCACCGACTACAACCTCTTCGATTCGCCGCGGTGGATCGGCTTCGACAACTTCACCACCATGTTCGACGATCCCCGGTGGCAGAAGTCGGTCGAGGTGACGGCCAAGTACGTCGTCATCGGCACACCGCTCAAGCTGTTGCTGGCGCTCGGAGTGGCCCTGCTCCTCGCGCAGAGCCGCCGCGGCCAGGCCTTCTACCGGGCCGCGTTCTACGCCCCGTCGCTGATCGGCGCGAGCGTCTCGGTCGGCTTCGTCTGGCGCGCGCTGTTCTCCGACGACGCCGTCGTGGACCGCACGCAGTCGTTCCTCGGCTTCCACACCGGAGGCTGGGTCGGCGACCCGAACTGGGTGCTCTACAGCCTGGTCGCGCTCACCGTCTGGCAGTTCGGCGCCCCCATGGTCATCTTCCTGGCCGGGCTCAAACAGGTGCCGAGGGAGCTGTACGAGGCGGCGGAGGTGGACGGCGCGGGACCGCTGCGCAGGTTCTGGAGCATCACGCTGCCGATGATTTCCCCGGTGCTGTTCTTCAACGTGCTCCTGGAGACGATCCACTCGTTCCAGATCTTCGGTTCGGCGTACGTGGTCTCCAACACCACCTGCGGTCCGGCCGACGCCACGCTCGTCTACACCTGCTACCTCTACCAAAAGGGCTTCAAGGAGTCCCAGATGGGCTTCGCCTCCGCCATGGCCTGGATGCTGCTGCTCGCCGTCGCGCTGGTGACGGCCGTCCTCTTCTGGTCGCAGAAGCGCTGGGTGCACTACGAGGAGGACGCCCGATGAGCAGCATCACCGGGAAGGCGTTCGGCTCGGGCGCCGCGACCACCTCGGGACGCGCCCGGACGCCCGGACGCAAGCGCACCGGCTCGCTCGCCTGGCACGTAGGGGCCCTGCTGGTACTCGCGGTCGTCCTCTACCCCGTGCTCTGGGTCCTCGGCGCCTCGTTCAAGCCGAGCCGCGAGATCATCGGCAGCCTGGATCTGTTCCCGACCAGCCCGATCCTCGCCAACTTCAAGGGCCTGGCCGACGGCATCGCCGACATCTCGATCGCCACCTTCTTCCAGAACTCCCTCTTCTATGCGCTCGGTTCGGTCGTCGGCATCCTGATCTCCTGCTCGCTCACCGCGTACGCCTTCGCCAAGATCCGGTTCGCCGGACGGAACCTGCTCTTCTCGCTGATGATCGGCACGCTCCTGCTGCCCTATCACGTACTGCTCATTCCGCAGTATGTGATGTTCCAGAAGCTGGAGTTGGTCAACACCTATGTGCCGCTGCTGATCGGCAAGTACCTGGCCACCGAGGCGTTCTTCGTCTTCCTCATGGTGCAGTTCATGCGGAACCTGCCGCGCGAGCTGGACGAGGCGGCGCGGCTCGACGGCTGCGGGCATCTTCGGATCTACTGGTCGATCGTGCTGCCGCTGTGCCGTCCGGCCCTCATCACCAGCGCGATCTTCACCTTCATCAACGCCTGGAACGACTTCATGGGCCCGCTGATCTATCTCAACGAGCCCGGCAAGTACACGGTCTCCCTCGGCATGATGATGTTCCGCGACCAGGAGGGAGTCGCCAACTACGGCGGCATGATCGCGATGTCGCTGGTGGCGCTGCTGCCCGTGCTCCTCTTCTTCCTGGCCTTCCAGCGGTATCTGATCGACGGTATGGCGACGTCCGGACTGAAGGGCTGACATGGCCGTCACCCAGCCGAGATCCCGAGCGGGGGCCCGGACGACCGCGCGAGGCGGTGCGAGGCGGCGGGCCAGGGCGGCCAAGGCCCGCAGGGCGCCCAGGGAATCCGTCCTCGCCGAGAGGTTCGCCGTCTTCGCGGAGTGTCTGCTGACCGGTGTGTGGATCACGGTGGCCTCGCTGCCCCTCGTCACCGTTCCCGCCGCGTTCGCGGCCGGCGCGCGGCATCTGCGCCGGCGCACGGCTCATGAGGGCGGCGGACGGCGGGAGTTCGTGGCCGACTTCCGGGCGGCCGTACGGGGCGGCTGGCTCGTCGGAGCCGCCGGGTGGGCCGGGGCGGCGGCGGTCTGGGTGGACGTCCAGGCCGTGCGCGCCGGAATCCCCGGTGGTCCGCTCGTCGGCGCCGTCGGGCTGTTCGCACTGATCGGGGGAGCCGTCGCGGGACTGCGCGCGGCCGCGGTCTGGGAGCCGGGGGCGGCCTGGCGCGAGCTGCTCGCGGACGCCGGGCGCCGTACCGTCCTGGATCCCGCGGGGTCCTTCCTGCTCGTCGGCGGGCTGGTCGTGGTGGCCTGTTCCGCCCTGATCGTCGCGCCGTTGGCGGTCCCCGTCCTGGGGGCCGTCGCGGCGGCGGCCGTCGCCGTCGAGGAGCGCCGGCGACGCCGCTGAGTCCGCACTCCCATGGGCCGCGGCACCGAGCGCCCGGCCCACCTCCGTCATGCCCTCACCTCTGTCATGCCCCTGACCATCCCGTAAGGAAAGGAAAGGCCATGTCTCCCATCCCCCGCAGGTCCCTTCTCAAGGCGGCCGCCGTCGCCGGAGCCGCCGCGCAGTTCAGCTGGGCCCTCGGAACCACGAACGCGCAGGCCGCCCCCAGGGCCGGGGCCGCCGATGCGGACCCGGTGACCCTGGACTGGCTGGAGGACGGCGGCCTCGGCGCAGCCCCCGGTTCCACGGTCGGCGTGCCCTGGCCGAGGGGCACCCACCAGCAGGACCAGACGTTCGCGCTGACGGATGCCGACGGAAAGGCCGTCCCCGTGCAGTCCTGGCCGATCGCCTACTGGCCGGACGGCTCCCTCAAGTGGACCGCGCACGCGGTGAGTTCGGACGCGGGCAAGCTCACGCTGACCGCGGGCGAACCCGTCGAGCCCGAGCGGAAGGTCACCGTCGACAAGAGCGGCGGCACCATCGACATATCGACCGGGGTCATCGCCGCGAAGATCGGCAAGAGCGACTCCACGCTGGTCAAGTCCGTGACACGCGGCACGACCGAGATCGCCAGGAACGGCCGCCTCGTCCTCGTCCGCCAGCCGGAGATCGAGGACGAGGACCAGGGCGCCGAGAAGTTCGAGCGCTTCGAGAGCGCGATCTCCGCGGTCGAGGTCGAACAGGAGGGCCCGGTGCGGGCCGTCGTCCGCATCGACGGCAAGCACCGCAAGGGCGACCGGAGTTGGCTGCCGTTCTCGGTCCGCCTGTACTTCTACGCGGGCGCCGACTCCTTCCGCATGGTGCACACGATCACCTTCGACGGAAAGCAGGAGCCCGGGAAGAGCAGCGGCGACTTCGTCCGCGGGCTCGGCGTCCGCTTCACCGTGCCGATGCGGGACGCCGCCTACGACCGGCACATCCGGATCGGCGGCGACGGCACAGGCCTGCTCCGCGAGGCCGTCAAGGGCATCACCGGGCTGCGCCGCGACCCCGGAGCCGCCGTCCAGGCCGCCCAGTTCGCGGGGGAGAAGCTCGCCGACCCGTCCACCTGGGACCAGCGCGTCACCACCCGGCTCCAGTACATCCCCGAGTGGGGCGACTACACCCTCTCCCAGCTCTCCGCCGACGGCTTCACCCTGCGCAAGCGCACCAAGAAGGGGCACGGCTGGATCGGCGCCGGCGGCGGCCGGCGCGCCTCCGGCTTCGGCTACGTCGGTGGGCCGAGCGGCGGATTCTCCTTCGGGCTGCGGGACTTCTGGGAGAAGTTCCCCGCCCAGCTAGACATCCGGGACGCCCACACCGACGAGGCCGAGGTCACCCTCTGGCTCTGGTCGCCCGAGGCGCGGCCCATGGACCTGCGCTTCTACCACGACGGCATGGGCCAGGACACGTACGCCGAACAGCTCGAAGGCCTCAACATCACCTACGAGGACTACGAGCCGGGCTTCGGCACTCCCTACGGCATCGCCCGCACCTCCGAACTGCTCTTCTGGGCCAACGAGTCGACACCCACGCCCGAGAAGCTCGCCGAACAGGTCGACGCCGTAAGGGTGTTGCCCCAGCTCGCCGCCCCGCCCAAGCAGCTCATCGGGGCGAAGGTCTTCGGGCCCGGCCTCTACTCCGAGCCCGACCGGACCACACCCGCCAAGGCGAAGATCGAGGACCACCTCGACTTCCTCTTCACCTACTACAAGGACCAGGTGGAGATGCGCCGTTGGTACGGCTTCTGGGACTACGGCGACATCATGCACTCGTACGACCCGGTCCGGCACCAGTGGCGCTACGACATCGGCGGCTACGCCTGGGACAACTCCGAGCTGTCACCCGATCTCTGGCTGTGGTTCGCGTACCTGCGCAGCGGCCGAGCGGACATCTTCCGCTTCGCCGAGGCGATGACCCGGCACACCGGCGAGGTCGACGTCTACCACCTCGGCCAGTGGGCGGGTCTCGGCACCCGGCACGGTGTGCAGCACTACGCCGACAGCGCCAAACAGCAGCGCATCGCCAACACCACCTACCGGCGCTACTACTACTTCCTCACCGCCGACGAGCGCGTCGGCGACCTCATGCACGCCAACGTCGACTCCGACGAGACCTTCCTCGTCCTCGACCCGATCCGCAAGATCCGCACCGAGCCGTACACGCCGGACCGGCACGCGCTGTCGATCGGCTTCGGCACGGACTGGAGCGGGCTCGTCTCGGCGTGGCTGACCGAGTGGGAGCGCAAGGGCCCCAAGTGGGAGAAGGCCAAGGCGCGCGTGCTGTCGACGATGGAGACCATCGCCGCGCAGCCCAACGGATTCGTCCAGGGCTCCGGCCTGTACGACCTCGACACCGGCAGGTTCGCCGTCGCCACGGAGCCCGTGGTCGGTGTCTCGCACCTCTCGGCGGTCTTCGGCCTGAACGAACTGTGCGCCGAACTCATCGACCTTGTCGACATGCCCGCCTTCAAGGGGGCGTACCTCGACTACTGCCGCTACTTCAACGCCACCAAGGCCGAGCAGGCGGCCCGTTACGGCACCAACTTCGGCACCCTGCTGCTCTTCCAGGGCCACTCGCGCCTCGACGCGTACGCCGCCGTGCAGACCGGCGAGGCGGCCCTCGCCACCCGTGCGTGGACGAAGTTCTACAGCTCCGACGGCTACACCGAGGCCTCTCCATGGAAGACGGAGAAGTTGAGCGGTCCGGTCACGCTGGTGCCGGGCAGCGAGGCCAACTGGGTCTACACGAACGACACGGCGCTCTACGGCCTCGCCGCCATCGAGAATCTGGCACTTCTGGGCGACAGGATGCCTTCGTGACCGGTCCCGTGTGACCGGTCCCTAGTCCATCCTCCCCAACACCTCCCGCACCCGCCGTGCGTCGCGGATCCGCTGCTCGTACGTGGCACCCAGCGCGAGCAGCAGCAGACCGGCGAGTGCGGGAGGCGTCCAACGGGGGAGCGCGTCCACCACCTGCACGATGTACGGGGCGAGTTCGTGCAGGGCGTCCAGTACGAGCACGGTGCCGCCCAGCACCAGCGGAGCCTGCAGGCGGTGCCGGGCACCCAGCAGGGTGACGGCGAGCGCCGCGGCGCCCAGCAGCAGAGGGCGAGGCCAGAGCGCGTCGCCCCATGCCGCGAACAGGCTCGGCACGAGCGTCACGGACAGACCCGGCGCGTACGCCGTCCAGGACGACACCGCCGGGTCCTTGCGGCGCCTGAACGCGCCCACGAGCAGCGCCGGAACGGTCACCGGCAGCGTGTACGCCTCCGGGGAGCCGACCCCCCAGGCCGCGAGACGCACCCAGGCCGCCAGTACGAACAGCGCGGCGGCCGCGTAACCGACGGGGCGCCGGTCCTCCCGTACGGCCGTGCCGGCGGCGATCACCCCGCACAGGGCCAGGACCGTGGCGAGCATGGCCGGTTCGGTCACCGTGAGCGCGATGGCGAGCAGCCCCGCGAGGGCACCGGTGACCTCGATCGACACGGTCGTCGGCCCGTCCTCGACGCGCGCGGCCAGCAGTGCCGCGATCACCGGCACCAGCAGTACGAGCAGCGCGGTGTACTGGGGCTGCCAGCCCAGGGACGCGCCCGCCGCGCAGGCGAGGGCCGTGGCGTACCCGAGCGACGCGGGTGCCGCGACCGGGCCGAGGCCGGGCTGCCGGGCTGCGGCCGCGAACAGGACGGCCAGCGCGCCGAACACGGTCAGCGTCGCGGCCTCGGAGGCCAGCGCGAGGAACGCGAGGCTGAGGGAGGTGAGCAGGGCGAGCACCGGCGCCGTCACCGAGGGGTGCGTCCGGCGCGCGTACCCGAGCAGGGCCACCACCGTGAGCCCGTGCACGGACAGCCCGGCCGAGTAAGGGAGTTCGAGGGTGGCCGGAAGGACGAACACCGTCGCCCACGTCAGTGTCAGCGCGCAGGCCAGGGCCCGTGGACGCCATGCGGCGGGGCGGACGGCCACCACCAGGACCGCCGCGACGAGCGCCAGAACGAGTGGTGCGGTGACGGCGTCCGAGGGCCAGGGCAGGCCGCCCGCCACCGCGTCCCGCGCGCTCGCCGGAACACCGGACCAGACCGAGCCCGCCCGGCCGACGGCTCCCAGCAGGGTGATCACGACCACGGGCAGTGCCCATGCCACGCAGAGGGCTCCCACGCAGCCGGCGGCCAGGGCGATCCCACGGCGTACCGGCGCCGGAAGTCCGGTCCCCGCGACGGCCAACAGGGCGATCCCGCACGCCAGATGACCGGGAACCGTCCATGCGCCGGGCAGGGACGTGCGCAGCACGCCGCCGAACGCGACGACGGTGATCAGGCCCCCGGCCGTCGCGGTGCCGGTCGCGAGGCCCGGCTTCGGGGTGCCCCAGGCCGCCGTCAGCGCGATCGACGCGGCAAGGAGGAGGAGCGCCGCCGCACGGGCGGCGGCGCTCGGGCCGGCGGCCGTCCAGGACAGCCAGCCGGCGGCGAGGACGCCCCAGCCGCCCAGGCCGTACGCCCCGGCGGCGGCGACGACACGGACGGACTTCAGGGGCATGCGCAGCGCGAGCACCGCGTCGAACGCCGCCGTGACCAGCAGGGCGGCCGTGATGGCGTGCGCACCCGCGGCGGCGGCCACCGCCCAGAGGAGCAGCGGCAACTGCGCGGCGACCACGGCGGCGGGCAGCGGCAGCCGCAGAGACGGACGTACACCGGGGGTGGCCGCTTTCCGCCCATTGCCGGTGCCTGCGCCTGTGCCGGTGCCGGCGCTGATGCTGCGGTCGAGGTCCGGGCTCGGGGTGGCTTCCCGTGCTCCCGTCCCGCTCGTCGCCGGTCGCTGTCCCGTGCCCGCAGCGGACGGCTCCTGGGTGCCCGCGGCGGTTGTGGCGGCCGTTCGTGGCTCCGCCGTCCGACGCGGCGCGCCCGTCGCGAGTCCGTACGCCGCCCACACCGCGGCCAGCACCGCCGACGCGAGCGCCGAGTAGGCCACGCCGTCCGTGCGGGGGAGCGCGACCGCGTACAGCGCGTACGCGTCCAGGACCGTCAGCGCGAGGCCCAGCCCCGCGAGCGCCTCGGCGGTCGAGCGCAGCCCGCGCCGCAGCAGGAGCACGGGCGCGCCGAGCGCGGCCAGCGTCACCGCGCCGAGCACCAGCGACCGCCCCGCGATCCCCAAGTGCCCCCAGCCGACAAGCGTGAACGCGACGGCCGCGATGGTCAGCAGGATGCCGCCGAGGAGCAGCAGCGCGTCCTGCACACCGGGAGCCGTGGCCTCCGGCCGACGGGCCTGGAATGCCGGGGGTGCGGGGGGCGCGGTCCGTACGGGCGGCGGCTGGAGCGCGTGGACCAGCCAGGCGCGGCGGGTCAGCAACACGGCCCGGCGCGCGTCGAGTTGCCGCAGCTCGGTGTCGAGGAGCCGCAACTCCTCGGCCGGGGAGGGGATCTGGGACATACACCGGAGTGTGGTGCCGGTCACGTCCGTGGGCATGAGTGCGCGTACTCACGCCGTACTCAGATCGGCGGGCGGGCCCGGCCGGTACTTTCGGTACGCCGGTGGCGCGGCCGGTACATCCGGTCCGCCGTGGGCACACTCGTTCCATGGACTGGAGCCACTACCGCTTTCACACCGTGTGGGAGCTGCCCGCGCCGCCGGCGGACGTGTACACGGTCCTGGAGCGGGCCGAGGACTATCCGCACTGGTGGCCCCAGGTGCGCGAGGTGACCCCCGTCGACGACCGGACCGGCGTCATCCGGATCCGCTCGGTCCTGCCGTACGACATCACCATCACCGCCCGCGCGGCGCGCCGGGACCCGTCGGCAGGGGTCCTGGAGATGGCGATGTCCGGTGACCTGGAGGGCTGGGCGCGCTGGACCTTCGACGCCGCCGGCCGGGGAACCCGCGCCCGCTACGACCAGGAAGTGCGCGTGACCACGCCGCTGCTGCGGCGGCTCGCCGTGCCGGGACGCCCCTTCTTCCGGGCCAACCACGCCCTGATGATGCGCGCGGGACGGCGTGGACTGAGGGCCCACCTCGAAGCGGTTTGAACCCCACCCGCCGGGACCTGTATTGTTCAGTCCGTTCCCGGGCGATTAGCTCAGTGGGAGAGCGCTTCGTTCACACCGAAGAGGTCACTGGTTCGAACCCAGTATCGCCCACCCGGAGAAGACCGGTCCGTCATCGACGGACCGGTTTTTCGTTGTGCTCGCCCGCATCGGGCCCGGTCAGGCCGCCGCCGGCAGATCCGGGCGCAGCGGCCACGCCGGATCGACCGCCTCCGGTGCACCGCTGCGCGCGAACCAGGCCTGCAGCCCGCGCGCCTGTGCCGCGTGCCACACCGCCTGGAGCGTATGCAGCTCGGACGGCGACAGTCGCTCCAGCCGGGCCGAGAAACGGCGCCCCACCGCACGGACGACCTCCATCGAGGCCAGCGCGTCGGCCGCCGCGTCGTGCGCGCCCTCCAGTACCACGTCGTAGTGCGCGCACAGATCGGTCAGGGTGCGGCGGCCCTTGCGGTAGCGGTCCAGATGCTTGTCGAGGACGCGGGGATCGAGCACGCGCAGCGATGTCGACTCGAACCAGTGGTCGAGGGACGAGGCGCGATGCCTGCGCAACTCCCGGTCCAGCAGCGTCAGATCGAACGGGGCGTTCATCACCACGAGCGGCCGGCCCGCCGCGGCCTGCTCACTCAGCTCTCGGGCTATCTCCTCCATGACGGGCGACGGCCAGCGGCCGTTGCGCTGCAGATGTTCGTCCGTGAGCCCGTGCACCGCCGTCGCCCCAGCGGGCACCGGCACTCCCGGGTTCACCAGCCATCGGGTCACCCGCGGACGGGAACCCGGGGCGTCCTGGACGACGACGGCGGCCGACACGATCCTGTCGGTCTCGACGTCCACGCCCGTGGTCTCCGTGTCGAACGCGGCCAAAGGGCCCTCGTACCAGCACGTCATACGTACACAACTCCTTGTTCACCCACGGCAGCTGACGCACCGTCTTCTGCCTGTTTGGTGATACCCGGGCTGTTTGCGCCGTACGCCGGTAGGAGACAACAGAGGTACGGGTCTTTGCAGTTCAGCGACCCGTCGCGCGGATACATCAAGCCTGGAAGGCTGTTGGACTCATGGCACTCGCGCAGCCCGAACGGGGCGGGCTGCTGCCCCAGCGGACGGCACCCCATCGCGGATCACTCGCCACCACCGCCTGCATGGAGACCTTGCAGGTGGGCTACTTGCACGCCGTCGCGGCGGCCGCGGGCTGTTCACTGTCCCAGCCGTTTCCGGACAACGGCATCGACTGGCACGTCAGCCACAGCGCCCCCGGGCACACGGTCGACGACGAAGTCACCATCAAGGTGCAGCTCAAGTGCACGTACCAGATCCCGCCCAACCCTCCGGGGCCCGCCTTCTCCTTCACGCTCGACAACGAGCACCTGGCGAAGCTCGCGCGCACCCCGGTCTCGGTGCACAAGATCCTGGTCGTGATGCTCGTGCCCAGATCCCAGGACGACTGGCTGCGCGCCAGCCACGACCGGCTCGATCTGCGGCACTGCTGCTACTGGATCAACCTCGCCGGGCACGCCATCACGGGCCGGCGCCGGACCACCGTCCGCATCCAGACGGCCCGGATCTTCGACGACCGGGCCCTCTGCGAGATCATGACGAGGGTCGGGACGGGAGGCAGACCATGACACACCGCCCCATCGGCGAGGTACTGAGGCCGGTCAGGCCGCACCCCGCCGAAGCGTTCTGGAACGATCCGCCCACCCCCGACCAGGTCGACCCCGCCGTCTTCGGCGCGCTGCTGCGACGGCACGGCTGGCAGCGCCGCGGGGGAGCGGCCGGACGGTACGGCCGGTGGACCCCACCGGGGCCCGGGGGCGGCGGCACCAGCCTGCTGGTGCCGGAGAACCGGGCCTTCCCCGACAGCGACGACCTTCTCGGCGAGGCCCTCGTCGCGCTTGCCCGCAGCGGTTCCCCGTCCGCGCGCGACGTGCTCGTCGGCCTTGCCGTGCCCAGCGACGAGATCCGCTGGTGGCGGGAGGTGCCGACCGGTCCCGTGGGCGCGGCGCCCTGGACCGTCGAGGAGCAGTTGCGCGGGGCCGCCCGCCAGATGCTGCTCGCGGGCTCGCTCGCCACACGCGCGCGTGCCGGCTATTACGGCGCCCGCCACCGCAGGTCCGCCGGTGCCGCCCTGGAGAACGTCTTGGTGGGCGCGGAACCGGGCGGTCGAGGACTCACCGCGTTCGTGCCCGTCACCACCGGTCGGCCGCTCGCCGTACGACTGCACGAGGCGCTCTGCGCCGCCCGCGAGGCCATCGACTACCAGCGGGCCACCGGCGGCATGGACGCCTTCGACGCGGCCGTCGAGGCGGGCGTCAGCCATGAACTGATGGAAGCCCTGGTGGCTCTCGTCCGCGGCACCGAGGGGGCCCGGATCACCGTCGAGTGGTCGCCCGCCGCGGGAGTCCCCGAGGGCGGCGCGAACCCCGCCGAGCCCGTCGAGTTCTCGCCCGGCGATCTGCCCGTGCTGCGCGAGGCAGGGGCCCGCTATCTCCGCGAGGAGCCGTCCGTGCCCGTGCGGATCACCGGCGCCGTGGTCCGGATGCGCAGGTCGGGCCCGCGCGGGGAGGGCACCGTACGGCTGCGGGTCATCGCGGGCGCCGAGGTCCCGCACGTCCGGATGACCCTCGACGAGGAGGCGTACCGGATAGCGGGCCAGGCCCATCTGGTCGGGCTGCCGGTGCGGGTGCACGGGCGGCTGGAGAGCCGCGGCGGATTCCGCAGGCTCACGGACGCCTCCGGCGTCGTACCCGTACAGGTGGACGAGGCCGAGCGGGACCGGCTGATGAAGTCGCTCCAGGAGAACCTGGACTTCTTCGAGGAGGCGTGCAGCGGCGACTGACGGCGCACTGTCCACAACCGTTTCGCGGAGGGGACCCCGGGCTCGGTAGGATTCGGGGCATTGCCATGCCATGCCGTATGTGGTGTGGAGTCGCCTTCAGTCAGGAGAGTCCGGTGTCAGAGGTCCGTGTGATCATCCAACGCGATTCCGAGCGGGAAGAGCGCGTGGTGACGACGGGCACTACGGCCGCCGACCTCTTCACCGGCGAGCGCACCATCGTCGCGGCCCGCGTCGCCGGCGAACTGAGGGACCTCGCGTACGAGGTGCAGGACGGCGAGGAGGTCGAGCCCGTCGAGATCTCCTCCGAGGACGGCCTGAACATCCTGCGCCACTCCACCGCGCACGTGATGGCCCAGGCCGTGCAGGAGCTCTTCCCCGACGCCAAGCTGGGCATCGGCCCGCCGGTCAAGGACGGCTTCTACTACGACTTCGACGTCGAGAAGCCGTTCACGCCCGAGGACCTCAAGGCCGTCGAGAAGAAGATGCAGGAGATCCAGAAGCGCGGACAGCGCTTCTCCCGCCGCGTCGTCACCGACGAGGACGCCCGCGAGGAGCTGGCGGCCGAGCCGTACAAGCTGGAGCTCATCGGCATCAAGGGCTCCGCGTCCACGGACGACGGCGCGAACGTCGAGGTGGGCGGCGGCGAGCTGACCATCTACGACAACCTCGACGCCAAGACCGGCGAGCTGTGCTGGAAGGACCTCTGCCGCGGTCCCCACCTGCCCACCACCCGCAACATCCCGGCCTTCAAGCTGATGCGCAACGCCGCCGCGTACTGGCGCGGCAGCGAGAAGAACCCCATGCTCCAGCGCATCTACGGCACCGCCTGGCCCTCCAAGGAGGAGCTGAAGGCACACCTCGACTTCCTCGCCGAGGCCGAGAAGCGCGACCACCGCAAGCTGGGCAACGAGCTGGACCTGTTCTCCATCCCGGAACAGATCGGTTCCGGCCTCGCCGTCTTCCACCCCAAGGGCGGCGTCATCCGCCGGGTCATGGAGGACTACTCGCGCCGCCGGCACGAGGAGGAGGGCTACGAGTTCGTCTACACCCCGCACGCCACCAAGGGGAAGCTCTTCGAGACCTCGGGCCACCTGGACTGGTACGCCGACGGCATGTACCCGCCCATGCAGCTCGACGAGGGCGTGGACTACTACCTCAAGCCCATGAACTGCCCGATGCACAACCTGATCTTCGACGCGCGCGGCCGTTCGTACCGTGAACTGCCGCTGCGCCTCTTCGAGTTCGGCACCGTGTACCGGTACGAGAAGTCGGGCGTCGTGCACGGCCTGACCCGCGCCCGGGGCTTCACACAGGACGACGCGCACATCTACTGCACCAAGGAGCAGATGGCGGAGGAGCTCGACAAGACGCTCACCTTCGTCCTGAACCTGCTGCGCGACTACGGCCTCACCGACTTCTACCTGGAACTGTCCACCAAGGACCCGGAGAAGTTCGTCGGCTCGGACGAGGTCTGGGAAGAGGCCACCGAGACACTGCGCCAGGTCGCCGAGAAGCAGGGTCTCCCGCTGGTCCCGGACCCGGGCGGCGCCGCGTTCTACGGCCCGAAGATCTCCGTGCAGACCAAGGACGCCATCGGCCGCACCTGGCAGATGTCGACCGTGCAGCTCGACTTCAACCTGCCTGAGCGCTTCGACCTGGAGTACACCGGCCCCGACGGCTCCAAGCAGCGCCCGGTCATGATCCACCGTGCGCTCTTCGGCTCCATCGAGCGGTTCTTCGCCGTGCTCCTGGAGCACTACGCGGGCGCGTTCCCGGCGTGGCTGGCGCCCGTCCAGGCGATCGGTATCCCGATCGGCGACGCGCACGTGGAGTACCTCCAGAAGTTCGCCGCCGAGGCCCGCAAGAAGGGCCTGCGCGTCGAGGTCGACGCGTCCTCGGACCGTATGCAGAAGAAGATCAGGAACGCGCAGAAGCAGAAGGTGCCCTTCATGGTCATCGCGGGCGACGAGGACATGACGGCCGGTGCCGTCTCCTTCCGTTACCGCGACGGCTCGCAGGAGAACGGCATCCCCCTCGACGAGGCCATCGCCAAGATCGCGAAGGTCGTCGAGGAGCGCGCGCAGGTCTGATCGGCGCCGGTCGGCACCCCGGCCGTCAGCACGTGACGCGAAGCCCCCGGGAAGTTCAGCGCCCCGGGGGCTTCTCGTCGCCCTCGCGCGAGAACACCTGCAGCAGCCACGAGGAGAACGACCCCGTCACCGCCCCGAGCAGTGCCAGACCGCACACCATCATGGCGACCGCGATCACGCGCCCCCTCGGCGTCACCGGCGTCACGTCCCCGTACCCGACGGTCGAGAGCGTGGAGGCGGCCCACCACACCGAGTCGCCGAACGTGACGATCGTGGCGTGCGGCGCCGCGTACTCCGCCTGGTAGACGGCCAGGGAACCCGAGAAGCCGAGCAGCAGGACCGCGATGCCCGCGTAGAACATCACCCGCGCGTACAGCGGGAGCCGTGGCTCTCCGCGGCGCCGCAGCACGGCGTCGTAGAGCTTGACGACCCGCAGGGGACGCAGGAGGGGCAGGACGAGCACCACGGTGTCCAGCAGGTGGCGGTGAACGAACCGGGGGCCCTGTCCGCTCAGCCGCCACAGCACCAGGTAGTCGACGAGGAATGCCGCCCAGGTGACCATGATCACCGCGAGGCAGGCGTCCCGCCCGGCCTGGGGCAGACCGTGTGCCAGCACATGGACCGCGTACGCGGCGAGGAACAGCAGTGACGCGACCCCCAGTGGTACCTCGGTGCGCTGCTCCCAGCGGGTCATCGGGCTGTCGTCGTCCATGGCCACAGCTTCGCCGGAGGCGCCTTTGCCCGGTACCCGCCGACACGCCGCGAACGGGCGAAGCAATATGCTGCAACACATGACGAGTGAGCCGGAGCAGCAGATCGGAGTCGGAACGCGGGACGCGTTCCAGCGCCTTTGGACGCCCCACCGGATGGCTTACATCCAGGGCGAGAACAAGCCCACCGGCCCGGGGGCCGAGGACGGTTGTCCCTTCTGCTCGATTCCGGCCAAGTCCGACGAGGACGGGCTGATCGTGAGGCGCGGGGAGCAGGTGTACGCGGTGCTCAACCTCTACCCGTACAACGGCGGGCACCTGATGGTCGTGCCCTACCGGCACGTCGCCGACTACACGGACCTGACCGGGCCGGAGACCGCCGAACTCGGTGAGCTGACCAAGCAGGCCATGACCGCCCTGCGCACCGCCTCAGGTGCCCATGGCTTCAACATCGGCATGAACCAGGGCACGGTCGCGGGCGCCGGCATCGCCGCCCATCTGCACCAGCACATCGTGCCCCGCTGGGGCGGCGACACCAACTTCATGCCGGTCGTCGGCCACACCAAGGTCCTGCCCCAACTCCTCGCGGACACCCGCAAGATGCTGGCGGAGGCCTGGCCCACGTCGTAGTCCGGCCCGCCACGCGGCCCGGCGCGGGGCACCCGTCGGGGCGCCCCGCCCGTCGCGCGGCTACGCGTCGTACAGGTCGGCCTTGCGCGGCGCGGGATCCTGCACCGCCGTGCTGAGGAAGGCCGAGCGGTTGCCGAACTTCTCCGTGTCGACGCCGTTCTCCTCGAGGACCTTGATCGCCGCCGTGTGCACCACGCGCAGCACGGGTGTCGCGGCCCGCAGCGCGTCGTCCGCCATGAAGCGGTGCCGCCACGGCTGATCGGCCCAGGCGTGCCGCACCCCGAACGGCTCGGGCAGTTCCAGACTCCCGCCGATCCAGTTCAGCAGCGGCGGATACCAGGTCAGGGGCGCCCGCGCCGCGAGCCGTACGACCTCGTCGGCGGTGACCAGCGGCAGGCTCACCTTGCGGGTCTCCCAGAACTTGACGGCCTTCGCGACCTCTTTGGTCGGCGCCTCCGGCTTGCTGGTGAACAGCGGGTTCACCGGCCCCAGCGCGTGCCCGGTCACCTCGATGCGCAGCGTCTGGTGCAGCACGGTCACCGTGATCATCATGGTGATGATCAACTGGCCGTCCCAGAGCGTCCACTGGACCCCGAGATAGTGCCGGTCGCCGCTGCCGAACTGCTGCTTGTTGCAGATGTCCTGCACGGCGTGCGTCTTGATCGTGTAGGCGTCGACGTCCGTGCCGCCCGGCCGTGACACCGCCTTCGCGTTCTCGCCGATCGGTGTGACGATCCAGTGCTTTATCGAAGGCGCCGGAAAACCACCGGTGTTGAGCGGGCCGCGCTCCAGCATGCGCAACTGGTCGTGGATGTTGCGGATGACGTCCCAGCTGCGGAACGGGTGGATCTCCTTCTTCGCGTCCCGCGCCACCAGGTCCTCGGCGAGCTGCCAGCTGCCCCAGCGGGTGCCCATGCCGAGTATGCCCTTGGGCCCCGCGTAGAAGACCGAGTTGGACTGCTGCTCCGCGGTCAGCCGGGCGAGCGCCTGACGCAGCCGCTCCGCCGCCGTCTCGCCGGGGCTGCCGGGGACCGCCTCGGGAATCTTGGCGCCGATGCCGCCGCCCGACAGCAGGTTGTCCCAGCGGGCCCGCAGATCCTTGGCGGTGCGCTCGCAGATCTGCTTCGCCCACAGCCAGCCGACGACGGGGAGGACCACCGTGGCACGCGCGTACCAGGCCCAGAAGCCCGTGAACGGCATGCGGACGAGGAAGAGGACGGCCAGCGCGCCGACGGCGATCAGGAGTGTGGTGCCGAGCGCGGAACCGCGCTTGTCCGCGCGCTTGGCGATCTGCGTACGGATCTGGAAGACCAGCAGCCACACGATCAGTCCGGGCAGGAACAGCAGCCCGCACAGCACCATGACGGCCGACAGCCAGTTGTCGCGCTCCCGGCGGATGTTGGTCGCCGCGAGACAGTGCTCCACGATGACCTGCGGCTCGGTTCCGAAGGACTGGATGAGCGGTTTGCGGCCCGCGCCCAGCATGCGGGCCGTGACGGCTCCCGAGAAGGCCTCGCCGAGATTCGGCGCGAACAGCTTGATCCGCCCGGCCTTGACGGTGGACTGGTGCCATTCGTTGTCGGCTTTGAGGATCTCCTCCACCGGACTGTCGCGGTACGCAGCCGAGGCCAGCGCGAAGGTCGCCGCCGTCTGCCCCGCGGTGCCCGTGAGCGGCACTTGCGCCCCGGGAGTGAAATCGAAACCGTCGAACGCCACTTCCGCCCCCATCGCCGCCGCACCCGCTCCTGCGGCTTTCCCGACTTCGGTGTCCCGCACACCTGTTGATCAGGTCTTCGTCTTGATCAGGTCCTCAGAGTATCGGCCGCGGCGGACATTCGTCGGCGGACGGCCGAAGCCGCCCACCGACGGATGAAGTCCCCCGAGGAAGTCGCCCAACCTTCAGGTGCCGGGGGCCTGTTCGCGGAGCCGCTCGGCGATCTGCTGCGGCATGGGTTCGTGCCGCGCGTACCGCCGGTCGAAGCGCGCGGTGCCGTGCGAGATCGACCGCAGATCCACGGCGTACCGCCCGATCTCGATCTCCGGCACCTCGGCCCGTACGAGCGTGCGCCCGCCGCCCGCCTGCTCGGTGCCGACGACCCGGCCGCGCCGCCCCGACAGGTCGCTCATCACCGCGCCGACGTAGTCGTCGCCGACCAGGACGGTCACCTCGGCCACCGGCTCCAGGAGATGGATCCTGGTGTCGCGGGCCGCCTCGCGCAGCGCGAGCGCGCCCGCCGTCTGGAACGCGGCGTCGGAGGAGTCCACCGAGTGCGCCTTGCCGTCGAGCAGGGTGACCCGTACGTCGATGAGCGGATAGCCGGCGGCCACGCCCCTGGCGGCCTGGGCGCGCACACCCTTCTCGACGGACGGGATGAACTGCCGGGGCACGGCGCCGCCGACGACCTTGTCGACGAACTCGATGCCCGAGCCGCCGGGCAGCGGTTCGACCTCGATCTCGCAGATCGCGAACTGGCCGTGCCCGCCGGACTGCTTCACATGGCGACCGCGCCCGGTGGACGGGTCGGCGAACGTCTCCCGCAGGGAGACCTTGTGCGGGACCACGTCGACCTGCACGCCGTACCGGTTGCGCAGCCGTTCCAGGGCGACGTCCGCGTGCGCCTCGCCCAGGCACCACAGGACGACCTGATGGGTGTTCGGATTCTGCTCCAGACGCATCGTGGGGTCCTCGGCCACCAGTCGGCCGAGCCCCTGCGAGAGCTTGTCCTCGTCCGCCTTGCTGTGCGCCTCGATGGCGAGCGGGAGCAGCGGGTCGGGCATCTGCCACGGTGCCATGAGCAGCGGGTCGCCCTTGGCCGACAGGGTGTCTCCCGTCTCGGCGCGGTTCAGCTTCGCCACACAGGCGAGGTCGCCCGCGATGCAGTGCGTGAGGGCGCGCTGCTGCTTTCCGAACGGCCCGGACAGGGCGCCGATCCGCTCGTCGACGTCGTGGTCCTCGTGTCCGCGGTCGGTCAGCCCGTGCCCGGAGACGTGCACCGTCTCGTCGGGGCGCAGGGTTCCGGAGAAGACCCGGACCAGGGAGATGCGGCCCACGTACGGGTCGGACGCGGTCTTGACGACCTCCGCGACTAGGGGCCCGTCCGGGTCGCAGGCCTGCACCTCGCGCGCCGCGCCGTCCGGCGTGGTCACCGTGGGCGCCGGGCGCTCCAACGGGGTGGGGAAGCCGCCGGTGATCAGTTCGAGGAGCTCGACCGTGCCGAGCCCCTGCCGGGCTCCCTCGGCGGCCGGCGCGGCGGCCAGCACCGGGAAGAAAGTCCCTCGTGCCACGGCCCGTTCCAGGTCCTGCACGAGTGTCTTGAGGTCGATCTCCTCGCCGCCGAGATAGCGGTCCATGAGCGTCTCGTCCTCGCTCTCGGCGATGATCCCCTCGATCAGCCGGTTACGGGCCGCCTCGATGAGCGGTTGCTGCTCGGGTCCCGGCTCCGCCTCCTTGCGCTCCCCCGAGGAGTAGTCGAAGAGCTGCCGGGTGAGCAGTCCGATCAGGCCGGTCACGGGCGCGTGCCCGTCCGGTGCCTCGGCGCCGTGCAACGGCAGATACAGCGGCAGTACGGCGTCGGGGTCCTCCCCGCCGAAGGCCTCCGCGCAGGTCCGGGTCATCCCCTCGAAGTCCGACCGGGCCGATTCGAGGTGGGTGACCACGATGGCCCGAGGCATGCCGACGGCCGCGCACTCCTCCCACAGCATCCGCGTCGAGCCGTCCACCCCGTCCGAGGCCGAGACGACGAAAAGGGCCGCGTCCGCCGCTCGCAGACCGGCCCTCAGTTCCCCGACGAAATCGGCGTACCCGGGGGTGTCCAGGATATTGATCTTGTATCCGTCCCAGTCGACGGGTACCAGGGAGAGCTGCACCGAACGCTGCTGCCGGTGCTCGATCTCGTCGTAGTCGGAGACGGTGCCGCCGTCCTCCACGCGGCCCGCCCGGTTCACCGCTCCCGCCGTCAGCGCGAGAGCCTCCACCAATGTCGTCTTGCCCGATCCGCTGTGGCCGACCAGCACCACATTCCGTACGGACGCGGGGTGGTCGGCCGCCGTAGCCCTGCCGGCGGCTCCGGTGTGTGCATTCGCCTTGTCGCCCATGGCCTTGCCTCCCGTGCACGGTGAGGTCTCTGTGGGCGCGGGACATGCCGGGCCGCGTGCGGTGGCGGCACCGGTGACGCCCGCGGTGTCTTCGAGCTTTGCACTCGCGTCACGGTGCGTCCATACGGTGGACGCGATCGCGCCGTGACACCGGCGGCATCGGGTCGTGACACGGGGTGCGGGTGCCCGGCCATCGCACAAGCGCACGCGTGGCTACGATGGGCCAGCCGACGGCCAGCAGGGGCCGCCCGGCGACACCGACCCTCGGGAAGGCCATGCTGAACAAGTACGCGCGTGCATTCTTCACGCGTGTTCTCACACCGTTCGCCGCGTTTCTCATCCGCCGGGGGGTGAGCCCCGACACGGTCACCCTCCTGGGCACGGCCGGAGTCATGGCGGGCGCGCTGGTCTTCTACCCCAGGGGAGAGTTCTTCTGGGGAACGATCGTCATCACGCTCTTCGTGTTCTCCGACCTGGTCGACGGGAACATGGCGCGCCAGCTCGGCCGCGCCAGCCGCTGGGGCGCCTTCCTGGACTCCACGCTCGACCGGGTCGCCGACGGCGCGATCTTCGGCGGCTTCGCGCTCTGGTACGCGGGCAACGGCAACGACAATGTCCTGTGCGCCGTCTCGATCTTCTGCCTCGCCAGCGGCCAAGTGGTGTCGTACACCAAGGCCCGCGGTGAGTCGATCGGTCTGCCGGTCGCCGTCAACGGCCTCGTCGAGCGCGCCGAACGGCTGGTGATCTCGCTTGTCGCGGCAGGTCTGGCGGGCCTGCACACGTTCGGTGTGCCGGGCATCCAGGTGCTTCTGCCCATCGCGCTGTGGATCGTCGCCGTCGGCAGCCTCGTCACGCTGATCCAGCGCGTCGTCACGGTCCGCCGGGAGGCCGCCGAGGCGGATGCCGCGGTCGCCGCCCAGAACAGTGAGGCCACCTCGTGACCAGCCTGCAGGACCGGCTGGTGGACGGCGCCTACGCTCTCGGCTGGAGCACCGTCAAGAAGCTCCCCGAGCCGGTCGCCGTGCGCCTCGGCCGCGCGATCGCCGACGTCGCCTGGAAGAAGCGCGGCAAGGGGGTCCAGCGCCTGGAGAGCAACTACGCGCGCGTGGTGCCGGACGCGACACCCGAGCGGCTCGCCGAGCTCTCCCGGGCCGGCATGCGCTCGTACCTGCGCTACTGGATGGAGTCGTTCCGCCTTCCCGCGTGGAGCGAGGAGCGGGTACGGAACGGGTTCGAGATCAAGGACGCGCACCGCCTCACCGACGGGATCGCCTCCGACCGGGGCGTCATCCTGGCCCTTCCGCACATGGCGAACTGGGACCTCGCGGGCGCCTGGGTCACCACCGGGCTGAAGACGCCGTTCACGACCGTCGCCGAGCGCCTCAAGCCCGAATCGCTGTACGACCGTTTCGTCGCCTATCGCGAGGGCCTCGGCATGGAGGTCCTGCCGCACAGCGGCGGTGCCGCGTTCGCCACACTGGCCCGGCGCCTGCGCGACGGCGGACTGATCTGCCTGGTCGCCGAACGGGACCTGTCCGCGTCGGGCGTCGAGGTGGAGTTCTTCGGCGAGGCGACCCGGATGCCCGCGGGACCGGCCCTGCTCGCCCAGCAGACCGGCGCCATCCTCCTGCCCGTGACGCTCTGGTACGACGACTCGCCCGTCATGCGGGGGCAGGTGCATCCGCCCGTCGAGGTCCCCGAGTCAGGTACCCGTGCCGAGAAGACGTCTGTCATGACACAGGCGCTGGCCGACGCCTTCGCCAGCGGCATCGCCGACCACCCGGAGGACTGGCACATGTTGCAGCGTTTGTGGCTCAAGGACCTCGACCCCGGGAAGGCTCCCGAAGAGGGGTCCTCTTCCGGGGATCCCGAGAAGAGGAACCCGTGAGGATCGGCATCGTCTGCCCGTACTCCTGGGACGTCCCGGGCGGCGTCCAGTTCCACATCCGCGACCTGGCCGAGCATCTCATCGGCCTGGGGCACGAGGTCTCCGTCCTCGCCCCCGCGGACGACGACACCCCCCTGCCGCCGTACGTCGTCTCGGCCGGCCGCGCTGTCCCGGTGCCGTACAACGGCTCGGTGGCGCGGCTGAACTTCGGCTTCCTGTCGGCGGCCCGGGTACGGCGCTGGCTGCACGACGGCACCTTCGACGTGATCCACATCCACGAGCCGACCTCCCCGTCGCTCGGCCTGCTCGCGTGCTGGGCCGCGCAGGGGCCCATCGTCGCCACCTTCCACACCTCCAACCCGCGCTCCCGGGCGATGATCGCCGCGTACTCCATCCTCCAGGCCGCCCTGGAGAAGATCAGCGCGCGGATCGCCGTGAGCGAGTACGCCCGGCGCACCCTCGTCGAGCACCTCGGCGGTGACGCCGTCGTCATCCCGAACGGCGTCGACGTCGACTTCTTCGCCCGTGCCAAGCCCAAGCCCGAATGGCAGGGCGACACGATCGGCTTCATCGGCCGCATCGACGAGCCCCGCAAGGGCCTGCCGGTGCTCATGAAGGCGCTGCCGAAGATCCTGGCCGAGCGCCCGCAGACGCGACTGCTGGTCGCCGGACGCGGCGACGAGAAGGAGGCCGTGGAGTCGCTGCCCGCCGAGATGCGCTCGCGCGTCGAGTTCCTCGGCATGATCAGCGACGAGGACAAGGCCCGCCTCCTGCGCAGCATCGACCTCTACGTCGCGCCCAACACCGGCGGCGAGAGCTTCGGGATCATCCTGGTCGAGGCGATGTCCGCCGGAGCGCCGGTGCTCGCCGCGGATCTCGACGCGTTCGCCCAGGTCCTCGACCAGGGCTCCGCGGGTGAGCTGTTCGCCAACGAGGACGCGGACGCCCTGGCCGCCGCCGCGGTGCGCCTGCTCGCCGACCCGGAGCGCCGGGCCGGACTGCGCGAGCGGGGGAGCGCCCATGTACGGCGCTTCGACTGGTCGACGGTCGGTGCGGACATCCTGTCCGTGTACGAGACGGTCACGGACGGCGCCGCCGCGGTCGCCACAGACGAACGCACAGGTTTCCGGGCCCGCTTCGGCCTGGCCCGGGACTGAACGAGTCCGGACCCGCCCGAACCGAACGGGCCCCGCGCCGGACTCCCGGGCGGGGAAAACCGTACGTCCCGCGTGCGGCCCGGCACGCCGCAGCACCGCCACTCCCGCGCGCGGGTGGCCGGTCCGCGTCCGGACGGGCCTCTCGCGGCCGGTCCGCTTCCTGGACGGATTGCCGACGGCCTCTCACACCGGGCCCGTGCCGCACTCCCGTGCGGGGGAGCGCAGTCCGCGTCGCCAGCGGGACGCGGGCGGCCTGCTGAGCCGGCCTGGCGTGAGCTGGTCCCGCGCCGCGCTCCCGAGCGGGGAAGAGCCAGTCGTTCAGCATGGAGCTCTGGGCCCGCGGAACGCACAACCCGCGCGCGGGGAGGCCGACCCCGCTTTCCGGCGGGAACCAGCGGGCCCACTGAATCGGCCCACCGAACCGGCCCCGTGCCGCACTCCCGTGCTGGGCTCGGGGTGTTGCGGAGCCGTACTCCCGCGTGCGGGCAGGCCGGTCCGCTTCCCCGGCGGCCCGAGCCGAGAACGGCCTGAACCCGACGGTCCGGCCCACTCGGGCCGGGCGGCTGCCCAGCGGACGCCTCCGCCCCTCGCGCCGCACGGCGTGTTCCGCCCAGCCGGGTGCGCGCACCCGGCTTTCACGGATCCCGCGGACCCGGGCAACGGGGTGCGGCGGCCCGTGCCTCGCGCGCGCCGCCCCACGCGGCAGTCCAAGCGTCGGGGCCCCGCCGGGAACCCGTCCGACTCGTCGTCCCGACAGGGTGGCCCACGTTGCGCACGGGACCTGAGGGGCCCGCGCGCCCACACGGGTAGCCTTGCCGCCCGTGACCGCAACCCTCATCTGGATCCTCGTCGGCCTTGTCGTGATCGGCCTCTATCTGAGCTGGACCGCCGGGCGTCTCGACCGGCTGCACGCCCGCATCGACGCCGCCCGCGCCGCCCTCGACGCGCAGCTGCTGCGCCGGGCCTCCGTGACCCAGGAGCTGGCCACCTCCGGCGTGCTCGACCCGGCCGCCTCGATCGTGCTCTACGAAGCGGCGCACGCGGCCCGGCAGGCGGAGGAGGAGCAGCGCGAGGTGGCCGAGAGCGAGCTCAGCCAGGCCCTGCGCGCGGTGTTCGGGGAGACACAGCAGGTCGAGGCTGTCCGCCAGGTGCCCGGCGGTGAGGAGGCGGCCGGCGAGCTGGCCCAGGCCGTACGCCGGGTGCCGATGGCACGGCGCTTCCACAACGACGCCGTACGCGCCGCCCGCGCCCTGCGCCGCCACCGCAAGGTCCGCTGGTTCCACCTCGCGGGCCACGCCCCGTTCCCGATGGCCTTCGAGATGGACGACGAGCCCCCGACGGCCCTGGCGGACCGCCCGACGACCTGATGGACAGGGGTGGGCCGGAAGGAAAACGATCCACCGCCTCCCCATTGGCCCTTGCAGTGGACTGGTCACCTCGCGTTTCCTCGGAGTGCAGAAATCCTCTTTCACCCAGTGAGGTCAACCCGTGTCCAGCATGCTCTCCAACTCCGCCCAGTCCTCTGAGAACACCGCGATCGGCACCGCCCGCGTCAAGCGCGGCATGGCCGAGCAGCTCAAGGGCGGCGTGATCATGGACGTGGTCAACGCCGAGCAGGCGAAGATCGCCGAGGACGCCGGCGCCGTGGCCGTCATGGCCCTGGAGCGGGTCCCCGCCGACATCCGCAAGGACGGCGGCGTCGCCCGGATGTCGGACCCGAACATGATCGAGGAGATCATCGAAGCGGTCTCCATCCCGGTGATGGCCAAGTCCCGCATCGGCCACTTCGTCGAGGCCCAGGTCCTGCAGTCCCTCGGCGTCGACTACATCGACGAGTCCGAGGTCCTCACCCCGGCCGACGAGGTCAACCACTCCGACAAGTGGGCGTTCACCACCCCCTTCGTCTGTGGCGCCACCAACCTGGGCGAGGCCCTGCGCCGTATCGCCGAGGGCGCGGCCATGATCCGCTCCAAGGGCGAGGCCGGCACCGGCAACGTCGTCGAGGCCGTCCGCCACCTGCGCCAGATCAAGAACGAGATCGCCAGGCTGCGCGGCTTCGACAACAATGAGCTGTACGCCGCCGCCAAGGAGCTGCGCGCCCCGTACGAGATCGTCAAGGAGGTCGCCGAGCTCGGCAAGCTCCCGGTCGTCCTGTTCTCCGCCGGTGGTGTCGCCACCCCCGCCGACGCCGCGCTCATGCGCCAGCTCGGCGCCGAGGGCGTCTTCGTCGGCTCCGGCATCTTCAAGTCCGGCGACCCGGCCAAGCGTGCCGCCGCCATCGTGAAGGCCACCACCTTCTACGACGACCCGAAGATCATCGCGGACGCGTCCCGCAACCTCGGCGAGGCCATGGTCGGCATCAACTGCGACACCCTCCCCGAGACCGAGCGCTACGCCAACCGCGGCTGGTAGTCACATGAGCACTCCTGTCATTGGCGTCCTGGCTCTCCAGGGCGACGTACGGGAGCACCTCATCGCCCTGGCCGCGGCGGACGCCGTGGCCAGGCCGGTAAGGCGCCCCGAGGAACTCGCCGAGATCGACGGTCTTGTCATCCCTGGCGGCGAGTCCACCACCATCTCCAAGCTGGCCGTCCTCTTCGGAGTGATGGAGCCCCTGCGCGCGCGAGTCCGCGACGGCATGCCGGTCTACGGCACCTGCGCCGGCATGATCATGCTCGCCGACAAGATCCTCGACCCGCGCTCGGGCCAGGAGACCATCGGCGGCATCGACATGATCGTGCGCCGCAACGCCTTCGGACGCCAGAACGAGTCCTTCGAGGCGGCGGTCGACGTCCGCGGCGTCGAGGGCGATCCTGTGGAGGGCGTATTCATCCGCGCGCCCTGGGTCGAGTCCGTGGGCGCCGAGGCCGAGGTGCTCGCCGAGCACGAGGGCCACATCGTCGCGGTACGCCAGGGAAACGCGCTCGCCACGTCGTTCCACCCGGAGCTGACGGGCGACCACCGTGTTCACGGTTTGTTCGTCGACATGGTGCGCGCGAACCGGACACCGGCGTCCTTGTAGGATCTGTGGGGTCTTCCCAGGCTCCCAATGTCTGGGGGAGTCCGTACAGGTTGGGTTACGCGAAGGAGACAGGCAGATGTCCGGCCACTCTAAATGGGCTACGACGAAGCACAAGAAGGCCGTGATCGACGCCAAGCGCGGCAAGCTCTTCGCGAAGATGATCAAGAACATCGAGGTCGCGGCCCGCACGGGCGGCGCCGACGTGTCCGGCAATCCGACGCTGTTCGACGCCATCCAGAAGGCCAAGAAGAGCTCGGTCCCGAACAAGAACATCGACTCCGCGGTCAAGCGCGGCGCCGGTCTCGAGGCCGGTGGCGCGGACTACGAGACGATCATGTACGAGGGTTACGGCCCGAACGGTGTCGCCGTGCTCATCGAGTGCCTCACCGACAACCGCAACCGCGCGGCCTCGGACGTCCGCGTCGCCATGACCCGCAACGGCGGGAACATGGCCGACCCCGGCTCCGTGTCGTACCTGTTCAACCGCAAGGGCGTCATCATCGTCCCCAAGGGTGAGCTGGCCGAGGACGACGTCCTTGGTGCCGTGCTCGACGCGGGTGCCGAAGAAGTCAACGACCTCGGCGAGTCCTTCGAGGTCCTGTCCGAGGCCACCGACCTGGTCGCGGTGCGCACCGCGCTCCAGGAGGCCGGCATCGACTACGACTCCGCCGACGCCAACTTCGTCCCGACCATGCAGGTCGAGCTCGACGAGGAGGGCGCCCGGAAGATCTTCAAGCTGATCGACGCCCTGGAGGACAGCGACGACGTGCAGAACGTCTTCGCCAACTTCGACGTCAGCGACGAGGTCATGGAGAAGGTCGACGCCTGATCGAGGGCTTGCCCGGAGCGACGGGCCGACGGGACACCCCGTCGGCCCGTCGCTCTGTCAGTGGCACCCGATAGCCTGCACGAACTGGGGATACCTCCCAGCGGAGGCCGGCTACGTCGAAGGAGGGCCCGGGTGCGGGTGCTGGGTGTTGACCCCGGGTTGACCCGGTGCGGTGTCGGGGTGGTCGAAGGAGTCGCGGGCCGGCCCCTGACCATGCGCGGCGTCGGAGTCGTACGCACCCCCGCGGACGCCGAGCTGGGCCTGCGGCTGGTCGCCATCGAGCAGGGCATCGAGCAGTGGCTCGACGAGTACGAACCCGAATACGTCGCCGTGGAGCGGGTGTTCAGCCAGCACAACGTCCGGACCGTGATGGGCACCGCCCAGGCCAGCGCCGTCGCCATGCTCTGCGCGGCCCGGCGCGGCATCCCCGTCGCCCTGCACACCCCGAGCGAGGTCAAGGCCGCCGTCACCGGCAACGGACGCGCCGACAAGGCCCAGGTCGGCGCGATGGTCACCCGCCTGCTCCGGCTCGCCGAGCCGCCCAAACCCGCGGACGCGGCGGACGCCCTCGCCCTCGCCATCTGCCACATCTGGCGCGCCCCCGCCCAGACCAGACTCCAGCAGGCCGCCGCGCGGATCGGCCCCGACCGGGCCGTCGCGCAGAACAGACTTCAGCAGGCCGCAGCCGCGCACGCCTCGCACCAAGCATCGAAAGGCCGTACCGCATGATCGCCTTCGTCAGCGGCCCGGTCGCCGCCCTCGCCCCCGACTCCGCGGTCGTCGAGGTCGGCGGCATCGGCATCGCCGTCCAGTGCTCGCCCAACACGCTCTCGGGGCTCCGCATGGGACAGCAGGCCAAGCTCGCCACCTCCCTCGTCGTCCGCGAGGACTCGCTCACCCTCTACGGTTTCACCGACGACGACGAACGCCAGGTCTTCGAGCTGCTCCAGACCGCGAGCGGAGTCGGCCCGCGCCTCGCCCAGGCGATGCTCGCCGTGCACACCCCGGACGCCCTGCGCCGCGCCGTGTCCACCGGGGACGAGAAGGCCCTCATCGCCGTCCCCGGCATCGGCAAGAAGGGCGCCCAGAAGCTGCTGCTGGACCTCAAGGACCGGCTCGGCGAGCCCCTCCGCCCCGGCGGCCCGGCCATCGGCACGGCGGTCACCACCGGCTGGCGCGACCAGCTGCACGCCGCGCTCATCGGCCTCGGGTACGCCACTCGCGAGGCCGACGAGGCCGTCTCCGCCGTCGCCCCGCAGGCCGAGGCCGCCGAGGGGACCCCGCAGATCGGCCAGCTCCTCAGGGCCGCCCTGCAGACCTTGAACCGAGCACGCTGAACGGTCCCGGCCCCCGGGCCGGGCGCGTGCCCCGGTGCGGCCCGCGCCCGCCGTACCGCCGACCGCCCCACCACCACGAGACCACGAGGCACCACCGATGAACTGGGACGACACGAGAGACGAAGCCGCCGACGAGCGGCTCGTCGACCCCACCGCGGAGCGGTTGGTGGGATCGGTCGCCGACGGCGAGGACCAGGCCGTCGAGGCCGCGCTGCGCCCCAAGGACCTGGACGAGTTCATCGGCCAGGAGAAGGTCCGTGAGCAGCTCGACCTGGTCCTGCGCGCCGCACGCGCGCGGGGGGCCACCGCCGACCACGTGCTGCTCTCCGGCGCTCCCGGGCTCGGCAAGACCACCCTCTCGATGATCATCGCGGCCGAGATGGGCGCCCCCATCCGTATCACCAGCGGCCCCGCCATCCAGCACGCCGGAGACCTCGCCGCGATCCTCTCCTCCCTCCAGGAGGGCGAGGTCCTCTTCCTCGACGAGATCCACCGCATGTCCAGGCCCGCCGAGGAGATGCTCTACATGGCGATGGAGGACTTCCGCGTCGACGTCATCGTCGGCAAGGGCCCCGGCGCCACCGCCATCCCGCTGGAGCTGCCCCCGTTCACGCTGGTCGGCGCCACCACGCGCGCGGGACTGCTGCCGCCGCCGCTGCGCGACCGCTTCGGCTTCACCGCGCACATGGAGTTCTACGAGCCCGCCGAGCTGGAGCGCGTCATCCACCGCTCCGCCGGCCTCCTCGACGTCGAGATCGACACCGAGGGCGCCGCGGAGATCGCCGGCCGCTCCCGCGGCACGCCCCGCATCGCCAACCGCCTGTTGCGCCGCGTACGCGACTACGCGCAGGTCAGAGCGGACGGGATCGTCACCCGGGAGATCGCCGGTGCGGCACTGAAGGTCTACGAGGTCGACGCCCGGGGACTGGACCGTCTCGACCGCGGCGTCCTCGAGGCCCTGATCAAGCTTTTCGGCGGCGGCCCTGTCGGATTGTCCACACTTGCTGTCGCGGTGGGGGAGGAGCGTGAGACCGTGGAAGAGGTCGCCGAGCCCTTCCTCGTACGAGAGGGACTCCTCGCCCGCACTCCCCGTGGCCGGGTGGCGACACCCGCGGCATGGGCACATCTCGGCCTCACGCCACCCCGCCGGTCAGCAGGCGGAAACGGACAAGAAGACCTGTTCGGGGCGTGACGGCGTGCGCACGTACCGGGGCAGGAACCCCGGTGCCATGCTGAGCGTTGTTCCCTGAGTGCGGACTCGCTTAGACTCCGCCGATGCCGCCCTTGTCGACGGCATACATACCCCCATCCAGCAGGCCGCTCACCTGGTGCGGTCGAAGAAGGAAGTCCCGACCCGTGAGTCCCTACACCCTTCTCCCCTTCATCGTGCTCATCGGGGCCATGTTCCTGATGACCCGATCGGCCAAGAAGAAGCAGCAGCAGGCGGCTTCCATGCGCAACGAGCTGCAGCCCGGCTCCGGCGTGCGGACGATCGGCGGTATGTACGCCACTGTCAAGGAGGTCAACGACGACACGGTCCTCCTCGACGCGGCCCCGGGTGTTGACCTGCTCTTCGCGAAGAACGCGATCGGTGCGGTCCTCACGGACGACGAGTACAACCGCATCGTCCACGGCATCGAGCACGACCTGAAGGCGGACGGCACAGTCGTGCCGG
The DNA here is from genome assembly GCF_042871525.1 of Streptomyces sp. NPDC005784. Lineage (NCBI taxonomy): Bacteria > Bacillati > Actinomycetota > Actinomycetes > Kitasatosporales > Streptomycetaceae > Streptomyces > Streptomyces sp. NPDC005784. The sequence continues at coordinate 311,667 of NZ_JBIAIQ010000005.1, forward strand.
ACGACGCCTCCTCCCTCACCGAGACCGACGAGCCCGCCGCCGACGCCTCTTCCGACGCCTCCGACGACAAGCCCCTCGACCTCGGCAAGAAGGACGCGGCGGACAAGCCGGCCGACGAGGTCGTCGAGGCGAAGGCCGACCAGGCCTCCGACGTCGACGATGCAGAGCCGAAGAAGACCGACGGCGAGGCCGACGCGAAGTAGTCACGACCCGGGAGCGCGGCGCGGTCCGCTCGCGCCTCGCACCTCCCGGGACGTGCTGTTCTCGCACGGAGTCCCGACACCATGGCATGGCCGTCCACGCGCTCACCCGGCGCAGGGCGGCCCGAGAGGGAGTACGAGAAGGTGGCAGCACCGAAGAAGGGCCGGAGCGCGAGCGCCCAGAGCAGGCCGGGGCGCTCGCTGGCCCTGATCCTGATCGCCATCGCGGCGCTCACCGGAGGGATGTTCGCCTCCGGGCACACCACTCCGCGTCTCGGCATCGATCTCGCCGGCGGCACGAGCATCACGCTCACGGCGAAGAACGAGCCGGGCCAGCCCAACGCGATCAACAAGACCAACATGAACACCGCGGTCGACATCATGAACCGCCGTGTCAACGGTCTCGGTGTCTCCGAGGCCGAGGTTCAGACCCAGGGATCCGACAACATCATTGTCAACATCCCCAAGGGAACGAACTCCAAGCAGGCCCGCGACCAGGTCGGCACCACCGCCAAGCTCTACTTCCGTCCCGTGCTGACCACCGAGGTCTCCGGGGCCGACGCGTCGGCCAGCCCGTCGCCGAGCGCCTCCAGCAGTGCCTCCGGCAAGTCCACGGACAAGGCGACCTCGTCCTCCTCCGCCCCCGCGACGCCGTCGGCCTCCGCCACCACCCAGGGTCGCGCGGTCACCGACGCCCTGAAGGCGGGCTCCTCGCCGTCGCCGAGCGGCACCCCGAGCTCCTCGGCCTCCTCCAGTGCCGCTCCCTCGGCCAGCGCCAGCGTGGACCCCGCGACCGCCAAGCTGCAGTCCGAGTACGCCGCGCTGAACTGCGCCGACAAGGCGGCCCGCGCCACTGCCGGTGTCGGCGCCAAGCCGACCGAGCCGACCGTGGCCTGTGGCAAGAACTCCTCGGGCCAGTGGCAGAAGTACGTGCTCGGCCCGGCCGAGGTGTCCGGCACGGACATCAAGAAGGCCGCCGCCGTCTTCGACACGCAGAGCGCCGCGGGCTGGAAGGTCACCATGGACTTCACGTCCGGTGGCACCAAGAAGTTCGCCGACATCACCGCCAAGCTCGCCAAGAACCAGTCCCCGCAGAACCAGTTCGCCATCGTCCTCGACGGTGAGGTCGTCTCCGACCCGTTCGTCAACCAGGCGCTGACCGGCGGCAACGCGGAGATCTCCGGAAGCTTCAGCCAGACCGAGGCGCAGGACCTGTCCAACATGCTGAAGTACGGCGCGCTGCCGCTCAGCTTCAAGGAGTCCAGCGTCACCACGGTGACCGCAGCGCTCGGTGGCGAGCAGCTGCACGCCGGACTGATCGCCGGCGCCATCGGCCTCGCCCTGGTCGTCATCTACCTGGTGATCTACTACCGCGGCCTGTCGGTCATCGCCATCGCCTCCCTGGGCGTCTCCGCGATCCTCACCTACGTGCTCATGGCGCTGCTCGGCCCGGCCATCGGCTTCGCGCTGAACCTCCCGGCCGTCTGCGGTGCGATCGTCGCGATCGGTATCACAGCGGACTCGTTCATCGTCTTCTTCGAACGCATCCGGGACGAGATCCGCGAGGGCCGCTCCCTGCGACCCGCCGTCGAGCGTGCCTGGCCGCGTGCCCGACGTACCATCCTGGTCTCCGACTTCGTGTCGTTCCTCGCCGCCGCGGTGCTCTTCATCGTCACCGTCGGCAAGGTCCAGGGCTTCGCGTTCACCCTCGGTCTGACCACGGTTCTCGACGTCGTCGTCGTGTTCTTCTTCACCAAGCCGCTGATGACGCTCCTCGCCCGCAGGAAGTTCTACGCTGAGGGCCACCGCTGGTCCGGCCTCGACCCGAAGCGACTGGGCGCCAAGCCGCCGCTGCGCCGCACCCGTCGCGCGTCCGCCCCCGTCGACACGAAGGAGGCGTGAGATGTCGAAACTCGGCACCCTCGGCGCCCGGCTCCACCGCGGCGAGATCGGCTACGACTTCGTCGGAAAGCGCAAGATCTGGTACGGCATCTCGATCCTGATCACCATCACGGCCATCCTCGGCCTGACGGTGCGGGGCCTGAACATGGGCATCGAGTTCCAGGGCGGCGCCGTCTTCACCACCGGCAAGTCCAGTGTCTCGGTTAGCCAGGCGGAGACGTACGCACAAGACGCCTCCGGCCACGACGCGGTCGTCCAGAAGCTCGGCAACGGCGGACTGCGCATCCAGATCGCCGGTATCGACACCGACAAGTCGGACGCGATCAAGGACAAGCTCGCCACGGACCTGAAGGTCGACTCCGAGCAGATCAACGCCGACCTGGTCGGCCCCAGCTGGGGTGACGAGATCGCCAACAAGGCCTGGGAGGGCCTGGCGATCTTCATGGTCCTGGTCGTGATCTACCTGGCCATCGCCTTCGAGTGGCGCATGGCCATCGCCGCGCTGGTCGCCCTGATCCACGACATCACCATCACGGTCGGCATCTACGCCCTGGTGGGCTTCGAGGTCACCCCGGGCACGGTGATCGGTCTGCTCACGATCCTCGGTTACTCGCTCTACGACACGGTCGTCGTCTTCGACAGCCTCAAGGAGCAGACCAAGGACATCACCAAGCAGACCCGCTGGACCTACAGCGACGTCGCCGACCGCTCGATCAACAGCACCCTGGTGCGTTCCATCAACACCACGGTGGTCGCGCTGCTGCCGGTCGGCGCCCTGCTGTTCATCGGTGGCGGCGTGCTCGGCGCGGGCGTGCTCAACGACATCTCGCTGTCGCTGTTCGTCGGCCTCGCGGCCGGCGCGTACTCCTCGATCTTCATCGCCACGCCGCTCGTCGCCGACCTCAAGGAGCGCGAGCCGCAGATGAAGGCCCTGCGCAAGCGGGTCCTCGCCAAGCGGGCCCAGGCGGCCGCCCAGGGCGAGTCCCCGGAGCAGCGGGTCACCGAGTCGTACGAGGACGACGAGCCGGATGACGTCACGCCCGCGGTCGTCGGTCCCCGCAACCAGCCCGCGTCCCGCACCCGCGGCCGCGGCCGGCCCTCGGGGAAGCGCCGATGACCGGCATCGAAGAGCTGCTGTTCAGCCGTATCCGTGACGTGGCCGACTACCCGGAGCCGGGGGTGATGTTCAAGGACATCACCCCGCTCCTGGCCGACCCGGCCGCGTTCGGCGCGCTGACCGGCGCCCTGGCGGACATCGCCGTGCGCACCGGAGCCACCAAGATCGTCGGCCTGGAGGCCCGTGGCTTCATCCTCGGAGCGCCGGTCGCCGTCCAGGCAGGGCTCGGCTTCATCCCGGTGCGCAAGGCGGGCAAGCTCCCCGGAGCGACCCTGTCGCAGGCGTACGACCTGGAGTACGGCTCCGCCGAGATCGAGGTCCACGCCGAGGACCTGAGCGCGGCCGACCGCGTGCTGGTCGTCGACGACGTCCTCGCCACGGGCGGCACCGCCGAGGCCTCGCTCCAGCTCATCCGCCGGGCGGGCGCCGAGGTCGCGGGCGTCGCCGTGCTGATGGAGCTCGGCTTCCTGGGCGGCCGCGGCCGTCTGGAGCCTGCTCTGGCCGGCGCTCCCCTGCAGGCGCTCCTCACGATCTGAGGCCCGTCCGCTCACCACCCGGGAGACAGCCCCGGGAGAGGCCCCCGAAAGGCCTGAGACACCCGTAGGACACCGTGGAGGCGGGCCCGGAGGAATCCGGCGCCCGCCTCTGGCGTTCCTTCTGTACGAGGTCGCCCCCGGCGGCCGACAGCGAGTCCGGCGCGAAGGATCGCTACCATGGGGTTTCCGGAGCCTGACCGGGGGACCCGGATCGCGCACGAGGAGCCCTCTTGCCAGACGAGGCCCAGCCACTCGCCCCCAGCGCGGAACGCCTGGGGCGAACCGCCTCCACCCAGCCCGAGCCCGCCTCGGGCCCGGCGGAGACGCCCGCACGGAACGTCGCGAGCGGGCCGGTCGAGCACGCCCAGGCCGCGCCCGACGACACGGCGGCCGAGGAGGCACGTCCCAAGCCGGCCTCGCCCGAGCGCCCCGCGAACACCCCGGCGGTCCGTCCCGCGGCAGGTCAGGCCACACGCTCCGGCGGCTCCTCCAACCGCGTCCGCGCCCGGCTCGCCCGTCTCGGCGTCCAGCGCTCGAACCCGTACAACCCGGTTCTGGAGCCCCTGCTCCGGATAGTGCGCAGCAACGACCCCAAGATCGAGACGGCGACGCTCCGGCAGATCGAGAAGGCCTACCAGGTCGCCGAGCGCTGGCACCGAGGCCAGAAGCGCAAGAGCGGCGACCCGTACATCACGCACCCGCTCGCCGTCACCACCATCCTGGCCGAGCTGGGCATGGACCCGGCGACGCTCATGGCCGGTCTCCTGCACGACACGGTCGAGGACACCGAGTACGGCCTCGACACCCTGCGCCGCGACTTCGGCGACCAGGTCGGGCTGCTCGTCGACGGTGTCACCAAGCTGGACAAGGTCAAGTTCGGCGAGGCCGCCCAGGCCGAGACCGTGCGCAAGATGGTCGTCGCCATGGCCAAGGACCCCCGCGTCCTGGTCATCAAGCTCGCCGACCGCCTGCACAACATGCGCACCATGCGCTACCTCAAGCGCGAGAAGCAGGAGAAGAAGGCGCGCGAGACCCTGGAGATCTACGCGCCGCTCGCCCACCGCCTGGGCATGAACACCATCAAGTGGGAGCTGGAGGACCTCGCCTTCGCGATCCTCTACCCCAAGATGTACGACGAGATCGTGCGCCTGGTCGCCGAGCGCGCCCCCAAGCGCGACGAGTACCTCGCCATAGTGACCGACGAGGTCCAGTCCGACCTGCGCGCGGCCCGCATCAAGGCGACCGTCACCGGCCGCCCGAAGCACTACTACAGCGTCTACCAGAAGATGATCGTCCGCGGCCGTGACTTCGCGGAGATCTACGACCTGGTGGGCATCCGCGTCCTCGTGGACACCGTCCGCGACTGCTACGCGGCGCTCGGCACCGTGCACGCGCGATGGAACCCGGTCCCCGGCCGGTTCAAGGACTACATCGCGATGCCGAAGTTCAACATGTACCAGTCGCTGCACACGACGGTCATCGGCCCCAACGGCAAGCCCGTCGAGCTCCAGATCCGTACGTTCGACATGCACCGCCGCGCCGAGTACGGCATCGCCGCGCACTGGAAGTACAAGCAGGAGACCGTCGCCGGCTCCTCCAAGATCCGCACCGACGTGCCCCGGGCGGCCAAGGGCAGCGCGGGCCAGGACACCGTCAACGACATGGCGTGGCTGCGCCAGTTGCTCGACTGGCAGAAGGAGACCGAGGACCCCAGCGAGTTCCTGGAGTCCCTGCGCTTCGACCTGTCGCGCAACGAGGTCTTCGTCTTCACGCCCAAGGGCGACGTCATAGCGCTTCCGGCCGGCGCCACGCCGGTCGACTTCGCGTACGCGGTCCACACGGAGGTCGGCCACCGGACGATAGGAGCACGGGTCAACGGCCGGCTCGTACCGCTCGAATCCACCCTGGACAACGGCGACTTGGTGGAGGTCTTCACCTCCAAGGCGGCCGGCGCGGGCCCCTCCCGCGACTGGCTCGGCTTCGTGAAGTCGCCGCGCGCCCGCAACAAGATCCGGGCATGGTTCTCCAAGGAACGCCGCGACGAGGCGATCGAGCACGGCAAGGACGCCATCGCCCGCGCGATGCGCAAGCAGAACCTGCCGATCCAGCGCATCCTCACCGGCGACTCCCTGGTCACCCTCGCGCACGAGATGCGCTACCCCGACATCTCGTCCCTGTACGCGGCGATCGGCGAGGGCCATGTCACCGCCCAGAGCGTCGTCCAGAAACTCGTCCAGGCGCTCGGCGGCGAGGAGGCGGCCACCGAGGAGATCGACGAGTCCGTACCGCCCGCGCGGGGCCGAGGCCGCAAGCGGCGCAGCAACAACGACCCGGGTGTCGTCGTCAAGGGCGTCGACGACGTGTGGGTCAAGCTCGCCCGGTGCTGTACGCCGGTGCCGGGTGACCCGATCATCGGGTTCGTCACCCGCGGAAGCGGCGTATCGGTCCACCGCAGCGACTGCGTCAACGTCGACTCGCTCTCGCGTGAGCCCGAACGCATCCTCGAGGTCGAGTGGGCGCCCACCCAGTCCTCGGTCTTCCTGGTCGCCATTCAGGTCGAGGCCCTGGACCGGTCCCGGCTCCTGTCGGACGTCACGCGCGTTCTGTCCGACCAGCACGTCAACATCCTGTCCGCGGCCGTCCAAACCTCCCGCGACCGTGTCGCCACCTCCCGCTTCACCTTCGAGATGGGCGACCCCAAGCACCTGGGACACGTCCTGAAGGCCGTGCGGGGCGTGGAGGGCGTCTACGACGTGTACCGCGTGACGTCGGCCCGCAGGCCCTCCGAGGCCTGACACCCGCTGTCCGCCCGGCCACACGGCCGGGCACCACACGAAGGGGCTCCCGTACGGTGCGTACGGGAGCCCCTTCGCGTGTCGTCCGGCGGATCAGCCGCCAAACTCTTGTCCGATCAGCCGCCGAACTCCTGAAGACCCTTCAGCGCCTGGTCCAGCAGCGCCTGACGGCCGTCCAGCTCTCTCTGGAGCTTGTCGGCCTTCGCGGTGTTGCCCGCGGAGCGCGCCGCCTCGATCTGCCCCTGGAGCTTGTCCACCGCGGCCTGCAGCTGACCGGTCAGACCCTCCGCACGCGCGCGTGCCTCCGGGTTGGACCGGCGCCACTCGGTCTCCTCCGACTCCTGGAGGGCCCGCTCCACCGCGTGCATCCTGCCCTCGACCTTCGGGCGGGCGTCGCGCGGCACGTGACCGATGGCCTCCCAGCGCTCGTTGATGGAACGGAAGGCCGCACGGGCCGCCTTCAGGTCCTGCACCGGGACGAGCTTCTCGGCCTCCTCGGCCAGCTCCTCCTTGAGCTTCAGGTTCTCCGTCTGCTCCGCGTCGCGCTCGGCGAACACCGAGCCGCGCGCCGCGAAGAACACGTCCTGGGCGCCGCGGAAGCGGTTCCACAGGTCGTCCTCGTGCTCGCGCTGGGCGCGGCCCGCGGACTTCCAGTCCGCCATCAGCTCGCGGTAACGGGCCGCCGTCGGGCCCCAGTCCGACGAGCCGGACAGCGACTCGGCCTCGGCGACCAGCTTCTCCTTGGTCTTGCGGGCCTCCTCGCGCTGCGCGTCCAGCGAGGCGAAGTGCGCCTTGCGCCGCTTGGAGAACGCCGAGCGGGCATGCGAGAAACGGTGCCACAGCTCGTCGTCCGACTTGCGGTCGAGTCGCGGCAGTCCCTTCCACGTGTCCACCAGCGCGCGCAGCCGCTCACCGGCCGCCCGCCACTGGTCGCTCTGCGCCAGCTCCTCGGCCTCGACGACCAGCGCCTCCTTGGCGTGCCGCGCCTCGTCGGACTGCTTGGCCCGCTGGACCTTGCGTTCCTCACGGCGCGCGTCGACCGTCTCCACGAGCTTGTCCAGCCGCACCTTCAGCGCGTCCAGATCGCCGACCGCGTGGTGGGCGACCACCTGCTCGCGGATGTGATCAATGGCGGTCTGGGCGTCCTTCGCCGACAGGTCGGTGGTCTTCACTCGCTTTTCGAGGAGGCCGATCTCGACCACCAGGCCCTCGTACTTGCGCTCGAAGTAGGCCAGCGCCTCATCAGGAGAGCCGGCCTGCCAGGAACCGACGACCTGCTCGCCGTCGGCCGTACGCACGTACACGGTCCCCGTCTCGTCGACGCGGCCCCACGGGTCGCTGCTCACAGCGCCTCCTCCACATGATGCCTGTGAGGGGCGTCACGCCCCCTGGCATCGTCCACAGTTTCGTCACGGCCAACATAGGCGACCGGCGGGGCGGCTGTCCGCATCCCGCGCGACCGAAATTCAGCAGCTGGCGGTCAGGATTTCGTCACGGTCAGCTTGTTGATGACGACGGTCGCGTTGGGGGCGCCGTCGCCCTGGCCCGTACTCTCGCCGGCGGCCGCGATCTTCTCCAGGACCGTCAGGCCGGACTTGGAAATAGTTCCGAACGGTGTGTAACTGGGCGGAAGCTGACTGTCCTTGTAGACCAGGAAGTACTGGCTGCCGCCGGTGTGCTTCTGGCCGGTGTTGGCCATGGCGATCGTGCCCGCCGGGTACACGCCGCCCTTGAGCGTCTTGTCCTTCAGGTTCTCGTCCGGGATCGTGTAGCCGGGACCGCCGGAGCCCTGGGCCGTCGGGTCACCGCACTGCAGCACGTAGATGCCGTTGGTGGTGAGCCGGTGGCACTTGGTGTGGTCGAAGTAACCCTTGCCGGCGAGGAAGTCGAACGAGTTCACCGTGTGCGGGGCGGCGGACGCCTTGAGGGCGATGTCGATGTCACCGCACGTCGTCGCCATCTTCATGGTGTAGGCCGCCGACGTGTCGATGGTGACCGCCGGCTCCTTCTTCCAGGTGAGCTTCTTCACCGCGCCCGCGGCGGGCTTCTCGCACGGATCGGGCGCCTTGCTCGGCGTGGCGCTCGGCGTCACCTCGGCGCCCGCGTTGGCCTTCTTGTCGTCGCTCTTGAAGGCCCCGGTCAAGTACGACAGCGCACCGCCCGCGACGACCACGCCGACGACCGCCGCGATCACCGCGTTGCGTGTATGGGTCTTGCGTCGCGCCGATGTGCGGCGCTGCTGCTGTCGCAAGAACTTCTCCCGGGCGAGCTGACGCCGCCGCTGTTCCTGGCTGACCACCGGGTTTCTCCTCGTGCGTCTCGTACGTCGTGTGGGACGCGTGCGTCTCGTGAGCCGACCGCCTGCGTGTGCCCCGTACCGTATATGGGTTCGCTGAGGAATCGGCAGCGCCGGTAGGCTCTGAGCCACAGCCACCCGCCCCGTACGACACCAGCGCGTACGCCACCACGAAGGACGATCGTGCTCATTGCCGGGTTCCCCGCCGGGGCCTGGGGGACCAACTGTTACCTGGTCGCCCCCGCCGCGGGTGAGGAGTGCGTGATCATCGACCCGGGCCATCAGGCCGCCCAGGGAGTCGAGGACGCGCTCAAGAAGCATCGGCTCAAGCCTGTCGCGGTCATCCTCACCCATGGCCACATCGATCATGTCGCCTCGGTCGTCCCGGTGTGCGGAGCGCACGACGTGCCGGCCTGGATCCACCCCGAGGACCGTTACATGATGAGCGACCCCGAGCGGGCGCTCGGCCGGTCGATCGGAATGCCGCTGATGGGCGAGCTGACCGTGGGGGAGCCCGACGACGTGCGGACGCTGACCGACGGCGCGGAGCTGAAGCTGGCGGGCCTCGACCTCTCCGTCGCGCACGCGCCGGGCCATACGAAGGGGTCGGTGGCGTTCCGGATGCCCGAGAGCGCGGACATCCCGTCCGTGTTCTTCTCCGGGGATCTGCTCTTCGCCGGCTCCATCGGACGCACCGACCTGCCCGGCGGCGACATGGACGACATGCTCGACTCGTTGGGCCGTGTGTGCCTGCCGCTCGACGACTCGACCGTGGTGCTGTCCGGCCACGGCGCCCAGACGACCATCGGCCAGGAGCGCGCCACCAACCCGTATCTGCGGCAGGTGGCCGCCGGCCAGGGAGCCTCGCCTGCTCCCCGACGAGGAATGTGACGAGAGACTTTCGTGAGTACTTTCCAGGCCCCCAAGGGCACGTACGACCTGATTCCGCCGGACAGCGCCAAGTACCTCGCGGTCCGCGAGGCCATCGCCGCACCGCTGCGCAACTCCGGCTACGGCTACATCGAGACGCCCGGCTTCGAGAACGTCGAACTGTTCGCGCGCGGTGTCGGTGAGTCCACCGACATCGTGACCAAGGAGATGTACGCCTTCGAGACCAAGGGCGGCGACAGGCTGGCCCTGCGTCCCGAGGGCACAGCCTCCGTGCTGCGGGCGGCCCTGGAGGCCAACCTGCACAAGGCGGGCAACCTCCCCGTCAAGCTCTGGTACTCGGGCTCGTACTACCGCTACGAGCGTCCCCAGAAGGGCCGTTACCGCCACTTCTCCCAGGTGGGCGCCGAGGCGATCGGAGCCGAGGACCCGGCGCTCGACGCCGAGCTGATCATCCTGGCGGACCAGGCGTACCGGTCGCTGGGCCTGCGGAACTTCCGCATCCTGCTGAACAGCCTGGGCGACAAGGAGTGCCGCCCCGTCTACCGGGCCGCGCTGCAGGACTTCCTGCGCGGCCTGGACCTCGACGAGGACACGTTGCGCCGTGCGGAGATCAACCCGCTGCGCGTGCTCGACGACAAGCGCGAGGACGTCCAGAAGCAGCTGGGCGGGGCGCCGTTGCTGCGCGACTACCTGTGTGACGCCTGCAAGGCGTACCACGAGGAGGTGCGCGACCTGATCACGGCCGCGGGCGTCGCCTTCGAGGACGACGCCAAGCTGGTGCGCGGCCTCGACTACTACACGCGCACCACCTTCGAGTTCGTGCACGACGGTCTCGGCTCGCAGTCCGCGGTCGGCGGCGGTGGCCGTTACGACGGGCTGTCCGAGATGATCGGCGGCCCCGAACTGCCGTCCGTCGGCTGGGCGCTGGGCGTCGACCGTACGGTGCTGGCCCTGGAGGCGGAGGGCGTCGAGCTCGAACTCCCCGCGTCCACCAGCGTGTTCGCGGTGCCGCTCGGGGAGGAGGCCCGCCGGACGCTGTTCGGCGTGGTCACCGAGCTGCGCAGGCTCGGTGTCGCCGCCGACTTCTCGTACGGCGCGAAGGGGCTCAAGGGTGCGATGAAGAACGCGAATCGAAGCGGGGCCCGCTTCACGATCGTCGCCGGTGAGCGTGATCTCGCCGAGGGCGTCGTGCAGCTCAAGGACATGGAGTCCGGGGAGCAGACGGCGGTCGCGGTCGACGCGATCGTGGCCGACCTGCGGTCCCGCCTGGGCTGAGCAGGGCTCGTTCCCGGCGGGGGGCCAGTCCCCGAGATCGCCTGCCCGAACGCTGGAGGGGCTGACGGATGTCAGCCCCTCCAGCGTTCGGGGTGAGCCCCGGGGCACGGGGCTGGAGCCTTACTCCGGCAAGCCGAAGCGCATCGCGCTCGTCACCGCGGCCGTCCGGTCCTCCACCCCGACTTCCCGAAGCCCCGCAGCAGATGGGGCACCGGGCGGTGAGGGGCGGGGCGCGCGGCCGGAGTTGTCATCCGTCGCGACGGCTCTTCCAGCGGAAGGTCAGCAGGCACAGCAGCAACCCTCCGACACACCATGCCCCGAGCACCAGGGCGATCCGTCCGAACTCCCAGTCGCCCGCCTGCTCCAGAACCTTGGCGGAGTCGGGCAGGAACACCCCGCGCAGCCCCTGACACATCCACTTGAGGGGGAACAGCGCACCGATGTTCAGCATCCAGTCCGGGATGGTGTCGACGGAGATGTAGACGCCGGAGATGAACTGGAGGACGAGGAAGGGCAGTACGACTACCGACGTGGCGCTCCTGCCCGACTTCGGGACCGAGCTGATGGCGATGCCGAGCAGGGCGCAGGCCGTGAGACCCAGGACGAAGATCCAGCCGAAGTCCGCCCACTTGCCGAGGTCCGAGGGCAGGTCGACGTCGTACAGCGTGGTGCCGACGACGAGCAGGATCGCCGTCTCCAGGGCGCCGGTCACGAGAACCAGCCATATCTTGCCGAAGAAGTACGCGGCCGGCGGCATCGGTGTGCCGCGCAGCCGGCGCAGCACCTTCTCGTCCCGTTCGATCGCGATCGAGATGCCGAGGGACTGGAAGCTGGTCGACATGATGCCCGCGGCCATCATCGCCGGGACGTACAGCTGGGAGGCGGTGATGCCCGCGCCCTTCACGTCGTTGCTGAAGATCGACGCGAACAGGAACAGGAAGACGACCGGGAAGGCGAAGGTGAACACCACCTGGTCTCGCTGGCGGAAGAACTGCCTGATCTCCAGAGCGCCGCGCCGCAGTCCCAGCCCCCAGGCGCCGGGCAGCCGGCCGTTCGCGGTCTTCGTGCGCACGCGTACGTCGGTCGTGGTCATCGAGCGTCCTCCAGGCCGGTCAGTCGCAGATAGACGTCCTCCAGGGTGGGGCGGCTCACGCGGAGCCCCGGGATCTCCCCGTCGAAGCGGTGCGTGAGCTCGGCGACCGTCCTGGTGGGGGTGTCCGTGCGTTCGCTGCGCGGGCTGCCGTCGGCCTCCGTCCATTCGACCGTGGCCTCGGTACCGAAGCGCTCGCGCAGCGCGGCCGGTTCGCCCTCGGCGACGACCCGGCCCCGCGCGATGACCGCCAGCCGGTTCGCGAGGGCTTCGGCCTCCTCCAGGTAGTGCGTGGTCAGCAGGATGGTGGTGCCCTCCTCGGCCAGCTTGCGGATCAGGTCCCAGAACTGCCGTCGCGCGGCCGGGTCGAAACCCGTGGTCGGCTCGTCCAGGAGCAGCAGTTCGGGACCGCCGATCACACCGAGGGCCACATCGAGCCGGCGGCGCTGACCGCCCGACAGCGACTTGATCCTGCTGCCCGCCTTCTCCTCCAGGCCGACCAGGCCGATGACTTCCTCAGGGTCACGAGGATTCGGGTAATAGTGGGAGAAATGCCGCACCGTCTCGCCCACCGTCAACTCGGCGGGCGCGGATTCGTCCTGCCAGACGATTCCGACGCGTGAGCGCCACGCGCGCGTGCCCGTCGCCGGGTCCGAGCCGAGCACCGAGACCTCGCCCGCGTCCCGTCGGCGATTGCCCTGGAGGATCTCCACCGTGGTGCTCTTGCCCGCACCGTTCGGCCCGAGCAGGCCGAACACCTCGCCCCGCCTGATGCCGAGATCGATGCCGTCGACGGCGGTCACGTCCCCGTACTGCTTGCGCAGCCCGCGTACGTCCACCGCGAGTTGGTCCGCGTGTGTTGTCATGCCGACGAGCATCCCCCCGAACCGAACGCTCCGGGACGGCCGTGCGTACCTTCTTATGTGCACCGAACGGTGGACGGGCGGGCGCGTGCGGCACAATGAGCCTCCCCGCAGGCCCCTTCGAAACTACGGAAACGGCGTGATGAGCAAGACGACAGTCAAGGACATCCCGGCCGACCTGGAACGCCCCGCCGCTCCGCGGACGGTCGGCGGCAGCCGCGCCCTCGCCCTGCTGCTGGTGATCACGGGCGCGGCCGGTCTCCTTGCCGCCTGGGTCATCACGATCGACAAGTTCAAGCTGCTGGAGAACCCGAACTTCGTGCCCGGGTGCAGCCTGAACCCGGTCGTCTCCTGCGGCAACATCATGAAGAGCGCCCAGGCCTCGGCCTTCGGCTTCCCGAACCCCATGATGGGGCTCGTCGCCTACGGCATCGTGATCTGCGTCGGTGTGAGCCTTCTCGCGCGGGCCACCTATCCGCGCTGGTACTGGCTGACGTTCAACTTCGGCACGCTCTTCGGGGTCGCGTTCTGCACCTGGCTCCAGTTCCAGTCGCTGTACCGGATCAACTCGCTCTGCCTGTGGTGCAGCCTGGCCTGGGTCGCCACGATCACCATGTTCTGGTACGTGACCTCCTTCAACGTCCGCAACGGCTTCCTGCCCGCCCCGCGCTGGATGAAGAGTTTCTTCGGTGAGTTCACCTGGGTCCTGCCGACGCTGCACATCGGCATCATCGGCATGCTGATCCTGACCCGCTGGTGGGACTTCTGGACCAGCTGACGGGCCCCCGGGGATCGCCGGACCGCCTGACCGACGGCCCTGCGGGGATTGTCAGTGGCCCCCGGTAGGGTTCTTGACGTGGAGCCCGACCTGTTCACCGCCGCGGCAGAAGAACGCCAGGAGAAGGACCCGTCCAGCAGTCCCCTGGCGGTGCGGATGCGCCCGCGCACCCTCGACGAGGTCGTGGGGCAGCAGCATCTGCTGAAGCCGGGCTCGCCGCTGCGCAGACTCGTGGCCGAGGGGAGCGGCGGCCCGGCCGGACCGTCCTCGGTGATCCTCTGGGGCCCGCCGGGCACCGGCAAGACGACCCTCGCGTACGTCGTCTCCAAGGCCACCGACAAGCGCTTCGTGGAGCTCTCCGCGATCACCGCGGGCGTCAAGGAAGTACGCGCGGTCATCGACGGCGCCCGCCGCGCCACCGGCGGCTTCGGCAAGGAGACCGTCCTCTTCCTGGACGAGATCCACCGCTTCAGCAAGGCCCAGCAGGACTCCCTGCTCCCGGCGGTGGAGAACCGCTGGGTGACGCTGATCGCCGCGACCACCGAGAACCCGTACTTCTCGGTTATCTCGCCGCTGCTCTCCCGCTCCCTCCTCCTCACCCTCGAACCGCTCACCGACGACGACCTGCGCGCCCTGCTGCGCCGGGCACTCGCCGCGGAGCGCGGTCTCAAGGAAGCCGTCTCCCTGCCCGGGGACGCCGAGGAGCACCTGCTGCGGATCGCCGGCGGTGACGCCCGCCGCGCCCTGACCGCCCTGGAGGCCGCGGCCGGTGCCGCCCTGGACAAGGGCGAGCCGGAGATCACCCTCCAGACGCTGGAGGAGACGGTGGACCGCGCCGCCGTGAAGTACGACCGCGACGGCGACCAGCACTACGACGTGGCGAGCGCGCTCATCAAGTCCATCCGCGGCTCCGACGTGGACGCCGCCCTGCACTACCTGGCCCGGATGATCGAGGCGGGCGAGGACCCCCGCTTCATCGCCCGCCGTCTGATGATCTCCGCCAGCGAGGACATCGGCCTCGCCGACCCGAACGCGCTGCCCATAGCCGTCGCCGCCGCCCAGGCCGTCGCGATGATCGGCTTCCCCGAGGCCGCGCTCACCCTCAGCCACGCCACGATCGCCCTCGCCCTGGCCCCGAAGTCCAACGCCGCGACCATGGCCATCGGCGCCGCCATGGAGGACGTGCGCAAGGGCCACGCGGGTCCGGTGCCGACGCATCTGCGCGACGGGCACTACAAGGGCGCGGCCAAGCTCGGGCACGCCCAGGGCTACGTGTATCCCCACGACCTGCCCGAAGGCATCGCCGCCCAGCAGTACGCGCCCGAGGAGCTCACGGACCGGGAGTACTACACACCGACCCGGCACGGCGCCGAGGCGCGTTACGCGGACGCGGTCCAGTGGACCAGGAAACACCTCGGTAGAGGGCGGTCCTGAGCACCCTGTAGCATGGCTCGAAGCGCTGCGTCCCGTGTCCGGCCCCGGTCGGCATCACCCAACGGGACATGCAGTCGGAGCCCCGAAACCGTACTCGTACGACGAGGGGATCCAGGAGCGTCGCGCACCGTCGAAGGTGTCGCGGGCTGCCCACCACCACCCGGTTTCCGGGAACGGTCGGTGGGCTACTCGTGTGCTGCACGTAGTGCCCAGACCAGGGAGCGGCTGCCCGGCAGGCCCAGCAGGGCCCGCAGGGTTTCCCCGGCTGCGTATGCGACCTCCTTTAACCCGGGTGAGCCGGAAACAGGAAAAGAGATACAGACAGTGGCGAATCAGTCCCGCCCCAAGGTCAAGAAGTCGCGTGCGCTCGGTATCGCGCTGACCCCGAAGGCCGTCAAGTACTTCGAGGCCCGCCCCTACCCGCCGGGCGAGCACGGCCGTGGCCGCAAGCAGAACTCGGACTACAAGGTCCGTCTGCTCGAGAAGCAGCGTCTGCGCGCGCAGTACGACGTGTCCGAGCGCCAGCTCGTCCGCGCCTACGAGCGTGCCGCCAAGACGCAGGGCAAGACCGGTGAGGCTCTGGTCATCGAGCTGGAGCGTCGTCTCGACGCGCTGGTCCTTCGTTCGGGCATCGCCCGCACGATCTACCAGGCCCGCCAGATGGTCGTTCACGGCCACATCGAGGTCAACGGCCAGAAGGTCGACAAGCCCTCGTTCCGCGTCCGTCCCGACGACGTCGTGATGGTCCGCGAGCGCAGCCGCAGCAAGACGCTGTTCGAGGTTTCCCGCGCCGGTGGCTTCGCCCCCGACGGTGAGACCCCGCGCTACCTCCAGGTGAACCTCCCGGCCCTGGCGTTCCGCCTGGACCGTGAGCCGAACCGCAAGGAGATCCCGGTGATCTGCGACGAGCAGCTCGTCGTCGAGTACTACGCCCGCTGATCTTCTTACAGCGGACGCGGTACCACCTGCGCGTCAGCGTCAGCCCGTCGTCTCCCCGCCCTTCACGGTGGGCGAGACGGCGGGCTTTCGCATGTCCGGGGGCAGCCTGCGCGGCGACGGCACCGCCCCGAGCGGCGGAGCACCGGCCCCTTTGAGCGCACGGGCGACCGCCGCGTCCTGCCCGAGCAGCTCTCCCGCCCGCAGACACTCCTCGTACCGCTCGTCGCCCAGCCGCTGCCGGGAAAGGGCCGCACAGCGCTCGTGCGGCGCGTTGTAGTACGCCGAACCGAACAGCGGCAGGCCCACCGACGGCCACATCCGCGAGGCCGCCCCCTGGAGCAGCGCGGCCTCGGCCGCATCGCCGTCCACCGCCGTGACCAGGGCGAGCAGCTCGACGGCGAGGACGGCGCCGAGCAGATCGTGGAAACTGTGCGCGATACCGAGGCCCTGCTCCAGGAGATCCCGGGCCCGCGCCTGATCGCCCTCGACCTGGGCCTGGTACGCGAGGACGTACAGCGCGTACGCCAGCGCCCAGCGCTCCCCGTGGTCCTCGCAGACCCTGCGGACGTCCTCGCACAGCTTCACCGCGCCCGGCAGATCGCCCTGGAAGGCGAGCGCCATCGCCAGCTCGACCTGGCCCATCAGTACGTTGCTGTTCAGCTCGCCGATCTCGTGATAGCGGTCCAGCGCCGAGCGCAGCAGCGCTTCGGCGCGCGCCATGTCGTCCGTGACCAGGGCCAGACAGCCGGTGCGGTGTTCGGCGTAGGCGACCGCGACGGCGTTCCCGGAGCGCTCCGCCTCCTCGAGGCACTCCTGGAGCGCGGACAGCGCGGGCACCGGGTCCCCCTGGAGGACCGCCACATAGCCGAGCACCCACAGGGCCTTCAGCCGCGACTGGTCACGGTCGCCGTCGAGCTCGACACTGCGCTCCAGCCAGTGCCGGCCCTCCGAGAGCCGGCCGCAGCCGACCCAGTAGAACCACAGGGCGCCCGCCAAGTACTGGCCCAGATGCGCGTCGTCCGGTTCGGTGAGCGAGTACTCCAGCGCGCGGCGCAGATTCGGCAGTTCCGTATCGACGCGTGCCGCCACCTCGCCCTGCCGCGGCGAGAACCAGTCCAGCTCGCACCAGGTGGCCAGGCCCATGTACCAGTCGCGGTGCCGGCGCCGCAGCCGCTCCGCGTCGCCCGTCGCCGCCAGCCAGTCCGCGCCGTAGGCCCGCACCGTGTCCAGCATCCGGTAACGCACACCCGCCGCGGTCTCCTCACGCGAGAGCACCGACTGCGCGAGCAACGCGCCGAGCACATCGAGGACGTCGTCGGCGTGCAGTCCGTCCCCGCTGCACACGTACTCGGCGGCCTCCAGGTCGAACTGCCCGGCGAACACCGACAGCCGTGACCACAGCAGCCGTTCCCCAGGCGTGCACAGCTCATGGCTCCAGCCGATCGCCGTCCGCAGCGTCTGGTGCCGCGGCGGCGCGTCGCGCCCGCCGCCGGTCAGCAGCCGGAACCGGTCCTCCAGGCGGGCGAGGAGCTGCGCGGGCGACAGGGCGCTGAGGCGTCCCGCCGCCAGCTCCAGCGCCAGCGGGATTCCGTCCAGACGCCCGCACAACTCCTCGACGTCGGACCGGTTCCCCTCGTTCAGCGCGAAGCCGGGCACCCGGGCCGCCGCCCGGTCCGCGAACAGCTCCACCGCCTCCGCCGCGGCGAGCGGAGCCAGCGGGAACACCCGCTCGCCCCCGACCTCCAGCGGCCTGCGGCCCACGGCCAGCACCCGCAGTCCGGACGCCCGCCGCAGCAACTCGCCCACCAGCGAGGCGCTCACGTCCACCAGGTGCTCGAAACCGTCCAGGACCAGGAGGAGCCGGCGCCCGGCGAAGTGGTCGAGCAGCACCTGCCGCGTCGGCCTGGCCGTGTGGTCCGTCAGACCGAGGGCCTCGGCCACCGCGTACTCCACGAGGTCCGGGTCGTGCACCGCGGACAGGTCCACGCGCCAGACCCCGTCGCGTACGCCCGTCCGTGCCGCCGCGTGCGCCGCGAACCGGGTCTTGCCGACGCCTCCCATGCCGGTCACGGTGACCAGACGGACCGTCTCCAGCACCTCGGCCAGCCGTGCCAGTTCGGTGCTGCGCCCCACGAACGCGTCGAGTTCCAGGGGCAGATTGCCGGGTGTCGCAGGACCGGAGCGCCGGGCGCGGTGAGAACGCTGCATGGGATACGGAGCGTACTTAGTCATAAGCACTCCGTACAATCGCTTCGCGCAACTCCACACTCCGGAGCCGTTAAATGCGGTACGGAGCCCAGGCCCCGGCGCGATAGGCTCGGGTGACGACTTTTCGATGTTCAGGCACACAGTCAGGGAGCGGGTGCAACAGTGTCCGGTGGTGAGGTGGCCGGGATCCTGGTGGCCGTGTTCTGGGCGATCCTGGTCTCCTTCCTCGCCGTCGCGCTGGTGAGGCTGGCCCAGACGCTCAGGGCGACCACCAAGCTCGTGGCGGACGTGACCGACCAGGCCGTCCCGCTCCTGGCGGACGCCTCCGCGGCCGTGCGCTCCGCGCAGACGCAGATCGACCGCGTCGACGCCATCGCGTCGGACGTCCAGGAGGTCACGTCGAACGCGTCGGCACTGTCGACGACCGTCGCCTCCACGTTCGGCGGCCCGTTGGTCAAGGTCGCGGCGTTCGGCTACGGCGTGCGCCGGGCCATCGGAGGCCGTCGAGAGAATGTGCCCGACAAAGCGTCCCGGCGTACCGTGATCGTGGGCCGCACCGTCCCGTCCGCGCGGCGGGGAAAGCGGAAGAAGGACTGACGCAGCGATGTTCCGCCGTACGTTCTGGTTCACCGCAGGCGCAGCCGCGGGTGTATGGGCCACCACCAAGGTCAACCGCAAGCTCAAGAAGCTGACCCCCGAGAGCCTCGCGGCACAGGCCGCCAACAAGGCGATCGACGCGGGTCACCGGCTCAAGGAGTTCGCGCTCGACGTCCGCGACGGGATGGCCCAACGAGAGGCCGAACTCGGCGAGGTGCTCGGACTGAACGAGCGCCCGGACCCCGAACTGCCCACGCAGCGCCGGATCGCCGCGATCGGCGACACCGAGCAGCCCGGCTCCAAGCAGGTCGGCAACAACAAGCAGATCAAGTACATCGAGAACACGACGTACTCGTACAACCGGAATGAGGACCACTGATGGAGTCGGCTGAAATCCGCCGCCGCTGGTTGAGCTTCTACGAGGAGCGCGGTCACACCGTCGTCCCTTCGGCGTCGCTCATCGCGGACGACCCGACTCTGCTCCTGGTCCCCGCCGGCATGGTCCCCTTCAAGCCGTACTTCCTCGGCGAGGTCAAGCCGCCGTGGTCGCGCGCCACCAGCGTGCAGAAGTGCGTGCGCACGCCCGACATCGAAGAGGTCGGCAAGACCACGCGGCACGGCACGTTCTTCCAGATGTGCGGCAACTTCTCCTTCGGCGACTACTTCAAGGAAGGCGCCATCACCTACGCCTGGGAGCTGCTCACCTCGCCCCAGGACAAGGGTGGTTACGGCCTCGACCCCGAGCGTCTGTGGATCACGGTCTACCTCGACGACGACGAGGCCGAGACCATCTGGCGCGACAAGATCGGTGTCCCGGCCGAGCGCATCCAGCGCCTCGGCAAGAAGGACAACTACTGGTCCATGGGCGTCCCCGGACCCTGCGGACCGTGTTCCGAGATCAACTACGACCGCGGCCCCGAGTTCGGAGTCGAGGGCGGCCCGGCCGTCAACGACGAGCGGTACGTGGAGATCTGGAACCTGGTCTTCATGCAGTACGAGCGCGGCGAGGGCACCTCGAAGGACGACTTCGAGATCCTCGGCGACCTGCCCAGCAAGAACATCGACACCGGTCTCGGCATGGAACGCCTCGCCATGATTCTGCAGGGCGTGCAGAACATGTACGAGATCGACACCTCCATGGCCGTCATCAACAAGGCCACCGAGCTGACGGGTGTCGAGTACGGCGCCGCGCACGGCTCCGACGTCTCGCTGCGCGTGGTCACCGACCACATGCGCACCTCCGTGATGCTCATCGGCGACGGCGTGAGCCCCGGCAACGAGGGCCGCGGCTATGTGCTGCGCCGCATCATGCGCCGCGCCATCCGCAACATGCGGCTGCTGGGCGCCACCGGCTTCGTCGTCAAGGACCTCATCGACGTCGTGATCGCGATGATGGGCCAGCAGTACCCGGAACTCGTCAGCGACCGGCAGCGGATCGAGACCGTGGCCCTCGCCGAGGAGGCCGCCTTCCTCAAGACGCTGAAGGCCGGCACGAACATCCTCGACACGGCCATCACCGACACGAAGGACTCCGGCGGCACGGTCCTCGCCGGCGACAAGGCCTTCCTGCTCCACGACACCTGGGGCTTCCCGATCGACCTCACCCTCGAAATGGCCGCCGAACAGGGCCTGTCGGTGGACGAGGACGGCTTCCGCCGCCTGATGAAGGAGCAGCGGGACAAGGCCAAGGCCGACGCCCGGGCCAAGAAGACCGGTCACGCCGACCTCGGTGCCTACCGTCAGATCGCCGACGCCGCCGGAGAGACCGACTTCATCGGTTACGACCGCACCGAGGCCGAGTCGACGGTCGTCGGCATCCTCGTCGACGGTGTCTCCTCCCCGGCCGCCACCGAGGGCGACGAGGTCGAGATCGTCCTCGACCGCACCCCGTTCTACGCCGAGGGCGGCGGCCAGATCGGTGACACGGGCCGCATCCGGGTCGACACCGGTGCCGTCATCGAGATCCGCGACTGCCAGAAGCCCGTCCCGGGTGTGTACGTCCACAAGGGTGTCGTACACGTCGGCGAGGTCACCGTCGGCGCCAAGGCCCAGGCCACCATCGACGTACGCCGTCGCACGGCCATCGCCCGCGCCCACTCGGCCACGCACCTCACGCACCAGGCGCTGCGCGATGCCCTCGGCCCGACGGCCGCCCAGGCCGGTTCCGAGAACCAGCCCGGTCGCTTCCGCTTCGACTTCGGCTCCCCGTCCGCCGTCCCGACGGCCGTGATGACGGACGTCGAGCAGCAGATCAACGAGGTGCTCGCCCGCGACCTGGACGTGCACGCCGAGATCCTGAGCCTCGACGAGGCCAAGAAGCAGGGCGCCATCGCCGAGTTCGGCGAGAAGTACGGCGAGCGCGTCCGCGTGGTGACCATCGGCGACTTCTCCAAGGAGCTGTGCGGCGGCACACACGTGCACAACACCTCCCAGCTCGGCCTGGTCAAGCTGCTCGGCGAATCGTCCATCGGCTCCGGGGTACGGCGCATCGAGGCCCTGGTCGGCGTCGACGCGTACAACTTCCTGGCCCGTGAGCACACGGTCGTCGCCCAGCTCCAGGAGCTGGTCAAGGGCCGTGCCGAGGAGCTTCCGGAGAAGATCTCCGCCATGCTCGGCAAGCTGAAGGACGCCGAGAAGGAGATCGAGAAGTTCCGCGCGGAGAAGGTCCTGCAGGCCGCCGCCGGTCTCGTGGAGTCCGCCAAGGACGTCAACGGAGTGGCCCTGGTCACCGGTCAGGTCCCGGACGGCACGGGCGCCGACGACCTGCGCAAGCTGGTCCTCGACGTGCGCGGCCGCATCCAGGGCGGACGGGCCGCAGTCGTGGCCCTGTTCACCGTGGCGGGCGGCAAGCCGCTGACGGTCATCGCCACCAACGAGGCCGCCCGCGAGCGCGGTCTCAAGGCCGGCGAGCTGGTCCGCGCCGCCGCCAAGACCCTCGGTGGCGGCGGTGGCGGCAAGCCGGACGTGGCCCAGGGCGGCGGCCAGAACCCCGCCGCCGTCGGCGAGGCCATCGACGCGGTCCAGCGCCTCGTCGCCGAGACGGCCAAGTAAGGGCCGTGGACATGCGCAGAGGACGTCGGCTCGCGATCGATGTCGGGGACGCCCGGATCGGGGTCGCCTCGTGCGACCCCGACGGGATCCTCGCGACACCGGTGGAGACGGTCCCGGGACGTGACATCCCGGCCGCCCACCGCCGGTTGCGGCAGCTCGTCGAGGAGTACGAGCCGATCGAGGTCGTCGTCGGGCTCCCTCGCTCCCTCAAGGGGGGCGAGGGCCCGGCCGCGGTGAAGGTCCGTGCCTTCGCCCAGGAGCTCGCGGGCGGGATCGCTCCCATTCCGGTGCGGCTCGTGGATGAGAGGATGACCACAGTCACGGCCGGTCAGGGCCTGCGCGCCGCGGGCGTGAAATCGAAGAAGGGCCGGTCGGTCATCGACCAGGCGGCCGCCGTCATTATTCTGCAGCAGGCGCTCGAATCCGAACGGGTGTCAGGCAAGTCCCCCGGCGAGGGCGTCGAAGTGGTCATGTGATCGCGATACGGTAACGTTCCGCCCGATGCGGTGGTGTTCGAACAGCCTTCGCACAGTAAAGAGGCGGACGGGAGCCGAGCCACACGAGCCGGCAGCTGCCGGCTCGCGGCCTGTAGGGGATCGATGACTGAGTATGGCCGGGGCCCTGGCTCCGAACCGTGGCATCCGGAGGACCCGTTGTACGGGGACAGCGGATGGGGCGGACAGGCCGCCGACGGCCAGTCCGCCTACGACGGCGGCCAGCCGCAGCACTATCCGCAGCAGCAGGCGCAGCAGGGCGACTGGGGCCAGGGGCAGCAGCAGTACCCGCCACAGGGCCAGCCGGGGCAGTACCAGGACCAGCAGCAGTTCCAGCAGGGGCAGCAGTTCCAGGGGCAGCAGCAGTACGGCGACCAGGGGCAGCAGCAGTTCAACGGCCAGGGTCAGCAGCGGTATCCGGGTCAGGGCCAGCAGCAGTACGGCAACCAGGGTCAGCAGCAGTACCCGGGGCAGGGCCAGCAGCAGTACGGCAACCAGGGTCAGCAGCAGTACCCGGGGCAGGGCCAGCAGCAGTACGGCGGCAACCAGGGCCAGCAGCAGTACCCGGGGCAAGGTCAGCAGCAGTACCCGGGTCAAGGTCAGCAGCAGTACCCGGGTCAAGGTCAGCAGCAGTACGGCGACCAGGGTCAGCAGCAGTACCCCGACGGCGGGAACACCGGGGCGCAGTCCCAGGTTCCGTACGCCGCGGACCCCGCCGACCCCTACGCCGGGCAGTACACGGGTGAGCAGCCTGACTTCTACGGCACCCCCGATGCCTATCCGCCGCCCGAGCCGCCCGCCCGCCGCCGCGCCGAACCCGAACCGGAGCCCGACTGGGACCCGGGACCGGACCAGGGCGAGCACGCCTTCTTCGCCGGTGGCGACGATGATGACGACGACGACTTCGACGACGATGACGACCCGAAGAAGGGCCGGGGCCGCGGTGACCGCAAGGGCGGGGGCGGCGGCACAGGCAAGAAGAAGCGCCGCAGCGGCTTTGCCTGCCTGGTGGTCGTCCTGGTCTTCGGAGGCGGTCTCGCCGGAGCCGGGGTTTTCGGCTACCACTACTACCAGAATCGTTTCGGCTCGGCTCCCGACTTCGCGGGCGAGGGTTCGGGGCAGGTCGCCGTCATCATCGCCAAGGGCGAGGGCGGCTACGTGATCGGCCAGAAGCTCAAGGCGCTCGGTGTCGTCAAGAGCGTCGATGCCTTCGTCTCCGCTCAACAGAAGAATCCCAAGGGCAAGTCGATTCAGGCCGGTGCCTATCTTCTGCGGAAGGAGATGTCGGCCGCGAGTGCCGTCGAGCTGATGCTCGACCCCAAAAGCCAGAACAATGTGACCGTGCCTCCCGGTTTCCGCAATGTCCAGGTGTACGCGGCGATCGACAAGAAGCTCGGACTCGCCGACGGCACGACCAGTGGCGTGGCGAAGAAGGAATACAAGAGCCTCGGGCTCCCGAGCTGGGCGAACAGCAACAAGGACATAAAGGATCCGCTGGAAGGGTTCCTCTACCCGCTCACGTATCCCGCGGCCAAGGGCATGAAGCCCGAGACCGTGCTGAAGGGCATGGTCGCGCAGGCCAACAAGAAGTACGCCGCGATGGGACTCGTGGCCAAGGCGAAGGCCCTCAAGCTGGACAATCCGCTCCAGGTGGTCACGGTCGCGAGCCTGGTCCAGGCCGAGGGCAAGACGCATGACGACTACCGCAAGATGGCCGAGGTCGTCTACAACCGGCTGAAGAGCACCAACACCGAGACCAACCGGAAGCTGCAGTTCGACTCGACCTTCAATTACCTGAAGGGTCAGAGCAAGATTCGCATCAGTTCGTCCGAGATCAACAGTAATCCGGACCCGTACAACACGTACACGCACGCGGGTCTGCCGCCCGGTCCGATCGGCAATCCGGGTGACGAGGCCTTCAGGGCGGTTTTCAACCCCACGAAGGACGGCTGGCTCTATTTCGTGGCGACCGACGGTCAGAACAATACCGAATTCGCCAAGACGCTGGCCCAATTCCAGAAGCTCAAGGACCAATTCAATGCCAGCTCGGGCAACTGATGTCCGCCGGGCCGCGGTGCTCGGTTCGCCGATCGCTCACTCCCTCTCCCCGGTGCTGCACCGCGCCGCGTACCGGGAGCTGGGCCTGGGGGAATGGTCGTACGACCGCTTCGAGGTCGACGAGGAGGCCCTGCCCGGGTTCTTCGAGGACCTCGGACCGGAATGGGCCGGGCTCTCGCTGACCATGCCGCTCAAGCGGGCCGTGATGCCGCTGGTCGACGAGATCAGCGAGACGGCGGCCTCCGTCGAGGCGGTCAACACCGTCGTGTTCACCGAGGACGGGCGGCGCGTCGGCGACAACACCGACATCCCCGGGATGGTCGCCGCGCTGCGCGAGCGGGGGATCGAGCAGGTCGACTCGGCCGCCGTTCTCGGTGCCGGCGCCACCGCCTCCTCCGCGCTGGCCGCCCTCGCGCGGATCTGCACCGGCGAGATCGTCGCGTACGTCCGCAGCAAGGAACGGGCCGCCGAGATGCGGCAGTGGGGCGAGCGGCTCGGCATCGAGGTGCGCACCGAGGACTGGACCGACGCCGAGCAGGCGCTGCGGGCTCCTCTGGTGATCGCCACGACTCCGGCGGGCACCACGGACGCACTGGCCGCCGCAGTCCCGGAGCGCCCCACGACCCTCTTCGACGTGCTGTACGACCCCTGGCCGACCGACCTCGCGGCGCGCTGGTCGGCGTACGGCGGAGCCGTCGTCGGCGGACTCGATCTCCTCGTGCACCAGGCGGTGCTCCAGGTCGAGCAGATGACCCGGCGGGCGCCCGCGCCGCTCGGCGCCATGCGCAGGGCGGGCGAACACGCGCTCGCCGCCCGCTAGGCGACACCGGTCGAGCCCGGGCGGGCAGGCAGCCGAGAGCCGGCCGCCGAGACGCCCGGGACAGGCCCGCTCCGGCGCCCCCGGGGCGCGCCCGGGCCGGTGCGACCCGGCCGGGTGCGTCCGCCTGATGGACCTGCGGCCGGTTCCCGCCCCCGGACGTGGGAGGATCGGAGACGGCGGGCCAGGGCCGCGCACCCGGTCGCGCCGTCGCCGTACGCGAGGACGCGTGTACGCAGCAGCAGTACCAGGGCGCGAGCATGAGGAGCACCGTTGAGCAGGTTGCGCTGGCTGACCGCGGGGGAGTCCCACGGTCCCGCACTTGTCGCGACGCTGGAGGGTCTTCCCGCCGGCGTCCCGATCACCACGGAGATGGTGGCGGACCACCTCGCCCGGCGGCGCCTGGGCTATGGACGCGGTGCCCGGATGAAGTTCGAGCGCGACGAGGTCACCTTCCTGGGCGGCGTACGCCACGGTCTCACCATGGGCTCCCCGGTCGCCATCATGGTCGGCAACACCGAGTGGCCCAAGTGGGAGCAGGTCATGGCGGCCGACCCGGTCGCCCCGGAGATCCTCGCCGACCTGGCCCGCAACGCCCCGCTGACCCGCCCCCGGCCCGGCCACGCCGACCTCGCCGGCATGCAGAAGTACGGCTTCGACGAGGCCCGGCCGATCCTGGAGCGCGCCTCCGCCCGCGAGACCGCGGCCCGCGTCGCGCTCGGCGCGGTCGCCCGCTCGTACCTCAAGGAGACGGCCGGGATCGAGATCGTCTCGCACGTCGTCGAACTGGCCGCGGCCAAGGCGCCGTACGGCGTCTACCCGAAGCCCTCGGACGTGGAGAAGCTCGACGCCGACCCGGTGCGCTGCCTCGACGCCGACGCCTCGAAGGCGATGGTCGCCGAGATCGACCAGGCCCACAAGGACGGCGACACGCTCGGCGGCGTCGTCGAGGTGCTCGCGTACGGCGTACCGGTGGGCCTCGGCTCGCACGTGCACTGGGACCGGCGCCTCGACGCCCGGCTCGCGGCCGCGCTCATGGGCATCCAGGCCATCAAGGGCGTCGAGGTCGGCGACGGCTTCGACCTGGCCCGCGTGCCCGGCTCCCAGGCCCACGACGAGATCGTCCACACCGAGGACGGCATCCGGCGCACCACCGGCCGCTCCGGCGGCACCGAGGGCGGTCTGACCACCGGCGAACTGCTGCGCGTCCGCGCAGCGATGAAGCCGATCGCCACCGTGCCGCGCGCGCTGGCCACCATCGACGTCGCCACCGGCGAGGCCGCCAAGGCCCACCACCAGCGCTCCGACGTCTGCGCGGTCCCGGCCGCCGGCATCGTCGCCGAAGCCATGGTCGCCCTCGTCCTCGCCGACGCCGTGGCCGAGAAGTTCGGCGGCGACAGCGTCCCGGAGACCCGCAGGAACGTGCGGAGCTACCTCGAGAACCTGGTCATCCGGTGACCGCCCCACGGCTGGTCCTGGTCGGCCCGATGGGGGTCGGCAAGTCCACGGTGGGCGCGCTCGTCGCCGAGCGGCTCGGCTGCGCCTACCGGGACACGGACGACGACATCGTGGCCGCGCAGGGCCGCACGATCGCCGACATCTTCGTCGACGAGGGCGAGTCCGCCTTCCGCGCGATCGAGAAGCAGGCGGTGCGCGAGGCGCTCGCCGGGCACGACGGTGTGCTGGCGCTGGGCGGCGGTTCGATCCTCGACGCGGACACCCGCGAGCTGCTCGGCGGCCACCAGGTCGTCTACCTCTCGATGGACGTCGAGGAGGCGGTCCAGCGGACCGGGCTGAACGTGGCCCGGCCGCTGCTCGCCGTCAACCCCCGCAGGCAGTGGCGCGAGCTGATGGAGGCACGCCGCCACCTGTACACCGAAGTCGCCCGCGCGGTCGTGGCGACCGACGGCCGCACCCCCCAAGAGGTCGCCCAAGGGGTCCTCGACGCACTGGAGTTGAAGGAAGCATGAGCGAGGCAGTGACCCGCGTCCAGGTCGGCGGCACCGCGGGCACCGACCCCTACGAGGTCCTGATCGGCCGTCAACTCCTCGGCGAGCTCGGCGGATTGATCGGCGACAGGGCCAAGCGCGTCGCCGTGATCCACCCCGAGGCGCTCGCCGGCACCGGCGAGGCGCTCCGCGCCGACCTGGCCGAGCAGGGCTTCGAGACCGTCGCCATCCAGGTGCCGAACGCCGAGGAGGCCAAGACCGCCGAGGTCGCGGCCTACTGCTGGAAGGCGCTCGGCCAGTCCGGCTTCACCCGCACCGACGTCATCGTCGGCGTCGGCGGCGGCGCCACCACCGACCTGGCCGGCTTCGTGGCGGCGACCTGGTTGCGCGGGGTGCGCTGGATCGCCGTTCCCACCACCGTGCTCGCCATGGTCGACGCGGCGGTCGGCGGCAAGACCGGCATCAACACCGCCGAGGGCAAGAACCTCGTCGGCGCCTTCCATCCGCCCGCGGGCGTGCTCTGCGACCTGGCCGCGCTCGACTCGCTGCCGGTCAACGACTACGTCTCCGGGCTGGCGGAGATCATCAAGGCCGGTTTCATCGCCGACCCGGTGATCCTGGAGCTCATCGAGTCCGACCCCGAGGCGGCCCGGACGCCCGCGGGCCCGCACACCGCCGAGCTGATCGAGCGCTCCATCAAGGTCAAGGCCGAGGTCGTCTCCGGCGACCTCAAGGAGTCGGGGCTGCGCGAGATCCTCAACTACGGCCACACCCTCGCGCACGCCATCGAGAAGAACGAGCGCTACAAGTGGCGGCACGGCGCGGCCGTCTCCGTCGGCATGCACTTCGCCGCCGAACTCGGCCGCCTCGCGGGCCGGTTGGACGACGCGACCGCCGACCGGCACCGCACGATCCTGGAGTCCGTCGGTCTCCCGCTGAGCTACCGCTACGACCAGTGGCCGAAGCTCGTGGAGAACATGAAGGTCGACAAGAAGTCCCGCGGCGACATGCTGCGCTTCATCGTCCTCGACGGGCTGGCCAAGCCGACCGTCCTGGAGGGCCCGGATCCGGCCGTCCTGCTCGCGGCCTACGGCGAGGTCGGCGAGTAACGGGCGGCGCCCCGCGCGGACGTATGTTCCGAAGGACCCCTGCTCAACCCGTTTTGCCTCTCGCTCCCGGGCACTTCGCACGCTCCCCGGCCGTTCACACAACGGCGGCCGGGGAAGGTACCGTTCGGTAGCGACGGGACCGGCGTCCCGTCCGCCAGCGCACATCGCCTGTACGAGACGGAGTGGCACCGGATGCAGCACGCAGTGGGGGCTCCGCTGCCGCCGCCCCATCAGCCGGGGCGTGGACCGGCCGCCGGATGGTCGCCGGCCGGACAGTACCCGGGGCAGCAGGGTCCCGCGCCCGCTCCGGGTTTCGCCGGAGCGCCGGTGCCGCCCGGCGCCCCTCCCACGCAGACCCCGCAGCATCACCTGCCGCCGCATCAGATGCCCCCGCAGCCTCCGCAGTACCCGTCGGTGCAGCCTCCGCCGCACCCTCCCGTCCCGCCCGCGCCGGACAGCACCGGGCATGTGCAGCTGCCGCCGGGCGTTTCGGTGGCCATGCCGAGCCCGCCGCCCGCGTCGGGCGCGCCCGATCCGGCGGCCACCACGCTCGCGGTCCTGCTGATCGGCCCCGCGGGCGCGGGAAAGACCAGCGTCGCCAAGTACTGGGCGGACCACCGCCGGGTGCCCACGGCCCACATCAGCCTCGACGACGTGCGCGAATGGGTGCGCTCGGGCTTCGCCGACCCGCAGTCGGGATGGAACGACCATTCCGAGGCGCAGTATCGTCTCGCCCGCCGCACCTGCGGCTTCGCTGCCCGCAACTTCCTGGCCAACGGCATCTCGTGCATCCTCGACGACGCCGTCTTCCCGGACCGCCCGGTCGTCGGACTCGGCGGCTGGAAGCGGCACGTGGGCCCCGGGCTGCTGCCGGTCGTGCTCCTGCCGGGCCTGGAAGTGGTCCTGGAGCGCAACGCCGAGCGCTCCGGGAACCGCAGGCTCAGCGACGAGGAGGTCGCGCGCATCCACGGCCGGATGGCCGGCTGGTACGGCTCCGGGCTCCCGATCATCGACAACTCGCAGCTCGACGTGGCGACCACGGCCCGCGTGCTGGACGACGTCCTCGCGCGGTCGATCGCCAGCCCGCCGCAGTGGTGAGCGGGCCCCGCGTCCGCCGTTCCGGGCGCCGGGGTACCCGTCCGGCCCTCTGAACCGGCGACATCCGGCCACCACTCGTACGCTCGGTTCATGTCAGAGGTGTACGCGACCCGCAGAGAGCGGCTCCGGGAACGCAGTACGGCGGGCGGCAGCGCGACCGCGCTGGTGACCCGCCCCGCCAATGTGAGGTATCTCGCCGGCGCGGCGCCGCAGGGCTCCGTGCTCCTGCTCGGCAGCGTCGAGGACGTGCTGCTGTGCGGCTGCCCGCCGACCGGTGAGGCCATGGAAGGGCGCCCCGACGAGGCGCTGAACGTGCGGGTGCTGCCGCGCGCCGGCGGTGATCCCGCCGTCGCGGCCGCCGGTCTGGCGGCA
The DNA here is from genome assembly GCF_042871525.1 of Streptomyces sp. NPDC005784. Classification (NCBI taxonomy): domain Bacteria; kingdom Bacillati; phylum Actinomycetota; class Actinomycetes; order Kitasatosporales; family Streptomycetaceae; genus Streptomyces; species Streptomyces sp. NPDC005784. The sequence continues at coordinate 341,536 of NZ_JBIAIQ010000005.1, forward strand.
GGCCAGGGTGCCGAGTCCCTCGCGGTCGAGGAACACCACCTGACCGTGACCCGGCACCGAGCCCTCGGCTCGGTCGCGCCGCGGCTGCGCCTGGCCGACCTGGGCGGCGCGGTGGAACAGCTGCGCGTGATCAAGGACGAGGAGGAGATCTCCTGTCTGCGGATCGGCGCGGAAATCGCCGACCAGGCGCTCGGTGAACTCCTCGAATCCATTCTCGTCGGCCGCACGGAACGCCATCTCGCCCTGGAACTGGAGCGCCGGCTCGTCGACCACGGCGCGGAGGGACCGGCCTTCGCGACCTCGGTCGGCACCGGCCCGAACTCGGGACGGCGCGGCCACCGGCCCACCGACCGGCGCGTCGAGGAAGGCGACTTCCTCTCCGTCTGTCTCGGCGCGACCTATCGCGGCTACCGGTGTGAGATCGGTCGTACGTTCGTGATCGGCACCTCGCCCGCCGACTGGCAGATCGAGCTGTACGACCTCGTCTTCGCCGCCCAGCGGGCAGGACGGGAGGCGCTGGCACCCGGCGCCGCCTACCGCGATGTGGACCGCGCGGCCCGTCAGGTACTGGGCTCCGGGGGCCATACCGAAGGCCTTCCACCGCTGACGGGGCACGGTGTCGGGCTCGAAATCGACGAGGACCCGCAGCTTGCCCCCGCGGCCATGGGTAAACTGGACGCTTGCGTGCCGGTCACCGTCGAACCGGGAGTCCACCTTCCGGGCCGGGGCGGTGTCAGGATCGATGACACGCTCGTCGTGCGCCCTGAGGCGGACGGCGGACCCGAGCTACTCACCATCACGACCAAGGAGCTGCTCGCGCTCTAGCTTTTCGAGCTGTGCGCGTGCGCCGGGGTCGTCCACGTCAGTCCAGGAGATTCCGCAACCGTGGCTTCCACGAACGACCTCAAGAACGGCCTGGTGCTCAAGCTCGACGGAGGCCAGCTCTGGTCCGTCGTCGAGTTCCAGCACGTCAAGCCCGGCAAGGGCCCGGCCTTCGTGCGCACCAAGCTGAAGAACGTGCTCTCCGGCAAGGTCGTCGACAAGACGTTCAACGCCGGCGTCAAGGTCGAGACGGCCACGATCGACAAGCGTGACATGCAGTTCTCGTACATGGACGGCGAGTACTTCGTCTTCATGGACATGGACACGTACGACCAGCTGATGGTCGACCGCAAGTCCGTCGGCGATGCCGCCAACTTCCTGATCGAGGGCTTCACGGCCACCGTCGCCCAGCACGAGGGCGCGGTGCTCTTCGTCGAGCTGCCGGCCGCCGTCGAGCTGGTCATCCAGGAGACCGAGCCGGGCGTCCAGGGCGACCGCTCCACCGGTGGCACCAAGCCCGCCACCCTGGAGACCGGCCACCAGATCCAGGTCCCGCTCTTCATCACCACCGGTGAGAAGATCAAGGTCGACACGCGCAGCAGCGACTACCTCGGCCGGGTGAACAGCTAACCGTGGCTGCCCGCAACACGGCCCGCAAGCGCGCCTTCCAGATCCTCTTCGAGGGCGACCAGCGCGGCGTGGACGTCCTGACGGTCCTCGCGGACTGGATCCGGCACTCCCGGTCCGACACCCGGCAGCCGCCGGTCAGCGAGTACACGATGCAGCTGGTCGAGGGCTACGCCACCAAGGTGAGGCGGATCGACGAGCTCCTCGCGCAGTACGCCGTCGGCTGGACGCTGGACAGGATGCCGGTCGTCGACCGCAACATCCTGCGCGTCGGTGCCTACGAGCTGATCTGGGTCGACGAGACCCCGGACGCCGTGGTGCTCGACGAGGCGGTGCAGCTGGCCAAGGAGTTCTCCACGGACGAGTCGCCCTCGTTCGTGAACGGCCTGCTGGGCCGGCTGAAGGACCTGAAGCCGTCGCTCCGCCGCGACGAGGACTAGGACCTGTCCGGCCGATCACGGTGGAGGATGCCACCCGTGCCTGGCCGGCAGCCGTAGTCGTACGGCCCCAAGGGGGCGTACGGAACGCCGGAGGGCCCGCAGCACGATCGCTGCGGGCCCTCCGGCGTTCCCGTACCTCGAAGGCTCCCGAAGCCCGCAGACGGCCGCCGGGGTGGCCGGAACCATCAGGTTCCGGCCACCCCGGCGGCACGTTTCTGCTGAGCTGTCCTAAGGGATTCAGCCCTCGTCGTGGGCGACCGCGCGGCGCGCGTCCGCGTCCAGGACGCCCCAGCTGATCAGCTGCTCGGTCAGGACCGAGGGGGACTGGTCGTAGATGACGGCGAGGGTGCGCAGGTCGTCCTGGCGGATCGACAGCACCTTGCCGTTGTAGTCGCCGCGCTGCGACTGGATCGTCGCCGCGTAGCGCTGGAGGGGGCCCGCCTTCTCGGCCGGCACGTGCGCCAGCCGCTCCAGGTCGAGGACCAGCTTCGGCGGCGGCTCGGCGGCCCCGCCCGGAGTGGTCCCGGGCAGCAGCTCCTGGACCGGAACCCCGTAGAAGTCCGCCAGCTCGGCAAGGCGCTGCACGGTGACAGCGCGGTCGCCGCGCTCGTACGAACCGACCACGACCGCCTTCCAGCGTCCCTGGGACTTCTCCTCCACTCCGTGGAGGGAAAGGCCCTGCTGGGTGCGGATGGCGCGGAGCTTGGCCCCGAGCTGTTTGGCGTATTCGCTGGACATATAGCTCCCCGGACGCTGTATCAACGTGCGGCTCCGCCGCGCGGCTGGTGACTCACTGTGAGGTTACGCAGCGTTACTCTCCCCCGTCAAGCCGAAGGATTTTCGACCGCCTCCCGTACGGGTGTCACCGGGGGTGGCTGAAAGCGATGTGATCAGGCGCGTTGCCGGGCTGGTACCGTTGATGGCGCAAATCCGACGTCCTTTAATGATCCGTCCCGTGAGGCGGAGAAGGAGGTCCGTTTCCTATGGACACCCAGCACGACAAGCAGCAGTACGAAGCCGATGCGCGGCCCGTTCTCGAGGCGCCCGACATCGCGCGGGTGCTGACCCGCATCGCCCACGAGATCGTCGAACGCGCCAAGGGCGCCGACGACGTGGTGCTCCTCGGCATTCCGACCCGGGGTGTCTTCCTGGCCCGCAGACTGGCCGAGAAGCTCCAGGAGATCACCGACCGCAAGATCCCGGTCGGATCCCTCGACATCACCATGTACCGCGACGACCTGCGCATGCACCCGCCGCGTGCGCTGGCCCGCACCGAGATCCCGGGTGACGGCATCGACGGCCGCCTCGTCGTCCTCGTCGACGACGTGCTCTTCTCCGGCCGCACCATCCGCGCAGCGCTCGACGCGCTGAACGACATCGGCCGCCCGCGCGCCGTGCAGCTCGCCGTCCTCGTCGACCGGGGCCACCGCGAACTGCCCATCCGCGCCGACTACGTAGGCAAGAACCTCCCCACGTCGTTGCGGGAGACGGTCAAGGTCCAGCTCGCCGAGGAGGACGGTCGCGACACCGTGCTGCTCGGTGCCAAGCGGACCTCCGCGGGCGAGCCCCAGTAGCACTCCGGTCCCCGCCGCCGAGTGCGCTCCCGCGCGCCCGCATGCCCGAATCCTCCCTGAACTTCCTTACGGAGCCTGACAGATGCAGCGTCATCTCATCTCGGCCGCCGACCTCACCCGCGACGACGCCGTCCTGATCCTCGACACCGCCGAGGAGATGGCCCGGGTCGCCGACCGGCCGATCAAGAAGCTGCCGACCCTGCGCGGCCGCACCGTCGTCAACCTCTTCTTCGAGGACTCGACCCGGACCCGGATCTCCTTCGAGGCCGCCGAGAAGCGCCTCTCCGCGGACGTCATCAACTTCACCGCCAAGGGGTCGAGCGTCTCCAAGGGCGAGTCCCTCAAGGACACCGCCCAGACCCTGGAGGCCATGGGGGTCGACGCCGTCGTCATCCGGCACGGCGCCTCCGGAGCCCCGTACCGGCTCGCCACCTCCGGCTGGATCGACGCCGTCGTCATCAACGCGGGCGACGGCACCCACCAGCACCCCACGCAGGCCCTGCTCGACGCCTTCACCATGCGCCGCCGGCTGGTCGGCCGGGACGCCGGGATCGGCCAGGACCTGGCCGGCAAGCGCATCACCATCGTCGGCGACGTCCTGCACAGCCGCGTCGCCCGCTCCAACGTCGACCTGCTGCACACCCTCGGCGCCGAGGTCACCCTCGTCGCGCCGCCCACCCTGGTGCCGGTCGGCGTGGAGAGCTGGCCCTGCGAGATCTCGTACGACCTCGACAGAACCCTCTCCAAGTCGGACGCCGTGATGATGCTGCGCGTGCAGCGCGAGCGGATGAACGCGGCGTTCTTCCCGACCGAGCGCGAGTACTCGCGTCGCTACGGGCTCGACGGCGACCGCATGGCGAAAATGCCGGAGCACGCCATCGTGATGCACCCAGGTCCGATGGTCCGCGGCATGGAGATCACCGCCGAGGTCGCCGACTCCGAGCGATGCACCGTCGTCGAGCAGGTCGCCAACGGTGTCTCCATCCGCATGGCCGTCCTGTACCTGCTCCTGGGCGGCAACGAGCCCGCCGTCACCCACACCCGTACCGAGGAGAAGTAAGTACATGAGCAAGATCCTGATCCGTGGTGCGAGGGTGCTCGGCGGCGAGCCGCAGGACGTCCTGATCGACGGCGACACGATCGCCGAGGTCGGTACGGGGCTGTCCGCGGAAGGCGCCGAGGTCGTCGAGGCCGAGGGCAAGGTACTGCTGCCGGGCCTCGTCGACCTGCACACCCATCTGCGCGAGCCGGGCCGCGAGGACTCCGAGACCGTGCTGACCGGCACGCGCGCGGCGGCGAGCGGCGGCTTCACGGCCGTGTTCGCCATGGCCAACACCTTCCCGGTCGCCGACACGGCCGGCGTGGTCGAGCAGGTCTACCGGCTCGGCCAGGAGCACGGCTACTGCGACGTCCAGCCGATCGGCGCCGTCACCGTCGGCCTGGAGGGCAGGAAGCTCGCCGAACTGGGCGCGATGCACGAGTCCGCGGCCGGTGTCACGGTCTTCTCCGACGACGGCAAGTGCGTCGACGACGCGGTGATCATGCGCCGCGCGCTGGAGTACGTGAAGGCCTTCGGCGGCGTCGTCGCCCAGCACGCGCAGGAGCCCCGCCTCACCGAGGGCGCCCAGATGAACGAGGGGGTCGTCTCCGCGGAGCTCGGACTCGGCGGCTGGCCCGCGGTCGCCGAGGAGTCGATCATCGCCCGCGACGTCCTGCTCGCCGAGCACGTCGGCTCCCGCGTCCACATCTGCCACCTGTCGACCGCCGGTTCCGTCGAGATCGTCCGGTGGGCCAAGTCCCGCGGCATCGACGTCACCGCCGAGGTCACCCCGCACCACCTGCTCCTCACCGACGAACTGGTGCGCTCGTACAACCCGGTCTACAAGGTCAACCCGCCGCTGCGCACGGAGCGGGACGTCATGGTGCTGCGCGAGGCGCTCGCCGACGGCACGATCGACATCGTCGCGACCGACCACGCGCCGCACCCGCACGAGGACAAGGACTGCGAGTGGGCCGCCGCCGCCATGGGAATGGTCGGCCTGGAGACCGCGCTGTCCGTCGTCCAGCAGACGATGGTCGAGACCGGACTGCTCGACTGGGCCGGCGTCGCCGACCGCATGTCCGTCAAGCCCGCCGCGATCGGCCGGGCCACGGGCCACGGACGTCCCGTCTCGGCAGGCGAGCCCGCCAACCTCACGCTGGTCGATACCGCATACCGTGGGACGGTGGACCCCGCTGGCTTCGCCTCGCGCAGCCGCAACACCCCTTACGAGGGCCGTGAGCTGCCGGGCAGGGTCACCCACACCTGGCTGCGGGGCAAGGCCACCCTCGTCGACGGGAAGCTCGCGTGACACCTCTCATCTCCCTGGCCGCCGCCGGACAGAAATCGGCGGAAGTGACCGACTGGTCCGCCCGGATCGGCTGGCTCGTCGGCCTCGCCCTCTTCGTCGCGCTCGTCTACTGGCTGATGCGCGAGGGCTGGAAGTGGCGCGGCACCCTCCAGGGTGACCTGCCCGAGCTGCCCGCCGCGCCGGAAGACCCCGGCCCGGTGAAACTGAGCATGAGCGGCCGCTACCACGGCTCCACCACCGCCGGGCAGTGGCTCGACCGCATCGTGGCGCACGGCCTGGGCACCCGCAGCCGGGCCGAGCTCACCCTGACGGACGCGGGACTGGACGTCGTACGCCCCGGAGCGGACGACTTCTTCGTCCCGGCCTCGCAGCTGCGCGAGGCCCGGCTCGACAAGGGCATCGCGGGCAAGGTCCTCACCGAGGGCGGACTCCTCGTCGTCACCTGGGCGCACGGCGACAGGCTCCTCGACTCCGGTTTCCGCTCGGACCGCGCGGCCGAGCACAACGAATGGGCCGACACCCTGAACGACATGATCAACAAGACGGAAACGGAAGGCGCACGATGACGACCTCCACTCAGGGGAACGCCTCGCAGAGGAAAGAGGCGCTTCCCGCCGTACTCGTCCTGGAGGACGGCCGGGTCTTCCGCGGCCGTGCCTACGGGGCCGTGGGGGTGACCTTCGGCGAAGCGGTGTTCTCCACCGGCATGACCGGCTACCAGGAGACCCTCACCGACCCGTCCTACCACCGCCAGGTCGTCGTGATGACGGCCCCGCACGTCGGCAACACCGGAGTCAACGACGAGGACCCCGAGTCGGGGCGGATCTGGGTCGCCGGATACGTCGTCCGCGATCCCGCGCGTGTGCCCTCCAACTGGCGTTCGCGGCGCTCGCTGGACGAGGAGCTGCGCAACCAGGGTGTCGTCGGCATCAGCGGGATCGACACCCGCGCCCTCACCCGCCATCTGCGTGAGCGCGGCGCCATGCGCGTCGGCATCTTCTCCGGCAACGCGCTGCCCGACGCGGGCACCATGCTCGCCGAGGTGCGCCAGGCGCCCGAGATGAAGGGTGCGGACCTCGCCGCCGAGGTCGCCACCAAGGAGCCTTACGTCGTCCCCGCGATCGGCGCGAAGAGGTTCACCGTCGCCGCCGTCGACCTGGGCATCAAGGGCATGACTCCGCGCCGGATGGCCGAACGCGGCATCGAGGTGCACGTGCTGCCCGCGACGGCCACCGCCGAGGACATCTACGCGGTGAATCCGGACGGGGTGTTCTTCTCCAACGGTCCCGGTGACCCGGCGACCGCCGACGGTCCCGTCGCTCTCATGAAGGAGGTCCTTGCTCGCAGGACGCCGCTGTTCGGGATCTGTTTCGGCAATCAGATCCTCGGCCGGGCGCTGGGCTTCGGCACGTACAAGCTGAAGTACGGGCACCGCGGTATCAACCAGCCGGTGCAGGACCGTACGACGGGCAAGGTCGAGGTCACCGCGCACAATCACGGCTTCGCCGTCGACGCCCCGCTCGACGAGGTCTCCGAGACTCCCTTCGGCCGGGCCGAGGTCTCGCACGTCTGCCTCAACGACCAGGTGGTGGAGGGCCTCCACCTGCTCGACCGGCCGGCCTTCAGTGTCCAGTACCACCCGGAAGCGGCGGCAGGGCCGCACGATGCCGCCTACCTGTTCGACCGCTTCGTATCCCTGATGGAGGGCCAGCGTGCCTAAGCGCACCGATATCCAGTCCGTCCTGGTCATCGGCTCCGGTCCGATCGTCATCGGCCAGGCCGCCGAGTTCGACTACTCCGGCACCCAGGCGTGCCGCGTCCTGCGCGCCGAGGGCCTGCGGGTCATCCTCGTCAACTCCAACCCGGCGACGATCATGACGGACCCGGAGATCGCCGACGCCACCTACGTCGAGCCGATCACCCCGGAGTTCGTCGAGAAGATCATCGCGAAGGAGCGGCCGGACGTCCTGCTGCCGACGCTGGGCGGTCAGACGGCCCTGAACACCGCGATCTCCATGCATGAGCAGGGTGTGCTGGAGAAGTACGGTGTCGAGCTCATCGGTGCCAACATCGAGGCGATCAACAAGGGCGAGGACCGCGACCTGTTCAAGGGTGTCGTCGAGGCCGTCCGCGAGAAGATCGGCCACGGCGAGTCCGCCCGCTCCGTCATCTGCCACACCATGGACGACGTCATCGCGGGTGTGGACACGCTCGGCGGCTACCCGGTGGTGGTCCGCCCGTCCTTCACGATGGGCGGCGCCGGTTCCGGCTTCGCGCACGACGAGGACGAGCTGCGCCGCATCGCCGGCCAGGGACTCACCCTCTCCCCGACCACCGAGGTGCTCCTGGAGGAGTCCATCCTCGGCTGGAAGGAGTACGAGCTGGAGCTGATGCGCGACAGGAACGACAACGTCGTGGTCGTCTGTTCCATCGAGAACTTCGACCCCATGGGCGTCCACACCGGTGACTCGATCACGGTGGCGCCGGCGATGACGCTGACGGACCGTGAGTACCAGCGGCTGCGTGACATCGGTATCGCGATCATCCGTGAGGTCGGGGTGGACACCGGTGGCTGCAACATCCAGTTCGCGGTCAACCCCGAGGACGGCCGGATCATCGTCATCGAGATGAACCCGCGTGTGTCGCGGTCCTCGGCGCTGGCTTCCAAGGCGACCGGTTTCCCGATCGCGAAGATCGCGGCGAAGCTGGCCGTGGGCTACACGCTCGACGAGATCCCGAACGACATCACCGAGAAGACCCCGGCGTCCTTCGAGCCGACCCTCGACTACGTGGTCGTGAAGGCGCCGCGTTTCGCGTTCGAGAAGTTCCCCTCCGCGGACTCGACCCTGACGACGACGATGAAGTCGGTCGGTGAGGCGATGGCGATCGGCCGCAACTTCACCGAGGCGCTGCAGAAGGCGCTGCGCTCGCTGGAGAAGAAGGGCAGCCAGTTCACCTTCGTCGGCGACCCCGGCGACAAGGCCGAGCTGCTGCGCGAGGCCGCCCGGCCGACCGACGGCCGTATCAACACCGTCATGCAGGCGATCCGTGCGGGCGCGACGCAGGAGGAGGTCTTCGAGTCCACGAAGATCGACCCGTGGTTCGTCGACCAGCTGTTTTTGATCAGGGAGATCGCGGACGGGCTCGCGGCCGCGGACAAGCTCGACCCCGAGCTGCTGGCCGAGGCCAAGCGGCACGGCTTCTCCGACACCCAGATCGCCGAGATCCGCGGGCTGCGCGAGGACGTCGTGCGTGAGGTGCGGCACGCGCTGGGAGTGCGCCCGGTCTACAAGACGGTCGACACCTGCGCCGCCGAGTTCGCGGCGAGGACGCCGTACTTCTACTCCTCCTACGACGAGGAGTCCGAGGTCGCGGCGCGGGAGAAGCCCGCGGTGATCATCCTGGGCTCCGGTCCGAACCGGATCGGGCAGGGCATCGAGTTCGACTACTCCTGCGTGCACGCCTCCTTCGCGCTGAGCGAGGCGGGCTACGAGACGGTGATGGTCAACTGCAACCCGGAGACCGTCTCCACCGACTACGACACCTCCGACCGCCTGTACTTCGAGCCGCTCACGCTGGAGGACGTGCTGGAGATCGTGCACGCGGAGTCGCTGGCCGGTCCGGTCGCGGGGGTGATCGTGCAGCTCGGCGGGCAGACCCCGCTCGGCCTGGCGCAGGCGCTGAAGGACAACGGGGTGCCGATCGTGGGCACCCCGCCGGAGGCGATCCACGCCGCCGAGGACCGCGGCGCGTTCGGCCGGGTCCTGGAGCAGGCGGGCCTGCCGGCCCCCAAGCACGGCACCGCCACCACCTTCGCCGGGGCCAAGGCCATCGCCGACGAGATCGGCTACCCCGTCCTGGTGCGGCCCTCGTACGTCCTGGGCGGACGCGGCATGGAGATCGTCTACGACGAGACCCGGCTGTCCTCCTACATCGCCGAGTCCACCGAGATCAGCCCCTCCCGGCCGGTCCTGGTCGACCGGTTCCTCGACGACGCGATCGAGATCGACATCGACGCACTCTACGACGGCCAGGAGCTCTACCTCGGCGGCGTCATGGAACACATCGAGGAGGCCGGCATCCACTCCGGCGACTCCGCCTGCGCGCTCCCGCCGATCACGCTCGGCGGGTTCGACATCAAGCGGCTGCGCGCCTCCACCGAGGCCATCGCCGAGGGCGTCGGCGTCCGCGGCCTGATCAACATCCAGTTCGCGCTGGCCGGCGACATCCTCTACGTCCTGGAGGCCAACCCGCGCGCCTCACGCACCGTCCCCTTCACCTCCAAGGCGACCGCGGTGCCGCTCGCGAAGGCCGCCGCCCGCATCTCGCTCGGCGCGACCGTCGCCGAGCTGCGGGCCGAGGGGCTGCTCCCGGCGAACGGTGACGGCGGCACGCTGCCGCTGGACGCGCCGATCTCCGTCAAGGAGGCCGTCATGCCGTGGTCGCGGTTCCGTGACATCCACGGCCGCGGTGTCGACACGGTGCTCGGCCCGGAGATGCGCTCCACCGGCGAGGTCATGGGCATCGACTCCGTCTTCGGCACCGCGTACGCGAAGTCGCAGGCGGGTGCCTACGGCCCGCTGCCGACCAAGGGCCGTGCGTTCATCTCGGTCGCCAACCGCGACAAACGCTCGATGATCTTCCCGGCGCGTGAACTCGTCGCCCACGGCTTCGAGCTGATGGCCACCTCCGGCACGGCCGAGGTCCTCAAGCGCAACGGCATCAACGCCACGGTCGTGCGCAAGCAGTCCGAGGGCCAGGGCCCCAACGGTGAGCGGACCATCGTCCAGCTGATCCACGACGGCGAGGTCGACCTCATCGTCAACACGCCGTACGGCACCGGCGGCCGCCTCGACGGCTACGAGATCCGCACCGCGGCCGTCGCCCGCTCGGTGCCCTGTCTGACCACGGTGCAGGCACTCGCCGCCGCCGTCCAGGGCATCGACGCCCTCAACCACGGCGACGTGGGCGTCCGCTCACTCCAGGAACACGCCGAACATCTGACCGCGGCGCGTGACTAGCAGCCCTGAGGGGGACACCGGAAACGGTGTCCCCCTCTTCATGAGGCCCCCTGCCCCTTCAAGAGGCGCCCTTCACCGGGCTCTTTCGAGGACATGATCATGTACAAGCTGTTCTTCAACCTCGTCTTCAAGCGGATGGACCCGGAGCAGGCCCACCACCTCGCCTTCCGCTGGATCCGGCTCGTCGCCCGCGTTCCCGTCCTGCGCACCTTCGTCGCCGCCGCGCTCGCGCCCCGGCACAAGGCGCTGCGCACCGAGGCGCTCGGGCTGCGCATGCACGGCCCCTTCGGACTCGCGGCGGGCTTCGACAAGAACGCCGTGGCCATCGACGGGATGTCGATGCTCGGCTTCGACCACATCGAGATCGGCACGGTCACCGGGGAGCCGCAGTCGGGCAACCCCAAGAAGCGGCTGTTCCGCCTCGTGCCGGACCGCGCGCTGATCAACCGCATGGGGTTCAACAACGAGGGCTCCGCGGCCGTCTCCGAGCGCCTGGCGGCCCGTACGCCCGTCTTCAGGACCGTTGTGGGCGTCAACATCGGCAAGACCAAGGCCGTCCCCGAGGCCGAGGCCGCCGCCGACTATGTGAAGTCGACCGAGCGGCTGGCCGCGCACGCCGACTACCTCGTGGTCAACGTCAGCTCCCCGAACACCCCCGGCCTGCGCAACCTCCAGGCCACGGAGTCGCTGCGCCCGCTGCTGACCGCAGTCCGCGAGGCCGCCGACCGCGCCGTCACCGGCCGGCGAGTCCCGCTCCTAGTCAAGATCGCGCCCGACCTCGCCGACGAGGACGTCGACGCGGTCGCCGATCTCGCCGTCGAACTCGGCCTGGACGGGATCATCGCAACGAACACGACCATCGCGCGCGAGGGGCTCGGACTGACGTCCGACCCCTCCCTGGTGAAGGAGACCGGCGGCCTCTCGGGTGCGCCGCTCAAGGCGCGCTCCCTGGAGGTGCTGCGCCGCCTCTACGCGCGCGTGGGCGACCGCATCACCCTGGTGGGCGTCGGCGGCATCGAGAACGCCGAGGACGCCTGGCAGCGCATCCTGGCCGGCGCCACGCTGGTCCAGGGCTACAGCGCCTTCATCTACGAAGGTCCCTTCTGGGGCCGCGCGATCCACAAGGGGCTCGCCGCCCGCCTGCGGACGAGCCCGTATGCCACCCTCGCCGACGCGGTCGGCGCCGACGTGAGGAAGTCCGTATGAGCCTGGAACCCTTCGGCGCGCGCCTTCGCCGCGCCATGGACGAGCGCGGTCCCCTGTGCGTGGGCATCGACCCGCACGCGTCCCTGCTCGCCGACTGGGGGCTCGGGGACGACATCGCGGGTCTGGAGCGCTTCAGCCGCACGGTCGTCGAGGCGCTCGCCGAGCGGGTCGCCGTCCTCAAGCCCCAGAGCGCGTTCTTCGAGCGGTTCGGGTCGCGCGGGATCGCCGTCCTGGAGAAGTCGGTCGAACAGGCGCGGGCGGCCGGGGCGCTGGTCGTGATGGACGCCAAGCGCGGTGACATCGGCTCGACCATGGCGGCGTACGCCGAGACCTTCCTGCGCAAGGACGCGCCGCTCTTCTCGGACGCGCTGACCGTATCGCCCTACCTGGGCTACGGCTCGCTGAAGCCCGCGGTGGAGCTGGCGCGCGAGAGCGGGGCCGGGCTCTTCGTCCTCGCGCTCACCTCCAACCCGGAGGGCGGCGAGGTGCAGCACGCCGTCCGCGCGGACGGACGAACCGTCGGAGCGACGATGCTCGGGCATCTGGCCGCCGAGAACGCGGACGAGACGCCGCTCGGCTCCTTCGGAGCGGTCGTCGGTGCCACCCTGGGCGATCTCTCCTCCTACGACCTGGACATCAACGGCCCGCTCCTCGCGCCCGGCATCGGTGCCCAGGGAGCGACCGCGGCCGATCTGGCGGGCGTCTTCGGGTCCGCCGTGCGCAATGTCGTCCCGAACGTGAGCCGGGGTGTTCTGCGTCACGGTCCCGACCTCCTGGCCCTGCGCGAGTCGGCCGAGGGGTTCGCGGAGGAGATCAGGGCGGCTGTGGCGGCCGCCTGAGACCTCCGACAGCCGTTCGAGAGCCCTCCGACGAGTGCCTTCCGAGCGCCCCGAGTCTGAATACATTCTCAAATCCGGGGAGGTATGTCGGAAATGTCGGGCCTCAGGGAGGCTGACCAGGACTTTTCCTTTGTTCTCGCTGACTCCGGCGCACTTGCCCGCTAGTCTCCGTCGAGTGGGGGCACCTCCCACCGCCTCAAGGCAGTGGGAGGAGAGCGGGCGAGCGTGTTGCCCGTAGCTCCCAGGTGTGGGGCGACTAGGTTCCTCACCGGTCCGTATCCGACAGTTCGACATCCGAGGTGACGTAGGCGTGGCTCTTCCGCCCCTTACCCCTGAACAGCGCGCAGCCGCGCTCGAAAAGGCCGCCGCGGCTCGCCGGGAGCGGGCCGAGGTCAAGAATCGACTCAAGCACTCCGGCGCCTCGCTTCACGAGGTCATCAAGCAGGGTCAGGAGAACGACGTCATCGGCAAGATGAAGGTCTCCGCTCTCCTGGAGTCCCTGCCGGGCGTGGGCAAGGTCCGCGCCAAGCAGATCATGGAGCGACTCGGGATCTCCGAGAGCCGCCGTGTGCGTGGTCTCGGCTCGAATCAGATCGCCTCTTTGGAGCGCGAGTTCGGTGGTTCCGGCGCCTGAGTCCTGGACACCCCGGGATTGCTGGAATAATCGCTGCATGAGTGAACGTCCGCGGCTGACCGTGCTCTCCGGCCCCTCAGGGGTCGGCAAGAGCACGGTCGTCGCTCATATGCGCAAGGAACACCCCGAGGTCTGGCTCTCGGTGTCGGCGACGACCCGCAAGCCGCGCCCCGGTGAGAAGCACGGTGTCCACTACTTCTTCGTCTCCGACGACGAGATGGACAAGCTGATCGCCAACGGCGAGCTCCTGGAGTGGGCCGAATTCGCCGGGAACCGCTACGGCACTCCGCGCGCCGCCGTCCTGGAGCACCTGGAGTCGGGTGCGCCGCTCCTCCTGGAGATCGACCTGCAGGGAGCCCGGCAGGTCCGAGAGTCCATGGAGGACGCGCTGCTCGTGTTCCTGGCCCCGCCCTCCTGGGAGGAGTTGGTGCGCAGGCTCACCGGGAGGGGCACCGAACCGCCCGAGGTGATCGAGCGCCGCCTGGACGCGGCGAAGATCGAACTGGCGGCCGAGCCGGAGTTCGATGTCACCCTGGTCAACACCTCCGTCGAGGACGTGGCGCGCGAGCTGCTAGCCTTGGTGGAAGTTGTTTGATCTTTCAGGTCAATTTCCACCTTTCGGAAGGCAGAGCGTGTCCTCTTCCATCACTGCTCCCGAGGGCATCATCAACCCTCCGATCGACGAGCTTCTCGAGGCCACCGACTCGAAGTACAGCCTGGTGATCTACGCGGCCAAGCGTGCCCGCCAGATCAACGCGTACTACTCACAGCTCGGCGAGGGCCTCCTCGAGTACGTCGGTCCGCTCGTCGACACCCACGTCCACGAGAAGCCGCTGTCGATCGCCCTGCGCGAGATCAACGCGGGACTGCTGACCTCCGAGGCCGTCGAAGGCCCCGCTCAGTAGTCGTTCATTTGCTCATCCCAGGCCCGGCGGCGCGACTGCCGGGCCTGTGGTGTGTCATGGAGACGTACGTTTCCGAGCCAGGGGAGAGACGGTGGACAAGCCGAAGGTCGTTCTGGGGGTCAGCGGTGGCATCGCCGCGTACAAGGCCTGTGAACTGCTGCGACGACTGACGGAGTCGGGCCACGACGTACGGGTCGTACCCACCGCGTCCGCGCTGCACTTCGTCGGCGCCGCCACCTGGTCCGCGCTCTCGGGCCACCCCGTCTCCACGGAGGTCTGGTCGGACGTCCACGAGGTCCCGCACGTCCGCATCGGGCAGCACGCCGACCTCGTGGTGGTCGCCCCCGCGACCGCCGACCTGCTCGCCAAGGCCGCCCACGGACTGGCCGACGACCTCCTCACTAACACCCTGCTCACCGCCCGCTGCCCGGTCGTCTTCGCGCCCGCCATGCACACCGAGATGTGGGAGCACCCGGCGACCCAGGAGAACGTGGCGACCCTGCGGCGGCGCGGTGCCGTGGTCGTCGAGCCCGCCGTGGGGCGCCTGACCGGCGTCGACACCGGCAAGGGGCGGCTGCCCGACCCGGGGGAGATCTTCGAGGCCTGCCGCCGTGTGCTCGCCCGGGGGGTCGCCGAGCCGGATCTCGCCGGCCGCCATGTCGTCGTCAGCGCGGGCGGCACCCGTGAGCCCCTCGACCCGGTCCGCTTCCTCGGCAACCGTTCCTCCGGCAAGCAGGGGTACGCGCTCGCCCGCACCGCCGCCGCACGCGGCGCCCGGGTCACGCTGATCGCGGCGAACACGGGCCTCCCGGACCCGGCCGGGGTCGACGTGGTCCAGGTCGGCACCGCCGTGCAGATGCGGGAGGCCGTGCTGAAGGCGACCCCGGACGCCGACGCGGTGGTGATGGCGGCCGCGGTGGCGGACTTCCGCCCCCAGGCGTACGCGGCCGGGAAGATCAAGAAGAAGGACGGCCAGGAGCCGGAGCCGATCGTCCTGGTCCGCAATCCGGACATCCTCGCGGAGATCTCCGCGGACCGCGCGCGCCCCGGCCAGGTGGTGGTCGGATTCGCCGCCGAGACCGACGACGTCCTCGCCAACGGACGGACGAAGCTGGAGCGCAAGGGCTGCGATCTCCTGGTGGTGAACGAGGTGGGGGAGCGCAAGACCTTCGGTTCCGAGGAGAACGAGGCGGTGGTGCTCGGGGCCGACGGCAGTGAGACCCCGGTGCCCCACGGACCCAAGGAAGCCCTGGCCGAGACGGTGTGGGACCTGGTGACACGCCGACTGGTGTGAAAGCTCACTCATCGCACACGTCACCCCAAAGACCGCAAAATCGGGCGTGGCGACCCTGGCGAAGAGCCACGGCGATGGCGCAGAATGCCCGTGCCGCAGGTCACAGGGGTTTCGAGAGGCGAGACAGGGGTCCTGCGGCTGAGCGCGACCGATAAACTGTTCTCGGACGACGCCGGGCGCAGCTCCCGTCCCGTCCACCAATGATCAGCCAGCAGCCGCTGCAACCACAGGGAGCGTTGTGTCCCGTCGCCTGTTCACCTCGGAGTCCGTGACCGAGGGTCACCCCGACAAGATCGCTGACCAGATCAGCGACACCATTCTCGATGCGCTCCTGCGCGAGGACCCGACGTCCCGGGTCGCCGTGGAGACGCTCATCACGACCGGCCTGGTGCATGTGGCCGGAGAGGTCACGACCAAGGCGTACGCGCCGATCGCCCAGCTGGTCCGCGACAAGATCCTGGAGATCGGCTACGACTCGTCGAAGAAGGGCTTCGACGGAGCGTCCTGTGGCGTGTCGGTGTCGATCGGTTCCCAGTCCCCGGACATCGCGCAGGGTGTCGACACGGCGTACGAGTCCCGTGTCGAGGGTGACGAGGACGAGCTGGACAGGCAGGGCGCGGGCGACCAGGGCCTGATGTTCGGGTACGCGACGGACGAGACCCCGAACCTGATGCCGCTCCCGATCCACCTCGCGCACAAGCTCTCGCGCCGGCTCTCCGACGTCCGCAAGAACGGGACCATCCCGTACCTGCGCCCCGACGGCAAGACCCAGGTCACCATCGAGTACGACGGCGACAAGGCGGTCCGTCTGGACACCGTCGTCGTCTCCTCGCAGCACGCCTCGGACATCGACCTGGACTCGCTGCTCGCTCCCGACATCCGCGAGTTCGTGGTGGAGCCGGAGCTGAAGGCCCTCCTCGACGACGGCATCAAGCTGGAGACCGAGGGCTACCGCCTGCTGGTGAACCCGACCGGCCGCTTCGAGATCGGCGGCCCGATGGGCGACGCCGGCCTCACCGGTCGCAAGATCATCATCGACACGTACGGCGGCATGGCCCGCCACGGCGGCGGCGCCTTCTCCGGCAAGGACCCGTCCAAGGTCGACCGCTCCGCCGCGTACGCGATGCGCTGGGTCGCGAAGAACGTCGTCGCCGCGGGCCTCGCCTCGCGCTGCGAGGTCCAGGTCGCCTACGCCATCGGCAAGGCCGAGCCGGTCGGTCTGTTCGTCGAGACCTTCGGTACCGCCAAGGTCGACGCCGAGAAGATCGAGACCGCCATCACGGAGGTCTTCGACCTCCGCCCGGCGGCCATCATCCGCGACCTCGACCTGCTGCGCCCGATCTACGCGCAGACCGCCGCGTACGGTCACTTCGGCCGCGAGCTGCCCGACTTCACGTGGGAGCGCACGGACCGGGTGGACGCCCTGCGCAAGGCCGCGGGCCTGTAGTCCGCGAAGGCTTCGTCAGAGCCGTGAGGCCCGGTACCCCGAGGGGGTGCCGGGCCTCACGGCTGCGTGGGTAAATCGGTGGTCCCGACCGGCCGGAATTCGTACGCTGGTGATCTCCCGGTGCGATGGCCGCGGTTACTTCGGTGGAGCACGCCCATGGCGTGCGGTGAATCTGGATCATGTTCCGCTGCCGCCCGGATCTCGGGAGAACCGACGTCGCTCCGCCCGGTGCGACGGCCGCGGATACTTCTGGGGCCGATGGCCCCTCGCAGGTTCGAATCCTGCTGCCGGTCCTGACCGGTATGGCCGAGCGGTCCATGGCAAAAGCGCC
This sequence comes from Streptomyces sp. NPDC005784, assembly GCF_042871525.1. NCBI lineage: Bacteria > Bacillati > Actinomycetota > Actinomycetes > Kitasatosporales > Streptomycetaceae > Streptomyces > Streptomyces sp. NPDC005784. The sequence goes on from NZ_JBIAIQ010000005.1 coordinate 359,027, forward strand.
CTGACGGCGTTCGTGATCCGCGGCCGGTCTGATCTCGGGCGGGCGGCGCTGTCAGTGCGGTCTGGTAGGAATATTGCTGTGAGCAGCGCGAACGGGCGACCCGGCGACGGCGCGGGCGGCGCGGACGGCGCGCCGCCCGAGCAGCTTGCGCTGATCCGGGAGGCCGTGCGCCAGGCCAAGGAGCCGAAGGCGAAGCCGCGGACCTGGCGGGGAGCCGCGCTGGCGAAGGAGCTGCCCGTCGCGCGGGTGCTCGTCGACAAGGGCGTGCTGCACCTCGACCGCTACTTCGACTACGCCGTGCCCGAGGATCTCGACGAGGCCGCGCAGCCGGGCGTGCGGGTCCGGGTGCGGTTCGGTGCGGGCGGACGCAATGTCCGGTCGGGGCGGCGCGAGGGCGGCGGTCTGATCGACGGATACCTCGTCGAGCGGGTCGCCGAGTCCGACTACTCCGGGCCACTGGCCGCCCTCGCCCAGGTCGTCTCGCCCGAGCCCGTCCTCGGGCCCGACCTGCTGGGACTCGCCCGCGCCGTCGCCGACCGGTACGCGGGATCGCTCGCCGACGTGCTGCAACTGGCCGTGCCGCCCCGGCACGCCCGCGCCGAGGCACGGGAGTCGCCGGTGCCCCCGCCGCAGCCCACCGCACCCGACCCCGGGACCTGGCGGCGGTACGGGAGGGGGGCGGACTTCCTCGCCTCGCTCGCCTCCGGTGGTGCTCCGCGCGCCGTGTGGACCGCGCTGCCCGGTCCCGAGTGGGCCGAGGAGATCGCCCGCGCGGTGCAGGCGACGCTCGCCTCCGGGCGCGGCGCGCTCGTCGTCGTACCGGCCGGACGGCCCGCCGCCCGCGTGGACACCGCCCTCAAGGCCCTGATGGGGGAGGGTCAGCACGCCGTGCTGACCGCCGACGCAGGGCCGGAGCGGCGCTACCGTGACTGGCTCGCCGTACGACGGGGGTCCGTACGGGCCGTGGTCGGCACCCGGGCCGCCATGTTCGCGCCCGTACGGAATCTGGGACTTGTCGTCGTCTGGGACGACGGCGACGACGGACACAGCGACGACAACGCTCCCTTCCCGCATGTCCGGGAAGTGCTGGAGCTGCGCTCCTCGCGCGACAAGTGCGGCTTCCTGCTGGGGAGTTGGACCTGCACGGTGGAGGCGGCGCAACTGGTCGAGAGCGGCTGGGCACTGCCGCTGGCCGCCGACCGGGAGCAGGTGCGCGCCGCCGCGCCGCTGGTACGGACCGTCGGGGACGGCGATCTCGCGCGCGACGAGGCCGCTCGGGCCGCCCGGCTGCCCACGCTCGCCTGGCAGATCGTCAGGGAGGGACTGCGGCAGGGGCCCGTGCTGGTCCAGGTGCCCCGGCGGGGATATGTGCCCCGGATGGCGTGTGCCCAGTGCCGGGCGCCCGCGCGGTGCCGGCACTGCGCGGGCCCGTTGGAGGCGCAGGACGCCCAGGCACTGTGCTGCGCGTGGTGCGGGCGGGACGAGACGGCCTGGCACTGCCAGGAGTGCGGCGGGTTCCGGCTGCGGGCGCAGGTCGTCGGTGCCCGCCGGACCGCCGAGGAACTGGGACGGGCGTTCCCGGCCGTGCCGGTGCGCACGTCCGGGCGGGAGCAGGTGCTGGACACGGTGTCCGCGGCGCCCGCCCTGGTGGTCAGCACGCCGGGAGCCGAACCCGTCGCCGAGGGCGGGTACGCGGCGGCACTGCTGCTCGACGGCTGGGCGATGCTCGGACGGCCCGATCTGCGGGCGGGCGAGGACGCGTTGCGCCGGTGGACAGGGGCGGCCGCGCTGGTCCGTCCACAGGGAGCGGGCGGCACGGTCGTCGTCGTGGCCGAACCGACCCTGCGGCCCGTGCAGGCGCTCGTACGCTGGGATCCCGTCGGGCACGCGGTGCGTGAGCTGTCGGAGCGGGCCGAGCTGGGATTTCCGCCCGTCTCCCGGATGGCGGCGGTGTCCGGGGCGCCGGAGGCGCTCGCCGGATTCCTCGCCGCCGCCGAATTGCCGCCCGACGCAGAGGTGTTGGGGCCCGTACCGATGCCGACTACCGAGGCAGGGCGGCCCCGGCGACCCGGTGGGCCGCCTCCTGGGGACCCGGGGGAGCGGGTGCTCATCCGGGTGCCCCCGGGGAGTGGCGCCGCGCTGGCGGCGGCACTGAAGGGCGCACAGGCCGCGCGCATGGCCCGCGGGGGCAGCGATCCCGTACGCATCCGGATCGATCCGCCCGACATCGGGTGAGGCCCGGCGAGGTCCGGCGAGGCTGGGGGGGGGGAGATCCGGCGAGACCGGGTGGGATCCGGCGAGGTCGCGCGAGTGGGGATTGCGGGGCGCCGGGCGTGCGGTTGTCGCTGTGGGCCGGCTGTCGGCGTGAGCAGTGGGCAAGGGCTGCGGGCCTGAACAGGCGCCTGGGAGCTGGGAGCTGGGGCAGAGGCTGCGCGCGGACGACCGCTCGCACCGGCGGATCCGGCAGCCTGCGTTCGCGCAGCGCGCGCGTGTGGATGTAGGACTGCCCCCCGGGGTCTTGGCGCCGGGAGGCAGTTGTCGTCTCGGGGGGTCGGGTCAGCCGTTGCGTGGGCCCGGGAAGGCCGTGGACCTGACCTCGTCGCGGAGGGTGGGGCTGCCGGCCGTCGGCTGGGTCGGCATGGAGCGGGCGGCGGGCACGGTCGGCACCGGGGGGAGCGCGGTGTTGACGGCGACCGTGCGTGTCTCGGCCGGCTCCGTGGCGCGCTCCGCCTCGGCGGCGGCCTGGGCGGCGGCGCGGCGCGCGCCGTAACGCCGGTGCACCGCCTGCTTGGTGACCCCGAGGGCCGAGCCCACCGCGTCCCACGAGAATCCGAGTGAGCGGTCGAAGTCCACGGCGGCCGTGACCAGGGTCTCGACGCTGTCCCGCAGCTCCTGGGCGAGACGGACGGTCGGGGCGGGAGCGCGTCCGTAGACGACGAAGCCCGTGGACGGGCCGGAGCGGCGCGGGCGGTAGACGTTGCCCAACTGGGCGGTGAGCGTGCGCAGTGCGTCCACCTGCCGGCGGACCCGCTCGATGTCCCGCACCAGCAAGTGCAGGCTGGCCCGAGCCTGGGCGTCGTGGGTTGCGTGGTCGGCCATGAACAAGCCTCTCGAACCGGCGTTGAAAAGGATCGGGCCGCGCATGTGCCGCCCGCTGTGGTCAACTCTTTCTTGACCAACGCGTGGACGGGTGAGTGGTCACGCTGCGGGGGCGCAAGGGCATATGCACGGGGCGCGTCCCGTTCTGTACGCCCCCCGTTGTGTGGTGGACGCGCCCCACCTGCCGATGAGCGGGCCGCACCCCCGTGCCGTGTGCGGGGAACACCGTCCGTGCCGATGTGCGGGCAACACCGTCCGTGCCGACGTGCGGAGCACACCGCCCGCGCGTGCCCGGGGACATGGCCCCTGAAGAACCCCCGAGCCCTTGGGCCCCGCGCGGCATAGACTGGTGCGCTGCCCCGTGGCTTCGCCTGAACCGGCACGAGCGCGGGGGATGGAAGAGCTCCCGCCCGAGAGGCCAACCGCCACCCATGAAGCTCGTCTTCGCAGGTACCCCCGAGGTCGCCGTTCCCGCCCTGGACGCCCTGATCGCCTCCGGGCGGCACGAGGTGGCCGCCGTCGTGACCCGGCCGGACGCGCCGGCCGGACGGGGGCGACGGCTCGTCGCGAGTCCGGTCGCCGAGCGGGCGGTGGAGGCCGGGATCGAGGTGCTCAAGCCCGTGAAGCCCCGGGACGAGGACTTCCTGGCCCGGCTGCGGGAGATCGGCCCGGACTGCTGTCCCGTCGTCGCGTACGGGGCGCTGCTGCCCCGGGTCGCCCTCGACATCCCGGCCCAGGGCTGGGTCAACCTGCACTTCTCGTTGCTGCCGGCCTGGCGCGGCGCCGCCCCCGTCCAGCACGCGATCATGGCCGGCGACGAGATCACCGGCGCCACCACCTTCCTGATCGAGGAGGGCCTCGACTCGGGACCGGTGTACGGGACCGTCACCGAGGAGATCCGGCCCACCGACACCAGCGGGGACCTGCTGACGCGGCTCGCCTTCGCGGGGTCCGGACTGCTCGCCGCGACGATGGACGGGATCGAGGACGGCACGCTCAAGGCCGTACCCCAGCCCGCCGACGGCATCAGCACGGCATCGAAGATCACCGTCGAGAGCGCCCACATCGACTGGGCGGCCCCGGCGCTGCGCGTCGACCGCATGGTGCGCGGGTGCACGCCGGCCCCCGGCGCCTGGACCGTCTTCCGCGCCGAGCGGCTCAAGCTCATCCAGGTCGCGACGGTGCCCGACCGTACGGACCTCGCCCCGGGCGAGCTGTCCGTCGCCAAGAACAACGTGTACGTGGGCACCGGTTCCCACGCCGTCGAGCTGCTCTGGGTGCAGGCCCAGGGCAAGAAGCCGATGCGCGCGGCGGACTGGGCCCGCGGGGTGCGGATTCCCTCCGGGGAGCGCCTCGGCGTCTGACGCCGCCCGTCTGGCGTTACCCGTCTGACGTCGGCCGTCTGGCGCCGTCTGTCCGACGGCGGTCGGCGTCTGACGTCGGCCCCGCGGCGTACGCTGATAAGCGCATCTTTTTCCTGGATCCGGAGCACCTTTTTCGTGACTGAGCAGCCCCGTCGGCCGCAGAAGCCCGGCAAGCCCTACCGCCGCCCCCAGAAGGACCCGGTCCGCATGCTCGCCTTCGAGGCGCTGCGGGCTGTGGACGAGCGGGACGCGTACGCGAACCTCGTCCTCCCGCCGCTGCTGCGCAAGGCGCGGGAGAAGGGCGACTTCGACACACGGGACGCCGCGCTCGCCACCGAGCTGGTGTACGGCACGCTGCGCCGCCAGGGGACGTACGACGCCGTCATCTCGGCCTGCGTCGACCGGCCGCTGCGGGAGGTCGACCCGCCGGTCCTCGATGTGCTCAGTCTCGGTGTCCACCAGCTGCTCGGCACCCGCATCCCGACGCACGCCGCCGTCTCCGCCTCCGTCGAGCTGGCCCGGGTGGTGCTCGGCGACGGGCGGGCCAAGTTCGTGAACGCCGTGCTGCGCAAGGTCGCGCGGCAGGACCTCGACGCCTGGCTGGAACAGGTCGCGCCGCCCTACGACGAGGACGCCGAGGACCATCTCGCCATCGTGCACTCGCACCCGCGCTGGGTCGTCTCCGCGCTGTGGGACTCGCTGGGCGGCGGCCGGGCCGGCATCGAGGACCTGCTGGAGGCCGACAACGAGCGGCCCGAGGTGACCCTCGTCGCCCGGCCAGGACGCTCCACCGCCGAGGAACTCCTCGACGCCCTCGACGAGGACTCGGCGCTTCCCGGGCGCTGGTCGCCGTATGCCGTGCGGCTCACCGAGGGCGGCGAGCCGGGCGCCATCGACGCCGTACGGGAGGGCCGTGCGGGTGTCCAGGACGAGGGCAGCCAGCTCGTCGCGATCGCCCTCGCGAACGCGCCGCTCGACGGCCCCGACCGGGTCTGGCTGGACGGCTGCGCCGGACCCGGCGGCAAGGCCGCGATGCTGGCGGGCCTCGCCGCCCGGCGGGGCGCGACGCTGCTCGCCTCCGAGAAGCAGCCGCACCGGGCGGGGCTCGTCGCCAAGGCGCTCGCCGGGAACCCCGGCCCCTACCAGGTCATCGCTGCCGACGGCACCCGCCCGCCGTGGCGGCCCGGCACGTTCGACCGGGTGCTCATGGACGTGCCCTGCACCGGCCTGGGCGCGCTGCGCCGCCGTCCCGAGGCCCGCTGGCGGCGTCGCCCCGAGGACCTCGACGGCTTCGCGACGCTCCAGCGCGGACTCCTGCGCACGGCGCTCGAATCGGTGCGGGTCGGCGGTGTCGTCGGGTACGCGACCTGCTCGCCGCACCTCGCCGAGACCCGCGCGGTCGTCGGCGACGTCCTGAAGCACTTCGAGGACGGCTCCGCCGAACTGCTCGACGCCCGTCCGCTGCTGCCCGGCGTGCCCGCTCTGGGGGACGGCCCCGACGTACAGCTGTGGCCGCATCTGCACGGCACGGACGGGATGTATCTGGCCCTGATCCGCCGAACCGGCTGACCGCCCGGCACGCTCGGTACGGCCGGTCCATCCGACTGAGCCACGCTGCCCAGCTCTGCTGAGCCACGCTGCCCAGCTCTGCTGAGCCACGCTGCCCAGCTCTGCTGAGCCACGCTGCCCAGCTCTGCTGAGCCGTGCCGCCCACCTTTCGGTCGGCTGCGCTGCCCGGTTCTGCTGGGCCGCGCCCCCGGCTTCGTTCAGCCCGCGAGGGGCGGCGCCGCTCTGCCCTGCCCACGCGGCGTGGGCGTGCTTCGGTTCGCTTCGTCAGCCGGGCGGCGAAGCCGGGTTGGAGGGTTCCCCGGGTCCTCCGGCTTCCCTGGATCCTCCGGTTTCCCCGGGTCTCCCGGCTTCGCCGGTAGTTCCGGGCTTCCCGGTTGTTCCGGATCTCCCCGAGGTCCCGGGGGCGCCCGGGGTTTCCGGGGTGTCGGGTGGGCCCGGCTTCCCTGCCGTTCCGGGGGCCCCGGAACCGTCCGGCTCGGCCGCGTCCGCGGGCGGGCCGCCGCCGTCCTCGTGGGCGAGCCGGTTCGGCCACCACACCTTCGGGCCCACGTCGAGGAAGAGCGCGGTGACCAGCACCGAGCGCACCACGAAGGTGTCCAGGAGCACACCCAGGGCGACCGCGAAGCCGATCTCCGCGAAGCCCACGATGGGCAGGGTGCCGAGCGCCGCGAAGGTGCCGGCGAGGACGAGACCGGCCGACGTGATCACCGCCCCGGTGGTGGCGAGCCCCGTCACCACACCGGGGCGGGTGCCGCGGTGGGCCGCCTCCTCGCGGATACGGGTGGTCAGGAAGATGTTGTAGTCGATACCGAGTGCCACCAGGAACACGAAGACGAACAGCGGGAAGGCCACGTCCTCGCCCGCGTAGTCGAAGACGTGGCGGAAGGCCAGTGCGCTCACGCCGAGGGCGGTGGCCAGCGACAGCACCACGGTCCCGATCAGCAGGAGCGGGGCGATCAGAGCCCGCAGCAGGATGCTCAGGACCAGCAGGACCACCACCAGGACGAGAGGGATGACCAGGTAGTTGTCGTGCGTCTGGGCGTTCTCCATGTCCAGCAGGGCCGCCGAACCGCCGCCCACCTTCGCGTCGGCGCCGGGCACGGCGTGCACCGCGTCGCGCACCCGCTCCACCGTGGCCTTCGCCGCCGCGCTGTCGGCAGGGGCGCGGGTGGTCGCCTCGAACAGCACCTTGCCGTCGTGCACGGGCGCGGTGCCCGGCGGCACACCGATACTCGCCTGCACCACACCCGGGTCCGCGGCCACGGCATGACCGACCTGCCTGCCCTGGGCCGCGTTGGACACGATGACCAGGGGATCCCCGTCACCCGCGGGGAAGTAGCGGGCCGACACCTGCTGGCCGACGATCGAGTCCGGCTTCCCGGTGAACTGGTCGGCGTTGGAGATGCCCGCGGCCCGCAGCTGGATCAGGCCGAGGGACAGCAGCCCGAGCGCCAGCGCCGTGGCCACCCAGAAGGTCCGCGGGCGGCGGGCGATCCGGCGGCCCATGCGCGCCCAGACGCCGCTCTTGGTCGGATCGGCCGAGCCGAGGTGCGGGACGGAGGGCCAGAAGATCCAGCGCCCGAAGACCAGCAGCAGGGCGGGGAACAGCGTGAGCATGGTGAGCAGGCCGACGCCCACGCCGATGGCCGCGACCGGGCCGAGGCCCCGCGTCGAGTTCATCTCGGCGACCAGGAGCACCAGCATGCTCAGCACGACCGTCGCGCCCGAGGCGAGGATGGCCGGACCGGCCCGGTTCATGGCGAGGATCATCGCCTCGTGGCGGTCCTCGTGGCGGCGCAGCTCCTCGCGGTAGCGGGCGACCAGCAGCAACGCGTAGTCAGTCCCCGCGCCGAACACGAGCACGGTGAGAATGCCCGCGCTCTGGCCGTTCACCGTCAGACCGGCGTGTTTCGCCAGCAGATAGATCAGCGCCTGGGCCGTGAACAGGGCGACGACCACGCCGAGCAGCGGGACGAACAGCAGGGTCGGGCTGCGGAAGGTGATCAGCAGCATCACGACGACGACGGCCATCGCGGCGTAGAGCAGGGTCGAGTCGATGCCCTTGAAGGCATTGGAGGAGTCCGCGGCGGTACCGCCGGGCCCGGTGATGTGCACGGAGAGCCCGTCGGCGCCCTTGCCCACCTGGTGCCGGACGGAGTCGACGGCCGGGCCGATCCGCTGCCAGCCGGCCGCGTCCATGGTGATGGGGATGTAGATCTGCGCCGCGCGCGGATCCGCCGGCCGGTCGAAGACCGGTCCCCGGGTCTCCGCGCCGCGGATGCCGTGCTCCCGCAGCGCCTTCACCTGCTGGACGTCCTCGGCGATCTGCCGCCGGTCCTGCGGCGTCAGGCCGTCCGGGCGCGCGTACACGACGACCGCGGGAATCTGCTCGGGCCGGAACTCATTCGAGATGTCGAGGACTTGGGTGGACTCGGCCGAGCCCGGCAGCCAGGACTGGGCGTCGTTGTCCTGGGCGTCGCTGAGCTTCGCTCCGAGCGGTGCCACGAAGACGAGCACCAGCAGCCACAGGGCCAGGACCAGCCACTTGGACCGGCGTCCGCACACGACCCCGATGGCCGCACGCTTCCAGGCGTCGAGCCGCTTCATGCCCACCCCCGAGGTCGGACGCAGCGCCGCTGGGCCGCCCAGGATGGCATGCCGGACGCTCGTACGACATCCGCGGAACAACCCAGGTCCGGACCGAGGCGGGCAACCGGCCCGGGGCATGGCAGTCTTGGGGCATGGCCGTGCAGATCAACCCCAGCATCCTGTCCGCCGACTTCGCCCGTCTTGCCGAGGAGGCAAAGGCGGTGGAAGGCGCGGACTGGCTCCATGTCGACGTCATGGACAACCATTTCGTACCGAACCTCACGCTCGGGGTGCCGGTCGTAGAGTCTTTGGCCCGTGCGACGGACATTCCGCTGGACTGCCATCTGATGATCCAGGACGCCGATCGGTGGGCTCCCCAGTACGTGGAAGCGGGTGCCGGCTCCGTCACCTTCCACGTGGAGGCGGCCGCCGCGCCCGTCCGGCTGGCCCGTGAGATCCGGGCCATGGGCGCTCGCGCCTCCATGGCGCTCAACCCCGCGACCCCCATCGAGCCGTACGAGGACCTGCTGCCCGAGCTCGACATGCTGCTGATCATGACGGTCGAACCCGGATTTGGCGGCCAGGCTTTTCTTGACATCATGCTCCCCAAGATCCGCCGCACGCGCGAGTTGATCAGCAAGCACGGCCTGGAACTGTGGCTCCAGGTCGACGGCGGTGTCTCGGCGTCGACGATCGAGCGGTGCGCGGAGGCGGGTGCCGACGTGTTCGTCGCCGGTTCGGCGGTGTACGGGGCGGCGGACCCGGCCCAGGCGGTACGTGCACTGCGCACCCAGGCGCAGGAGGCGACTGCCCATGCGTCGTGGGCGTGCGACCACTGAGCCAAGGGAACGTGAACGCCGCCCATCAGGGCGGATCAAGTGCGCCGGATCTGCAAGGATGAACGGCGAATCCAGAGTGTGAACAGAAGTGAGGAGATCGCCGTGTCGGGTATGTCGGCGGGCCGGTCAGCCATGCGGATGGGACCCGCTGAGCTGGTCCAGGCGGCGGCCATGGCCCGCCGCTTCTACCTAGAGGGCAAATCCAAGATCCAGATCGCCGAGGAGTTCGGTGTCAGCCGCTTCAAGGTGGCCCGGGTCCTGGAGACCGCTCTCGAACGGGATCTCGTGAGGATCGAGATCCGCGTCCCCGCCGAGCTGGACGCGGAGCGCTCGGACGCGCTGCGTGCCCGCTACGGCCTGCGGCATGCCGTGGTCGTCGAGTCCCCGGCCGAGGCCGAGGAGTCGCCCGACCCGGAGAACCTCGGTGAGGTGGCCGCCGACCTGCTCGGCGAACTCGTGAATGAGGGTGACGTGCTCGGCCTCGCCTGGGGCCGGTCCACGATCCACATGGCGGCTGCCCTGGACCGGCTCCCGCCGTGCACCGTGGTGCAGCTGACGGGTGTGTACGACGCCGGGACCGCCGAGCGCGGCTCCGTCGAGGCCGTCCGGCGTGCCGCGCAGGTGTCGGGCGGCGACGCCCACCCCATCTACGCGCCGATGCTGCTCCCCGACGCGGCCACCGCGGCGGCGCTGCGCAACCAGACGGGGATCGCCCGCGCCTTCGAGTACTTCGACAAGGTGACGGTCGCCTGCGTCTCCATCGGCTCCTGGGAGCCCGGCATCTCCACGGTGCACGACATGCTCAGCGACGAGGAACGCGCCCACTACGCGTCCCTCGGTGTCGCCGCCGAGATGTCCGCGCACCTCTTCGACGCCGAGGGCCGGCGGGTCGGGCGTGACCTGGGCGAGCGCTGCATCACGGTCGAGGCCGACCGGCTGCGCCGTATCCCCGAGGTCGTCGCCATAGCGGGCGGTCAGCGCAAGGCGGCCGCCATCGACGCGGTGCTGCGGTCCGGGCTCGTCACCAGTCTGGTGACGGACACCGCGGCCGCGGACGCGCTGATGACGGCGGGACCGCCCCCGCGTCCGGCGCTGAACCGGGCGGACCCGGACGGGCCCTGAGGTCGACACCCAGCGCGCGCCGCGGGGGGACGGCCGTGACAGCATCGACGTCATGCTGCTGCGGCCGTCCCCCCGCGCGTTCGCGGGCCTTCTGTTCGCCGGACTGCTGGTCTGTCTGACGGTCCTGCTGACGGGCTGCTCGTCCACGGGCACCACCGGCTCGGGCGACCCCGCGGCCACGGCCGCGAGCGGTGCCACGGCGGTCCCGTCCTGGGCCGGTGGCCTGCCGGTCGTCCCCGCGGCCGCGCTCCCCGCCGAAGCGCGTGCGACCCTCGTCCTCATCGACCGGGGCGGCCCCTTCCCGTACGCCAAGGACGGCGCCGTCTTCGGCAACTTCGAGCGGGAACTGCCGGGGCACGACAGGGGGTACTACCACGAGTACACGGTGCGGACCCCGGGCGAACGCGACCGCGGGGCCCGGCGCGTCGTCGCCGGACAGCACGGCGAGATCTACTACACCGGCGATCACTACAACTCGTTCAAGGCGGTGCTGAGATGACGCACGGTCCGCTCGCGGAGGTGTGCCGCTCGGCCGGGTGGCAGGTCACCGAGCTCGACCTCACCGGGGTCCTCGACAAGTCCGGCTTCATGGAGCGCTGTGTCCGCGCCCTCGACCTGCCGGAGTGGTTCGGGCGGAACTGGGACGCGCTCGCCGACGTCCTCGGCGACCCCGACTGGGGACCGGCCAGTCCGGGCAGGCTGCTCGTGGTGACCGGCTGGCGCCCCTACGCGCGGACGCGGCCCGACGAGTGGGAGACCGCCCAGGAGGTCCTTCAGTCGGCCTCCGGCCACTACCAGCAGTTCGACGCCACCCTGTCGGTCGTCCTCGTCCTTGGAGGATCCGACCAATTGCCCCCTGACCAGCCTGGATGATCTGTCCGGGGACCGCACGGGGGCTGTCGTGGGAGAATGAAGTACGTGCTCTTCCCCCTGGCTGACCTGTCCGGGGGCCACCTCTGATCGACTGGGATGTGCAGCACGTGCGTTTCCTCAACGACATCCAGCCCCCGTACGACCTGACGTACGACGACGTCTTCATGGTGCCCAGCCGCTCCGCGGTCGGCTCGCGTCAGGGCGTGGACCTCAGCTCTCCGGACGGCACGGGCACCACCATCCCGCTCGTCGTCGCCAACATGACGGCGATCGCGGGCCGCCGGATGGCCGAGACCGTCGCCCGCCGCGGGGGCCTTGTCGTCATTCCGCAGGACATCCCGATCGACGTCATCACCGAGGTCGTCTCCTGGGTCAAGGGGCGCCACCTGGTGCTCGACACCCCGATCGTCCTCGCGCCCCACCAGACCGTCGCCGACGCACTGGCGCTGCTGCCCAAGCGCGCGCACAACGCGGGCGTCGTCGTGGACGAGCACAGCCGTCCGGTCGGCGTGGTCACCGACGCCGACCTCACCGGCGTGGACCGCTTCACCCAGCTGTCCGAGGTCATGTCCAGGGACCTGCTGCTCCTCGACGCGGACATCGAGCCCCGCGAGGCGTTCAACCGTCTCGACGGCGCCAACCGCCGCTACGCCCCCGCCGTGGACGCGGACGGCAAGCTGGCCGGCATCCTCACCCGCAAGGGCGCCCTGCGCGCCACCCTGTACACGCCGGCCACCGACGCGGGCGGCAGGCTGCGCATCGCCGCCGCCGTCGGCATCAACGGCGATGTGGCGGGCAAGGCCAAGCAGCTCCTGGACTCGGGCGTCGACACGCTCGTCATCGACACGGCGCACGGTCACCAGGAGTCGATGATCAGCGCCGTCAGGACGGTGCGCGCGCTCGACCCGCAGGTGCCGATCGTCGCGGGCAACATCGTCGCCGCCGAGGGCGTCAAGGATCTCGTCGACGCGGGCGCCGACATCATCAAGGTCGGCGTCGGCCCCGGCGCCATGTGCACCACCCGCATGATGACCGGCGTCGGCCGGCCGCAGTTCTCCGCCGTCCTGGAGTGCGCGGCCGAGGCCAAGAAGTACGGCAAGCACGTGTGGGCCGACGGCGGAGTCCGCCACCCGCGTGACGTGGCGATGGCGCTGGCCGCCGGTGCCTCCAACGTCATGATCGGCTCCTGGTTCGCCGGCACGTACGAGTCCCCGGGCGACCTTCAGCAGGACGCCGACGGACATCTGTACAAGGAGTCGTTCGGCATGGCGTCCGCGCGTGCCGTCAAGAACCGCACTAGCGAGGAGTCCGCGTACGACCGGGCCCGCAAGGCGCTGTTCGAGGAGGGCATCTCCACCTCGCGGATGTTCCTCGACCCGTCCCGTCCGGGCGTCGAGGACCTGATCGACTCGGTCATCGCCGGCGTCCGTTCCTCCTGCACCTACGCGGGCGCGAACTCCCTGGAGGAGTTCGCCGAGAAGGCGATCGTCGGTATCCAGAGCGCGGCCGGCTACGCCGAGGGCAAGCCCCTGCACGCCAGCTGGAGCTGACCCGCCCCTGTTCCCCGCACGGCCCCTGTTCCCCTCCCGGGAGCAGGGGCCGTACGCGTGTCCCCACTCGTGAACAGGGGCCGTACGTGTGGGCGGCCTCCGGTGTGTGTGGCCCGCGGCCCGATTGCGTCAGGCCTTCTTGACGTCAAGCCTGCTTGACGTGACGCTGGAGGCATGGCGACGACACCGCACAGCATCGAGGCGCAGTACACCCTGCTGACCGCCGTGGCCCGGCTGGACGAGCTGCGCGTACGCGACTCGCTGGCCGGGGCCAGGAGCGACGCGGAGGCGCTCGACCGTGCCGGACTCCTGGAACTGCTCGCGCTCAGCGAGGTGGTCGCGCAAAAGGCGGCGTACGGCCGTCAGCTCACCGTGCGCGCCGCCCGTGAGTCAGGCGCCTCCTGGTCCCAGATCGGCGCGGCTCTCGGTACCAGCAAGCAGGCCGCCTGGGAGGCCCACACGCGCTGGATCGACGCCCAGGCGGCGGTGTACGGACAGCCCGGCCGGCTGGGCTTCGACGATGAGGACGTGGCGCGGGCGCGGGCCGTGGCGGGGGAGCCGGACGAGAGCTGACGCCCTGTCAACTCGGCTGTCTCCACGGCCTCGTCATCCGCTGGAAAGGCGCCTTGCGCAACCATCGAAAGGCGCCGCGCAACGAACATGCGCCGGGATGCGATGAACGCAACGATCTTGCGGAGATGCGCAAGGTTGCTGCATTACGCCCGTGAAGCCCGGACTCATAGGGTCAAGCGCTGTACACAGGCGTGGCGGGGACCCCGCTCGGTGGGTCCCTCCTGTCAGGGGTGCCGCCGGTCCCCGCCTTTTTTCGACCGGCAGCGATGAAGGAGCCAGCGCGTGCTCGACCAAGGCGCACCCCCGCAGTCCCGATCCACGTCCGCCCCACCGTCCCCGGGTCTCGGCGCGCGTCTCATGCGCCGCAAGCCGGTGGAACGCCTGGTGGAGGAAGGCGGCCAGGGCGAGGGGGGCTCGCTGCGGCGCTCCCTCGGCCTGTGGCAGCTCACCATGATCAGCATCGGTGCCACGCTCGGCACCGGCATCTTCGTCGTCCTCGGCCAGGCCGTCCCCAAGGCCGGGCCCGCGGTCACCCTGGCCTTCGTGATCGCCGGCCTCACGGCGCTCTTCTCCGCCCTCTCCTACGCCGAACTGGCCGGCACCATCCCGGTCGCCGGATCCTCGTACTCGTACGCGTACGCAACGATGGGCGAGCTGATCGCCTGGATCTGCGGCTGGTGCCTGGTCCTGGAGTACGGCGTCTCGGTCGCGGCCGTCGCGGTCGGCTGGGGCGAGTACCTGAACGAACTGCTCGACGGCACCATCGGCGTCACCATTCCGGACGCACTGTCCGCGCCGCCCGGTGACGGAGGCATCTTCAACCTGCCCGCGCTCATCGTGGTGATGCTCGCGATGGCGTTCCTGCTCGGCGGAGCGCGGGAGTCCGCGCGCGCCAACACCATCATGGTGGCCGTGAAGATCGCCGCGCTGGTGCTGTTCTGCGCGATCGGCGTCCAGGGCTTCCGCTCCGGCAACTACGACCACTTCATGCCGCTCGGCATGGCGGGCGTCAGCGCCGCCGGCGCCACCCTGTTCTTCTCCTACATCGGCTTCGACGCCGCCTCCACCGCCGGTGAGGAGGCCAAGGACCCGCAGCGCGACCTGCCGCGCGCGATCATGCTCTCGCTGGTCATCGTGACCGCCCTGTACGTCCTCGTCGCCGCTGTCGCCGTCGGCGCGAAGCCCTGGCGGCAGTTCAACGACTCGGAGGCCGCGCTCGCCGGGATCATGAAGGACGTCACCGGGCAGACCTTCTGGGCCACGCTGCTGGCGGCCTGCGCGGTCATCGCCATCGCGAGTGTCGTGCTGACCGTGCTGTACGGCCAGACCCGCATCCTGTTCGCGATGGGCCGGGACGGCCTGGTGCCCAAGGTGTTCGCCAAGGTCCACCCGAAGACCGGCACGCCCCGCGCCAACACGGTGATCGTCTCGCTGTTCTGCGGTGTCCTCGCCGCCGCGATCCCGCTCGGTCAGCTCGCCGACGCCACCAGCATCGGCACGCTCTTCGCCTTCGCGCTGGTCAATGTCGCGGTCGTCGTGCTGCGCCGGACGCGCCCGGCCATGCGCCGCACTTTCCGGGTTCCGCTCGCGCCGGTGCTGCCCGCGATCGGCTTCCTGCTGTGCGTGTGGATGATGGCCAGTCTCTCCGCCGTCACCTGGGTCGTCTTCGGCGTCTGGATGGCCGTCGGGCTCGTGTTCTACTTCAGTTACGGCTACCGCCGGTCCCGGATGGCGACCGCGGAACCCGTCGCCGAGCAACCCGTAGAACCCCTCGCAGAAAAGTGAACCACCCGCAGTGCTGAACGATCTCGACGAACGCATCGTGCACGCCCTCGCCGAGGACGCCCGTCGCTCCTACGCGGACATCGGGCAACTGGTCGGCCTGTCCGCGCCCGCCGTGAAGCGGCGGGTCGACAGGCTGCGGGCCACCGGGGCCATCACCGGGTTCACCGTGCGGGTGGACCCGGCGGCGCTCGGCTGGGAGACCGAGGGCTTCGTCGAGATCTACTGCCGGCGGAACACCTCGCCGGAGACCATCCAGCGCGGTCTGGAGCGCTATCAGGAAGTCGTGGCCGCCTCCACCGTCACCGGGGAGGCGGACGCGCTGGTGCAGGTCTTCGCCTCGGACATGCGGCACTTCGAGCGGGTGCTCGAACGGATCGCGGGGGAGCCGTTCGTGGAGCGGACGAAGTCCGTTCTCGTGCTTTCGCCGCTGCTGCGGAGGTTTTCCTCGGGGTCGCCTACGTAGTCGGCGCCCCCATAAGGGCTGGTGCGCCCCAGGGGGTGGGGGTCCTGCCTCTGCGCGGCTGCGGGATTGTTGCGGCTGGGCGCGCAGTTCCCCGCGCCCCCGACGGGCGCTCCCGCGCCCGGAGCGGACCGCTACTCCGCCGTTTTTCTTGCCAGGGCGTTGTTGCCTATCGAGTTGTGGACGCTGAAGCTCACCGCGTCCGAGCGGTAGCGGTCGTCGGACCATTCCACCGGGCGGCCCTCGCGGGTGGTGGTGACGCGGCGGACGCGCAGCAGGGGGCTGGTGCGGCGGACTCCTAGGAGGTCCGCGTCCTGGGCGCCCGCCGCGACGGCGTCGATGACGTGCTCGCCGTACGCGAAGACCAGGCCGGTGTCCTCGAAGAGCCGCTGGGTGACGGAGGGGCACTCGGGCTCGATCGACGCCACGGCGGCGGAGATCCAGTCCGCGTACACCGTGCGCTCCAGCAGGACCGGCTCGCCGTCCAGGCCGCGGACCCGCAACACGTGCAACACCGGTTCCTTCTCCCGGAGTTGGAGACGGACGGCGTCCTCCGCCGTCGCCGGGCGGTACTCCTGCGACACCACGTGTCCCGTCGCCTCGCGCCCCATCGCGCGCGCCCACTGGGCAAAGCTGCGCAGCTCGGCGAAGCTCTGGCTGCGGCGGCCGGCGAGGACCACGCGGCGGGCGCCCTGGCGCGACCCGATGAGCCCCTCGGCGGTCAGGGCCGCGACGGCCTGGCGGACCGTGCCGCGCGAGACTCCGTAGTGGGCCGCGAGGTCGGTCTCCGCCGGCAGCAGACTGCCCACGGTGTACTCCTCGCGGTCGATCGCCCGCCGCAGCTCCTCGGCGATCTCCTCGTGTCGCGCCGCCATTCTTCCCCTCTGATTCGACCACTGTGTACAGCCTGATCAGCCTAATCGACATCGGACCGTGATCCGTGTCGGCCGGGATTGTGCAGGGAATAGGGGGTCACGGTTTCACCAAAGTTTACGAACAAGACACCATCGGCGGGCCTACTGGGGCCAACTTGTTCAGACAAGTTCTCCGTACCACCCCACCCTCGTGCGTCACCCTGGAGAGACCGTGACCGTGTTCCTGCCGAGGACCGCCCTCCTCACCGGCGGCCTCGCCGTCGCCGCAGCCCTCACCCTGAGCGCCTGCGGCGCCGCTCCCGACGACAAGGCGACCACCGCCGACGGCAAGAGCGCGGCCACCGCGACCTCCGCCGCGGACTTCGGCGGTCTCGACGCCCTGGTCAAGGCGGCCAAGAAGGAGGGCACGCTGCACGCGATCGCCCTTCCCCGCGACTGGGCCAACTACGGCGCCCTCATCGACGGCTTCACCAAGAAGTACGGCATCAAGATCGACGTCGAGAGCCCGGACGGCACCAGCCAGGACGAGATCAACGCCGTCACCTCGCGCAAGGGCCAGGACCGCGCCCCCGACGTCCTCGACCTCGGCAGCTCCTTCGCACTGAGCGCGGCCCAGCAGGGGCTGCTCGCCCCGTACAAGGTGACCGCCTTCGGTGACCTCCCCGAGGGGCAGAAGGACGCGGCCGGCCGCTGGTTCAACGACTACGGCGGCTACATATCCATCGGCTGCGACGCCAAGAAGGTCAAGGAGTGCCCGACGACCTTCAAGGACCTGCTCAAGCCGCAGTACAAGGGCCAGGTCGCGCTCAACGGCAACCCCACCAAGTCCGGTTCGGCCTTCGGCGGCGTGTACGCGGCCTCGCTGGCGAGCGGCGGCTCCTTCGACGACATCCAGCCCGGCCTCGACTTCTTCGCCAAGCTGAAGAAGAACGGCAACTACACGCCCGTCGAGTCGACCCCGGCCACCGTCGAGAAGGGCGAGACGCCCATCAGCATCGACTGGGACTACCTGAACGCCGGTTACGCCGACGAGTTCAAGTCCAAGGGCGTCGACTGGAAGGTCGCCATCCCCTCCGACGGCCAGTACGCCCAGTACTACTCCCAGGCCGTCAACAAGGACGCCCCGCACCCGGCGGCCGCCCGACTGTGGCAGGAGTACCTCTACAGCGCCGAGGGCCAGAACCTCTGGCTCAAGGGGTACGCCCGCCCGGTCCTGATGCCCGCGATGGAGAAGGCCGGCACGCTCGACAAGACCGCCGCCGCGAAGCTCCCCGCGGTCACCGGTACCCCGAGCTTCCCGACCGAGGACCAGCAGAGCAAGGCCAAGACCGTGCTCGGCCAGGGCTGGGGCAAGGCCGTCTCCGGATGACCACCGCTATCACCGAGGCCCCGGCCGACGTGGCGCCCGCCGCTGCCCACCAGCAGCGGCGGCGCCGCCGCGCCACCGGCCGGCTCGCCGTCCTCCCGCTGCTCGTCTTCGTGGCGATCTCCTTCGGCGTCCCCGCGCTCGCCATGCTCAACGGCGCTTTCACGGTCAAGGACCAGACCACCGGCGCCAGTTCGTACACCACGGCCAACCTGACCGGCTCGTTCCAGGGCGCGTACCTGACCGCACTGATCGGCAGTGTCAAGCTGTCCGCCGTCTCCGCGGGCCTCGCGACCGTCCTCGGACTGCCGCTCGCCCAGGCCGTGGTCACCTCCCGCTTCCGCGCGCTGCGCGAGGCCGTGCTCACCGCCTCCGGGGTCCTCGCCAACTTCGGCGGCGTCCCGCTGGCCTTCGCCTTCGTCGCCACCCTCGGCAACTCCGGTGTACTGACACGGCACTTGAGCCTCACCGACAAGGGCTGGAACCTCTACAGCTTCTGGGGCCTGGTCGTCGTCTACCTGTACTTCCTGATCCCGCTCATGGTCCTCACCATCACGCCCGCCCTCGACGGCCTGCGCTCCCAGTGGCGCGAGGCGGCGCAGAACAACGGCGCCACCTCCGTCCAGTACTGGCGGCACGTGGCGCTGCCCGTCCTCGCGCCCTCGCTCCTCGGCGGACTCGTGCTCCTCTTCGGCAGCGCCTTCGCCGCGTACGCCACCGCCGCCGCCATGGTGGGCAGCGCGGTGCCGCTGGTCACCCTGCAGATCGCCGACGCCATCTCCGGCAACGTGCTGGTCGGCCAGGAGAACGTGGCGCTCGCCCTCAGCCTCGACATGGTCCTCATCGCGGGCCTGGTCATGGCCGTGTACCTGCCCCTGCAACGACGGAGCGCGCGATGGCTCGCCTGAACCTGTGGCGCTGGGTGGTCCTCGCCCTCGCCGCGCTGTACTTCCTGGTGCCCATGGCCGCGTCCGTGATCTTCACGGTCGATGTGCCGGGGCAGGGCGTCACGTTCGACGCCTACAGCCAGATCGTGTCCGCCGACGGATTCGTCTCCAGCCTGCTGCTCTCGCTGGAACTCGCCGTCGCGACCATCGTCGTGGTGCTGCTCCTGATGGTGCCCGCCACGGTCGCGCTGCGGCTCGGCTCGCCCCGGCTGCGGCCGGTCGTCGAGGTGGTGTGCTCACTGCCGCTGGTCGTCCCGCCGATCGCGTTCGTCGCCGGGATCGCCACCGTCCTGAAGTGGGGGCCCGACCACCTTTCACGCACCCCGCTGTTCCAGACCTTCGTGGCGATCCAGGACCCGGGCTTCCCGGTCGTCCTCGTCCTCGCGTACGTCGTGATGGCGCTGCCGTTCGTGTACCGGGCCCTGGACGCGGGACTGCGCGCCGTCGACGTGCGCACTCTCGTCGAGGCGGCCCGCAGCTGCGGCGCGAGCCGGCCGCAGGCGCTCCTGCGCGCGGTGCTGCCCAATCTGCGCGGCGCGCTGCTCAACGCCTCCTTCCTCACCCTGGCCCTGGTGCTCGGCGAGTTCACGGTCGCGCGCCTGCTCGGCTACCAGCCCTTCGCCGTGTGGATCTACAACGTCGGCGGCTCGCAGGCCCAGATGTCCGTCGCCGTCTCCGTGCTCAGCCTGTTCCTCACCTGGGCCCTGCTCCTCGCGCTCGCCGTCTTCGGCGGCCGCTCCCGTACCGCTTCCGCCTCCCGGGGATGAACCATGACAGTCGCCACGCTCGACAAGGCCGCCACCGTCGAATTCCGGGGGCTCCGGCGGGAGTTCGGCCCGACCGTCGCCCTCGACGGCCTGGACCTCACCGTCCGTCCCGGTGAACTCCTCGCCCTGCTCGGCCCCTCCGGCTGCGGCAAGACCACCGCGCTGCGGATGCTCGCCGGATTCGAACATCCCGATTCCGGTGAGGTGCTGGTCGACGGCGAGGACATCACCCGGGTTCCGGCACACCGCCGCGACGCCGGGATGGTCTTCCAGTCGTACAGCCTCTTCCCGCATCTGAGCGCCCTGGACAACGTGGCCTTCGGACTGCGGATGCGCAAGGTGCGTACGGCCGAACGGCGCTCCCGCGCGGCCGAGTTGCTCGATCTCGTGGGCCTCGGGGACAAGGGTGAGCGGTTCCCGCACGAGCTCTCCGGCGGCCAGCAGCAGCGCGTCGCGCTGGCCCGCGCGCTCGCCCTGCGGCCCCGCGTCCTGCTGCTGGACGAGCCGCTGTCCGCGCTGGACGCCAAGGTGCGGCTCTCGCTGCGCGAGGAGATCCGCCGGCTCCAGCTGGAACTCGGCATCACCACCCTGTTCGTGACCCACGACCAGGAAGAGGCGTTGTCGATGGCGGACCGGGTCGCGGTGATGCGGGCCGGCCGGCTCGAACAGTGCGCTTCGCCCGCCGAGTTGTACGGGCGTCCCGCCACCGCCTTCGTCGCCGAGTTCGTGGGCACGATGAGCCGGATTCCGGGGACCCTCGACGGCGACAGGGTCGAAGTCCTCGGCCGACGGTTGCCGGTGGACGGGGACGCGCCCGCCGCGGGGGAGGTGGATGTACTGGTACGGCCCGAGGCGGTTCGGGTGAGCGCCGACGACGCGGGGGACGCCAGGGTCGTGGCCACCGCGTTCCTCGGCGCGGCCACCCGCGTGACCGCGCGGCTCGCCGACGGCACCGAGGTCAAGGCCGACCTGCCCACGCACGAGGCCGCGACGCTGACCTCGGGCGCTGCCGTGACCGTCACCCTCCCGGACCGTCCGGTCCTGGTCGCCGAGCGCACGAGCTGAGGAGCGACCGGCACCGCCCGCCCGAGGTCGCCGAGCAGCCCGCCCCGCGCGGGGGGCGGGGCGGGCTGCTCGGGTACTGCGGCGGGCGTGGGGCGAGCCTCGGGTACCGCGGCGGGGCGGCGGCCGAGGGCGCGGCATGCGAGGACCGGCGCCGGTGTCCGTGAGGAGGGTGCCGTCGCGACCCACGCCGAGGGCGGAACCCGCATCACGCGACTTCGGCCCACTCCGTGGGCGGTCCCCGCATTACACGGCGTTGGGCTTGGCGTCGGTGCCGATGCCGATGCCGGTGCCGGGCCCCGCGCGACGGTCGGACGCGTCGGGCACGGCACGGGGCGCCGTACTCCGGAAGGTCCCCGAAACGGTCGGCGGGGCGTGCGGCCCGGCAGCCCGCGGTGCCGCTGGGTCCGGGCAGGCGGCGTTCCGGGGGCCGTGCCCGCGTGCCACGCCGTCAGGTCGGCATCGAACGGTCGGGGCTGCCCCGCCCGGCAGCCCTGCGGAACTCCGGTCCCGCACCGCCCGCGGCGACCCCGGCCTGCGGACCACATCCGACCCTGACCACCCCGCCGACCCGCTCAGTCCCCCACTCAGCCCCCCACTCACCCCCACCGAAGAAAGAGAACACCGTGACCCACCGCACCACCGCCCGACTTCCTCTCCAGGCCGTTCTGTTCGACATGGACGGCACGCTCGTGGACACCGAGCGGCTGTGGTGGGAGGCGGTGGAGCAGGTGGCCGACGGGTTCGGGCATGTGCTGACGGGGGCCGACCAGCCGCAGGTGCTCGGGCGGCCCGTCGAGTACACCGCCGCCTGGCTGGCCGGGGTCACCGGCGCACCGGGGGAGGGGATCGCCGCCGAGCTGCACCAGCAGTTCGCGGACCGGGTCCGTACGGGCATCGTGCCCCGCCCCGGGGCGAGGGAACTGCTCGACGCGCTCGCCCGCGAAGGCGTGCCCACCGCCCTGGTGACCGCCTCCCCGCGGGCGGTCGCCGACACGGTCCTGGAGGCGCTCGGCGCCGAACGCTTCGCCGTCTCCGTCACCGCCGACGACACCGAACGCACCAAGCCCGCCCCCGACCCCTACCTCGCCGCCTGCCGCGCTCTCGGCGTCGACCCCGCCGCCTGCGTCGCGGTCGAGGACACCCAGACCGGTGTCACCTCCGCCGAGTCGGCGGGCTGCGCCGTCCTCGCCGTGCCCTCGCTCGCGCCGATCGCGCCCGCGGCCGGCCGTACCGTGCTCGGCAGCCTGGAGGGCGTGTCCCCGGCCCGGCTGCGCGCCATGGTCGCCCCGGGCGAGCTGCGGGTGATGAGCTGGAACCTCTGGTTCGGCGGCACCAAGGTGGACGGGTACCGCGAGAAGCAGCTCAAGGTCATCGCCGAGACGGGCGCGGACGTGGTCGGCCTCCAGGAGACGTACGGGAACGCGGCTCGGGAACTCGCCGACGCCCTCGGCTGGCACCATCACCGGGCGGGCGACAACCTCGGCGTCATCAGCCGCCACCCGATCGTCGCCGGGCTCGGCGACCCGGACGTCGGTTTCTACGGGGGGACCGGCGTCCGGATCGAACTGGACGGCGGGCAGCGGGTGGACGTCTGGAGCGTCCACCTCGACTGCGCGCCGTACGGCCCGTACGAGGCTCGCTTCGACGGACTTCCGACGGCCGAACTGATCGCGCACGAGAGCGGGCGGCTCGCCCGGATGCGGGAGATCCTGCGGCGGATCGCCGACACCTCCGAGGCGTCCGTTCCGGTCGTCCTGACCGGCGACTTCAACGTGCCCTCGCACCTGGACTGGCCGGATGTCGCCTGGCCGGTGACGCGGGCCGCCGAGGAGGCGGGCCTGCGCGACTCCTACCGCGAGGCCCACCCCGACCCGGTACGGGATCCCGGACACACCTGGTCGCCCGTCCACGCCGAGCACGAGGACGGCAGCGGGCGCCCCGAACCGCAGGACCGGATCGACTTCGTCCTGCACCGGGGCCTGACCGTTCTCGACTCCCGCACCCTGGTCAGCGGCACCCCGCGTCCCTGGCCCGAGGTCGCGGGCAACGACTGGCCCTCCGACCACGCGGCGGTCGTCACCGTCTTCGCCGTGCCCGGAGAATGACGAGAAGGACCGGGAGGTGGCGTGCCGTAAGAGTTGAACGGTGAGTCAGTCCGGACCATTGCGGTCCGGGCTCGCCATCCACTAGTTTGAGCCGCGATCGCTACCCGCGAGTAACACCCGATGGGTTACCGACCGTCACCCGGCCACCCGACCGTCCTGTCGTCCTGGGGAGACCATGCGCTGGCCCTTCGGTCGTCCGTCCACGGTCCGTTCGCGGATCGTGGCCCTCTCGATCGCTCCGGTGATCGCCCTCATGACACTGTGGAGTTTCGCCATGGTGTCCGTCACCGGCGAACTGCGCGCGCTCGTCCGCCTCCAGGGTGTCTACAACACCTTCGGCACGCCGGTCGACACGGCGATCGGCCAGATCCAGATCGAACGGCGCCTCGCCGCCGCGTACTTGGGCGCGGCGAACGGGACGAAGGCGGGCGCCGACCTGCTGGCCCAGGAACGCCGTACCGACCGCGCCGTGACCGCGCTGCGCACGGTGGTGCGGAACGGGGACCGAAGCCGGCTCTCCGGCCATCAGCGGCAGGCGGTCGACGCCATGCTCCACTCCGCCGACGGGCTGGAAGGGCTGCGCGGCCGGGTGCTGTCCCGCTCCGTCACCTGGGACCGGGCCGTGGCCGAATACAGCGCCCTGGTGGAACCGGGCTTCGACGTCGAGTCCGCGCTCACGGCGCTCCAGGCGGGACAACTGGCCCGTGAGGCACAGGTCGTCGTAGAGCTGGTACGGGTGCGGGAGTTCGTGTCGCGCGAGGACGCGCTCGTCGCCGGTGCACGGGCCGCCGGAACGCTCACCGACCGCCAGTACGACACCCTCACCGCGACCATCGAGGACCGCCGGGTCTTCGAGCGGACCTACGTGCCCGACCTGCCGGCCGACTCACGCGCCCTTTTCGAGGCCTTCCAGCGCGAGGACCTGCACAAGGAGCTGACCCGGGACGAGGACGCCCTGCTGCGGGCAGGCGCGCAGCGCGCGGGCGAGGCCGTCGCGGCCGGCTCCTGGCGCACCACCACCGACCGTGCCGTCAAGCGGTACATGCGGCTGTGCACCCGGTCGGCGATCAACTCCGCCGCGCGCGGACGGTCGTTCGCCTACCAGGAGCTGGGCAAGGCCGCCATCGTCGGCGTGCTCGGACTGGCCGCCGTGGGACTGTCCCTGTGGTTCGCGGTGCGCGGCGCCCGGCGCATCTCGCGCCGCCTGGAGTCGCTGAGGGATGCCGCCGACCTGTTGACCAACCGTCAGCTTCCGCACGTCATGGAGCGGTTGAGCGCCGGTGACGAGGTCGACGCCGCCGCCGAGGCGCCGCCCCTGGCCGACGTGGAGGCGGTGGTCGACGAGATCGGTCAGGTCGGCCGGTCCTTCAACACCGCCCGGCTCGCCGCCGTCGAGGCCGCCGTCAAGCAAGCCACCCTGCGCCGCGGGCTGTTCGCGGTGCTCCTGAACATCGCCCGCCGCAACCAGGCGCTGGTGCACCGCCAGCTCAAACTCGTCGACACGCTGGAGCGGCGCACCGACGACCCGGACATCCTGGACGACCTGTTCCGGATCGATCACCTCACCACGCGCATGCGGCGCCACGCGGAGAGTCTGATCATCCTCTCCGGCTCGGCCCCGGGCCGCCGTTGGCGGCGGCCGGTGCCCGTCGCGGAGGTGGTGTCCTCCGCGGTGAGCGAGATCGAGCACTACACCCGTGTGGTGGTCCCCCCGATGCCCGAGGTGGGCGTCGCGGCGGACGCCGTCGCCGACGTCGTCCATCTGATCGCCGAACTCGTCGAGAACGCCACCGTGTTCTCGCCGCCCCGCACCCAGGTCACCCTGCGCACCGGGCGGGCCGGGAGCGGGTTCGTCCTGGAGATCGACGACCGGGGTCTCGGTCTCGCGCCCGAACAGATCGAGGAGGCCCAGCGCACCCTCACCACGCCGGACGACTTCGACCCGACCCGGCACGACCGGCTCGGCCTGTACGTGGTGGGCCGGCTCGCCGCACGGCACGGCATCAAGGTCACGCTGTGCCGCTCCCCGTACGGCGGCACGACGGCGGTGGTGCTGTTGCCGGAGGCGGTTCTCGCGCCGGTGGAATCGGCGCGCTCGGCGGTCGGGGCGGATTCGGCCCCGGTGGGGCTCCCCTCACGGACGGGCACCGTGGTCCTCCCGGAGCAGCGCAAGACGCGGCGGGAGGAGGCCGGCCCCGTGTCGCAGGACACTTCGGTCCCGGCCCCGCCCGAGCTGCCCACCCGGGTCCGCCAGCGGGCCCTCGCCCCCGAGCTGCGCACCGCGGCTCCAGTGGCAGACGAGACGCCGGAGCGCGAGGTCACTCCGGAGGAGATGCGCGCGGTCTTCGGGGCCTTCCAGCGCGGCCTCGACCGCGGCCGCAAGGGCCTGCCCACGCAGCCGGGCACCAGCGGGTCCGGCGCCGCGCGGCCCGGCCCCGCGCAGCGAACCGACACCGAGGAAGGGACGGACGCCGACGATGCGCCCTGACCAGCTCCCAGAGCACCCTGCCCAGACCCTTGAGGGCCGGCACCCGGAACCGGCGGGTGCCTCCGAGTCCGGGGGCGACTCCGACCGGCCCGGCACCGATCTCGGGTGGCTGCTCGACGACCTGGTTGCCAGGACCGACCATGTCCGCCAGGCCGTGCTCCTAACTGCCGACGGACTGCCGCTGAGCTGCTCGGAGGGCATGGGTAGACGGGACATCGAACACCTCGCCGCCGTCTGCTCCGGCTTCCACAGCCTCGCCCGTTCGGCGGGCGAACGCTTCGCCGCGGGCGGGGTGCGCCAGACCATGGTGATGCTCGACGACGCCTACCTCTTCATCACCCCGGCGGGTGACGGGAGCCGGCTGGCCGTGCTCAGCGAGGTCCAGACGGACGTCGGACAGCTCGCCCATGAGATGGAACTGCTCGTCCGCCGCGTCGGCCGCCACATGGCCGCCGCCGTACGTTCGGCGGCTGACCCCGCGGGCCACTGATCCGCCCGTGACCGACGATCACTGGTACGAGGACGAGACCGGGCCGATGGTGCGGCCCTACACCGTCACCGGGGGCCGGACCCGGCCCTCGGACCGGCACGTCATCGATCTGATGTCGCAGGTCACGGTCCTGGAGACGGAGGCCGGGCAGCCCGGTGTCGATCATGCCGCGGCGGCCCTGCTCGACCTGGCCCGCCGCGCACCCCGGCCGGTCGTCGAGCTCGCCGCGGACGCCGACCTGCCGCTGACCGTCGTACGCGTCCTGCTCGGCGATCTGGCCGAGGCCGGTCTGCTGCGCATCGACGAGCCGTACCGGCCGCCGCCCGGCGGTCCGGCGGCCGACCCTGAACTGCTGCGCGAGATCGTGGAGCGGCTGCGCGAGCTGTGAGCGCCCGTCTGGGGGCCGGATGCGAGGTCGGGCCGCCGGGGGGCGGACCGTCCGGGGGGCTGGATGCGGGGTCGGGCCGCCCGGAGGGCTGGACGCGGGAGTCGGAACGCCCGGACCGCCGGCCGCCGGATCGCCGGCCACCGGAGGCCGGGCCACCGGCTACCGGCCGCCGGCCACCCGCCACCGGCCGCCGGATCGCCGGCCGCCGACCACCGGACGACCGGACGCCGGACGACCGGACGCCTGACCACCGGCTACCGGCCGCCGGACCACCGGCCACCGGACCGCCGGCCACCAGCCTCCGGCCACCGGACCACCGGCTACCGGCCGCCGGCTATCGGACGCCGGACGCCGGACCGCCGGCCACCGGACCGCCGGCCACCGGCTACCGGCCGCCGGCTATCGGACGCCGGACCGCCGGACGCCGGACGCCGGACCGCCGGCCACCGGACCGCCGGCCACCGGACCGCCGGCCACCGGCCGCCGAACCACCGGCCGCCGAACCACCGGCCGCCGAACCACCGGACGCCGGACCACCAGCCTCCGGACCACCAGCCTCCGGACGCCGGACGGGACCGGCTGGAATTCCCACGTGTCGCCCTGTCTCCGGTCCGAGTCCGGGCCGCCCCCGTACCTCCCCGGTCCGATTCCGGTTCGTCTTCGTGTCCTCCCCGGTCGGTCTCCGAGTCGTCTCCGCGACCTCTCCGTCCCGGGGCGCGAAACCAGTCTGTGACCTGCGTCTCCAGGGGGTCGGGGCCAAGACCGGGGTGCGCGGCGAGGTGCGCAACGAATCGCCGCCGGGGGCAGGGCGCACGCAATGAATCGTTCGGTGGCGCGCAACGGGTCCTTCTTGTCCCCCCGAGCCGCCCGACCGTACCGTCTATCGAGCCCCCGAATCCCCCTCGTACCGGTGGAGAACCCGCATGCGCACAGCCCTGCTCCAGAGCTCCGGCCGCCCCGGCTCGATCGTCGAGAACCTCAAGGTGCTCGACGAGGCCGCGAGCCGTGCCGCCGCGGCGGGCGCCGGGCTGATCGTGACGCCGGAGATGTTCCTGACCGGCTACGCCATCGGTGACGACATCGCGCGCCTCGCCGAGCCCGCGGACGGCGACTCCGCCGACGCGGTGGCGGAGATCGCCACCCGGCACGGCGTGGCCGTCGCCTACGGCTACCCCGAACGCGAGGCCGGACGAGGCGAGGGCGAGCACTCCACGGCCGACGCCGGGGCGAGGGTCTTCAACTCCGCGCAGCTGATCTCCGCCGACGGCACCCGGCTCGCGAACTACCGCAAGACCCACCTCTTCGGCTGCTTCGAGCACGACCACTTCACGCCCGGCGACCAGCCCGTCGTGCAGGCGGAACTGAACGGCCTCCGGGTCGGCCTCATGATCTGCTACGACGTCGAGTTCCCGGAGAACGTCCGCGCGCACGCCCTGGCCGGCACCGACCTGCTGCTCGTGCCGACAGCGCAGATGCACCCGTTCCAGTTCGTCGCCGAATCCGTCGTCCCGGTGCGCGCCTTCGAGAACCAGATGTACGTGGCCTACGTCAACCGCACCGGGCCTGAAGGGGAGTTCGAGTTCGTCGGACTGTCCACGCTGGCCTCGCCCGACGGAGTCGCCCGGGCCCGTGCGGGCCGCGGCGAGGAACTGGTCCTGGCGGACGCCGACCCCGTCCTCCTCGCGGCCTCACGCGAGACGAACCCGTATCTGAAGGACCGTCGCCCCGGTCTCTACGGGTCCCTCATCTGATCTTCGGCCCGGTCCGACAAGCCTCCCCCTCACCAGTTTTCGCGCAAGGAGTCCGTACCCCATGACGTCCACCGTGCCCACCGCCGTCCAGCACGCAGACGTGCAGCAGCCGCCGATCACCATGTTCGGCCCGGACTTCCCCTACGCCTACGACGACTTCCTCGCGCACCCCGCGGGCCTCGGGCAGATACCCGCGACCGAGCACGGCACCGAGGTCGCCGTCATCGGCGGCGGACTCTCCGGCATCGTGGCCGCGTACGAGCTGATGAAGATGGGCCTCAAGCCCGTCGTGTACGAGGCCGACGAGATCGGCGGCCGGCTGCGCACGGTCGGCTTCGAGGGCTGCGACCCCTCGCTCACCGCCGAGATGGGCGCGATGCGCTTCCCGCCGTCCTCCACCGCCCTCCAGCACTACATCGATCTGGTGGACCTCGAGACCCGGCCGTTCCCCAACCCCCTCGCGGAGTCCACGCCGTCCACGGTCGTCGACCTCAAGGGCGAGTCGCACTACGCGACCTCCGTCGACGACCTGCCGCAGGTCTACCGCGACGTGATGAACGCCTGGAACGCCTGTCTCGAGGACGGCGCCGACTTCTCCGACATGAACCAGGCCATGCGGGAGCGCGATGTGCCGCGCATCCGGGAGATCTGGTCGAAGCTGGTCGAGAAGCTCGACAACCAGACCTTCTACGGCTTCCTCTGCGAGTCGGAGTCCTTCAAGTCCTTCCGGCACCGCGAGATCTTCGGCCAGGTCGGCTTCGGCACCGGCGGCTGGGACACCGACTTCCCGAACTCCATCCTGGAGATCCTGCGCGTCGTCTACACCGAGGCCGACGACCACCACCGCGGCATCGTCGGCGGCTCCCAGCAGCTTCCGCTGCGCCTGTGGGAGCGCGAGCCGGAGAAGATCGTCCACTGGGCGTACGGCACCTCGCTGTCGACACTGCACGACGGCGCCCCGCGTCCTGCCGTGACCCGGCTGAACCGCACCGCGGGCAACGGCATCACGGTGACGGACGCGAACGGCGACATCCGTACGTTCAAGGCGGCGATCTTCACCGCCCAGTCCTGGATGCTGCTCTCCAAGGTCGCCTGCGACGACTCGCTCTTCCCGATCGACCACTGGACGGCGATCGAGCGCACCCACTACATGGAGAGCTCCAAGCTCTTCGTGCCCGTCGACCGGCCGTTCTGGCTGGACAAGGACGAGGAGACGGGCCGTGACGTCATGTCGATGACGCTCACCGACCGTATGACGCGAGGCACCTACCTCCTCGACGAGGGCCCGGACAAGCCCGCCGTCATCTGCCTCTCGTACACGTGGTGCGACGACAGCCTGAAGTGGCTGCCGCTCTCCGCCGGCGAGCGGATGGAGGTCATGCTGAAGTCGCTCGGCGAGATCTACCCGAAGGTCGACATCCGCAAGCACATCATCGGCAACCCGGTGACCGTGTCCTGGGAGAACGAGCCCTACTTCATGGGCGCGTTCAAGGCCAACCTGCCGGGTCACTACCGCTACCAGCGCCGCCTGTTCACGCACTTCATGCAGGAGGCGCTGCCCGAGGACAAGCGGGGCATCTTCCTCGCGGGCGACGACATCTCCTGGACGGCCGGCTGGGCCGAGGGCGCCGTCCAGACCGCGCTGAACGCGGTCTGGGGCGTCATGCACCAGCTCGGCGGGACGACCGACCCGACCAACCCCGGGCCCGGCGACGTCTACGACGAGATCGCACCGGTGGAACTGCCCGAGGACTGACCCTTCCCCGCGGGGCGCGCGGCGGGCGGGTCAGACCCCGGCCGCCCGCGCCGCCTCGTACACCTCGGCGGCCACGTCCTTCAGTTCCTGGGCGTCCCGCACCGAGCTCTGCAGGTCGAAGAAGATCTCGCCGAGGCCGAGCTCGGCGTGGGCGACCAGGTCCTCGACGATCTGGTCGACGCTGCCCTGGAAGGGCTGGCGGTTCGCACCCTCGTACCCCTTCGCCGTGTACTGCGGGTTGGTGCGCAGCACGGTCCGCAGTGGCTCCGTGCGGCCGCGCTCGGCTGCCAGGTCCTGCAACTGGGTCCACTGCGCCGCCAGTTGCTCGACGCCCATGCCGATCGGCATCCACCCGTCGGCGTGGTCGACGAGCCGGCGCCGCGCCTTTTGGGTGTTGGCGGCCAGCAGGATCGGGATCGGCCGGGCGGGCTTGGGGCCGACCGCGGCCGACGCGATCTTCGTGAGCGTGCCGTCGTAGACCACCGGGTCGGGACCCCACACCGCGCGGCACACCCCGATCACCTCGTCGAGGGCCTGGCCGCGCTCCTCGAAGGGCCGCGGGGAGGCCGCCGCGTACTCGTCGAGCGACCAGCCCGAGCCGAAGCCCGCGACGACCCGGCCGCCGCTCGCCGCGTCGAGCGAGGCGAGGGCCTTGGCGAGCTGGAAAGGCACGTGCAGCGGGGCCACCAGGACGCTGGTGCCGAGCTCGGCGCGCTCGGTGGCCGCGGCCGCGAGAGTCAGGGTGACCAAGGGGTCGGCGACGCCGCGGTACCCCTCCGGCCAGGCCAGTCCCTCGATGCCGTACAGACCCTGCGTCGGGGGATCCGGGAACAGGGCTCGCTCGAAGACCCACAGGCTCTCGTACCCGATGGCCTCCGCGGCGCGTGCCACGTCGGGCACGTCCCGTCCGAGGTCGTACTGCTTCATCTGCGGGAGGGTGAGGCCGAGTCGCGTCGTCATACCTGTGTGCTCCTTCGCATCAGGGAGTGCCGACCGTTCAACGTACAGTGATCCGCGCCGAGTTCCGGTGAGGACCGCGCCGCGTGGCCGGATCAGTCCGGCAGGGGAGTGAGCAGCATCCGGCCGGCCAGGCCCACCGCCGCGTCGAGGCGCTCGCCGAACTCCTCGGCCAGGTCGGGGAGTCCGCGCAGCGCCCACAGGGCCCGCGCCGCCGCCCAGGTGGCCTCGCGCGCCCGCTCCAGACTCCAGGAGCCGAGCAGATGGGTGAGCGGATCGGCGATCTGGAACAGGTCGGGGCCCGGCATCAGCTCTTCGCGGATGCGCTCCTCCAGCGAGACGAGGAGATCGCCCACACGGTCGAACTCGTCCTCCAGGTCCGTCGGTTCGCACGCGAGGGTACGACAGGTGTCCACCACGGCGAGCGCCAGATCGTGCCCGATGTGCGCGTTGATGCCCGCGATCGCGAACTGCAGCGGACGTACCCCCGGATGGCGGCGGAAGCGCAGCAGCGGCCGCCAGCAGGCGGGCACCCGGCCCTCCTCGGCCACCGCCAGATAGCGCTCCGCGAACCGTACGTCCAGCGTGATCGCGGCCCGGCGGTCCGGGAATACCCCGGCGTCCAGATGCCGGTCGAACTCCTCGGTGACGGTGAGGTAGACGCGGTTGAACACCGCGAGACCGTCGCGCTCGGGGAGCCTCGCGTCCAGGGCGCGCATACGGGAGACGACCGTGTCAACGGAAGTGGTGAACTGTGCCGACTGCGCCATGGGGGCAGCGTCCCAGTCCTAGGGTGGCCGACGTGCCGCCGGGCCGACGGCTTCCCCAGAACGGGGGAACGCGGTCGTGGCGGGAGTGGGGGGAACAGTACGTGTCAGGCTTACGTGCCCAGCGGCCGGCCCAGCGCGGGACCGGGCCCGGCCGGTCCGCCGCACGCGGTGTCATGGTCACCGTGGCCTCGGTCGTGGTGGCGGTCGGCACCGTGACGGGGACGGTGTCCGCGCTCGACGATGGGCACCGCGCGGAGGACGCGAAACCGCTGGTCACCCACTCGTCCGCGCTGGGCACGCCGTCGGCTGTGCCGATGCCCTCGCTCAGCTCCGCCGCGCCGTCCCCGTCGAGGCAGGCCTCCCCGGAACCGGCTCCCGAACCCTCGCCGACCGCGCGGAGGCCGCGGACTCCGGCAGCCCCGGCCCTCCTCTACCGCCATTCCGACTCCCAGGTACGCGACTGGCTCGACACCCACCCCGGTGACGCCCGGCGCGCGGTCATCGAGTCCCGGATCGCCGACCGCCCGGCCGCCGTGTGGTTCGCGGACTTCACGCCGGCCACCATCACCGCGCGGGTCGGGGCCGTGACATCGGCCGCCGCCGCGCAGGGCCGGGTGCCCGTCCTCGTGCCCTACGCCATCCCGCGGCGCGACTGCGGCGGCGCCTCGGAGGGCGGGGCGTCCGACCTCGCCGCCTACGACGGCTGGATCGACGGGATCGCGGCAGGGCTCGGTTCGGGCGAGGTCGTCGTCGTCCTGGAGCCCGACTCGGTCGCCCAGTCCGACTGCCTCACCGAGGGCGGGCGGGCCGGCCGCTTCGCCTCCCTGGCCCGCGCGGGACGCGTCCTGAAGGCGGCGAACCCCAGGGCCCGGGTCTACTACGACGCGGGCAACTCCGACTGGAACCCGGCCGCCGCACAGGCCGCGCTGCTCCGCCGGGCGGGCGCGGCCTCACCCGCCTCGTCCGACGGCATCTTCACCAACGTCTCCAACTTCAACCGGACGACTGACGAGATCGCCTACGCCCGGCGCGTGCTGTCCGCGCTGGGCGGGCCCGCGGGATTCGGCGCGGTCATCGACACCAGCCGCAACGGCAACGGCCCCGCCGCCGGCGGCGCGTGGTGCGATCCGCCGGGCCGCAGGATCGGACAGGCACCGACCCTGAGCACCGGGGAGGCGGGGATCGACGCCTACCTGTGGGTGAAGCCGCCGGGTGAGTCGGACGGCTGCCGGGGCACAGCGGGCACCTTCTCGGCGGAATACGCCTATGAGCTGGCAGGCTGATCCCCGGGATCGTCGTACGCCGACGTCCCCGAGTCGAGGAGCGGCTCCTGCTTGAGGTGGGCCGGGGCCATCGCCCGCAGCGCGTGGTAGCCGGTGATCACGACGACGGTGCCCAGCGCGATGCCGTTCAGCGAGAAGTTGTCGGTGAACTTCAGGGTGACCCCGCCGATGCCGATGATGATGCCCGCGGCGGCCGGCACCAGGTTCAGCGGATTGCGCAGGTCCACCCCGGCGTTGAGCCAGATCTGGGCGCCGAGCAGCCCGATCATGCCGTACAGGATGACGGTGATGCCGCCGAGGACGCCGCCCGGGATCGCCGCGACCACGGCGCCGAACTTGGGGCACACGCCGAAGAGCAGGGCGAAGCCGGCGGCGGCCCAATAGGCGGCCGTGGAGTAGACCCGGGTCGCGGCCATCACGCCGATGTTCTCGGAGTACGTGGTGTTGGGCGGGCCGCCGACCGCGGTGGAGAGCATGGAGGCGGCGCCGTCCGCGGAGATCGCGGTGCCCAGCTTGTCGTCCAGCGGGTCGCCGGTCATCTCGCCGACGGCCTTGACGTGCCCGGCGTTCTCGGCGACCAGCGCGATGACGACCGGCAGCGCGACGAGGACCGCCGACCACTGGAAGGAGGGTCCGTGGAAGGACGGCAGCCCGATCCAGTCGGCGTTCTCGACCCCGGAGAGGTTCAGGCGCCAGTGGTCGGTGACCTTGCCGCTCGCGTCCACCGAGTGGATCCGGCCGAAGATCCGGTCGAAGGTCCAGGAGATGACATAGCCGAAGACCAGTCCGAGGAAGATCGCGATGCGTGACCAGAAGCCGCGCAGGCACACCACGGCCGCGCCGGTGACCAGCATGGTGAGCAGGGCCGTCCACTCGTCCTGCGGCCAGTAGGTGGACGCGGTCACCGGCGCCAGGTTGAAGCCGATCAGCATGACGACCGCGCCGGTCACGATCGGCGGCATCGCGGCGTGGATGATCCTCGCCCCGAACCGCTGGACGGCGAGCCCCACCAGGAACAGCACGACGCCGACCACGAAGCACGCGCCGGTCACCGTCGCGCTGGTCCCGCCCTGTGCACGGATCACGGCGGCGACGCCCACGAAGGAGAGCGAACAGCCCAGGTAACTGGGCACGCGGCCGCGGGTGGCGAGCAGGAAGATGACCGTCGCGACACCGGACATCATGATCGCGAGGTTGGGGTCGAGACCCATCAGGACGGGTGCCACGAAGGACGCCCCGAACATGGCCACCACGTGCTGGGCGCCGAGCCCGAAGGTCCGGGGCCAGGAGAGGCGTTCATCGGGGCGGACGACCGCTCCCGGGGCGGGAGTCCGCCCGTCGCCGTGCAATTTCCAGCGCACGCCGAGGTCCATGGTGAGGATTCGCTTTCTCTGTACGTGAATCGGTCCGGACCATAGTCAGGGCCAACCAGCGGCCTCTACGCTCGCACGGCCCTACTCGTGAACATCGTTCATATGTCTGATCGGAGTGTTCCGTGAGTGCACGATCCAGACTGGGCGTGGTGGTCGCCGCGGCCACCGTCGCCCTCGCGTCCGTCGTCGTCCCCTCGGCGTCCGCCCGTACGGCGTCCGTGGTCACCGCCTCCACGTCCGCTCGTACCGAGTCCGTGGACGTCCACTCGGCGTCCGCTCGCTCCGCGCCCGGAATCCCGAGGACCGCGGTCCTCGACGGCGGCCGGCTCCGGCGGACCCGCATCCGCCTGGACCACGGCGACCGCCGACTCGCCCACTCGCTGCGGGCGTTGACGGCCCGCGCCGACAACTGGCTGGACCAGGGCCCCTGGACGGTCGTCGACAAGCCGAAACCCGCCCCCGGCGGCGATGTGCACGACTACCTCAGCCAAGCCCCGTACTGGTGGCCCTCGCAGCCCGCCACCGCCGACAACCCCTGGGGCTGTCCGTACGTCCAGCGCGACGGACAGCGCAACCCCGAGGTGGACACCGGTACCGACCGACAGGACGTCGAGAAGGTCTTCGACTCGACGTACGATCTCGCGCTCGCCTGGTACTACACCGGCAGGAAGCAGTACGCCGAGAAGGCCTCCCGGATCCTGCGCACCTGGTTCCTGGACCCGGCCACGAGGATGAACCCGAACCTCGACCACGGCCAGTTCATCCCCTGCAAGTACGACGGCCGGGCCATCGGCATCATCGACTTCTCACAGTCCTACACGAGCGTCCTCGACGCGATCGCCGTCCTGGACACCGGCGCCCCCGGCTGGTCCCGGCACGACCGGGCCGCGATGCTCGACTGGAACACCGGCTTCCGCGACTGGCTGACGGACAGCGCCTTCGGCAAGGAGGAGGGCGCCGCCCGGAACAACCACGGCACGTTCTACGACATGCAGCTCGCCGCCCTCGCGTACGCGACCGGTGACCAGGCCCTCGCCCGGCGGACCGTGCTCGACGCGCGCGCCCTGCGGATCGACCCGCAGATCGCCGCCGACGGCACTCAGCCCCAGGAGCTGGCCCGCACCCGCAGTTGGCACTACTCGACCTTCGACCTGGTCGCCTACACCCGGCTCGCGGCCATCGGCCGCCATGTCGGCGTGGACCTCTGGTCCTATCAAGGGCCGGACGGTCAGAGCCTGTTCAAGGCGGTCGACTACCTGTTGCCCGCGGCGACGGGCGCCCAGCCGTGGAACCACCCCGAGCTGGAGTTCCATCGCTTCGCGGCGAGCGATGTGGTGCACGCGGCGGCCGACGCGGGGGACCGGGCCGCGCGGGCCGCCGTGCCGAAGCTCGAAGCGCCGCCCGGTGGCGATCTGTGGGAGCTGCGGCCGGCCGCCGAGCAGCTCGACTCGATCACCGGCTGATCCCGCCCGGACCGGGCTCCTGAGCGTTTGCTTAGGATGGGGCATCATTTTCAGCCAGGCCGCCCCATCCGCACGCCGTACGTCTCAGGAGTCCCGCCCGTGATCGCCGAAGCCCCCGTCGCCCCCGCCCTCCCGTACGGACGGCTGCTGCCCGTCACCGTCCACTTCGACGACCTCGACGCGCTCGGACTGCTGCACAACGCCCGCTACCCGGTCATGGTCGAGCGGGCCTGGACCGCACTGTGGAACGAGAGCGGCTTCGGCTTCGAGGGCGACTGGGAGGCGGCGGGCGACTCGTGCAACGCCGTCAAGGAACTGCGGATCGCCTACGAGGCCCCGGTCAGCCGTCCCGGCGCGTACGCCGTCCACCTCTGGCTGGAAAGGCTCGGGAACACCGGGCTGACGTACGGCTTCCGTTTCTGCTCCCTCGACGGCGCCGTCACCTACGCGCACGGAACCCGTGTGCTCGTCCGGCTCGACGCCGGGACGCTGCGCCCGACGCCGTGGAGCGACCGCTTCAGGGCCGTGGGTCGGGAACTGCTGCGCTCGGGGAACTGACCTTCGGACGGGTGCGGTCGCCCGCGCGCAGCACACCCGCGAGCGCGGTGAGCCCGAACGCCAGGACCGTGACCAGCCCGAACGACACCACCAGGCTCGTCGCCTGCGCAACCGACCCGATCAGGCTGGGCGCGATCAGACCCGAGGTGTACGTGATGGTCGCCACGCCCGCGATGGCCTGACTGGGATTCGGGCCGCTGCGTCCGGCCGCCGCGAAGCAGAGCGGGACGACGACCGCGATACCGAGGCCGAGCAGTGCGAAGCCGCCCATAGCCACCGCCGGCTGCTCGGCGACGACGATCAACAGCCCGCCGAGCACGGCCAGCACACCGCCCGCCCGCACGGTGCGCACGGCGCCGAATCGGTTCACCACCGAGTCGCCGACCAGCCGGGCCACCGCCATGGTCAGCATGAAGCCGGTGGTCGAGGCCGCGGCGAGACCGGCCGAGGTGTCCAGCCGGTCGCGCAGATAGACCGCCGACCAGTCCAGGCTCGCGCCCTCGGCGAAGACCGCGCAGAAGCCGACCGCGCCGATCAGCAGCGCCGACCGGGGCGGCAGCGCGAACCGTGGCGGCGGCTCCTCGTCCTCGGCGGGCTGCAGGTCGAGCACCCAGCGGCAGGCGACCAGACCGACGAGGGTGAGGGTCGCCGCGGCCAGGGCGTGGTGCAGGCGTGCGTCCGAGCCCAGCTGCGCGGCGAGCGTGCCGGCCGCCGCGCCGATCAGGGCGCCGGCGCTCCACATCCCGTGCAGCCCGGACATGATCGACTTGTCGAGCCGGTTCTCGACCTCGACACCCAGCGCGTTCATGGCGACATCCGCCATCCCCGCCGTGGCGCCGTAGACGAACATCGCGAAGCACAGGGTGAGCAGGCTCGGCGCGAGCGACGGCAGGACCAGCGCCACCGTCCACAGGGCCATGAGTCCGCGCAGCGCCGTACGGCTGCCGAAGTGGTGGGTGATCCGGCCGGCCAGCGGCATCGAGCAGGACGCGCCCAGAGCGGTGAAGGCGAGGGCGAAACCGAGCTGCCCGGCACTGACCGACGCATGGTCCTGGATCCACGGCACGCGGGTCGCGAAGGACCCGGTGACGGCTCCGTGCACGGCGAAGACGGCCGCCACGGCGTACCGGGCGCGCTTGACCTCGCGCTGGTCGTAGACCACTTCACTCATGCTCCGGCCCCTCCCCGGGTGATGGTTCCCCATTCCGCCGCCGTAAACTATCAGGAACCCTGCCTGATAGATAGACGACTGTCGGCCGCCCGCCCGCCGGACGGCCCCGCACTTCTGGGAGGATTCCCGGCATGCCCGCATCCCCGAGCACCGCACGGGCCATCAACGACCGGCTCGCCCTGCGGCTGTTGCAGCAGGAAGGCCCCTTGACGGCAGGGCGGCTGAAGCAGCTCACCGGACTGTCCCGGCCGACCGTCGCCGACCTCGTCGAACGCCTCACGGCCTCGGGCCTCATCACGGTCGTCGGGGAATCGGGCGAGCAGCGGCGCGGCCCGAACGCCCGGGTCTACGGGATCGTCGCGGACCGCGCCCACCTGGCCGCGCTGGACGTCCGTACGGAGGGAGTCTCCGTCGTCGTGTCCGACCTGGTCGGTCACGTCCTGGCCGAGGCGTCCGTGCCGATCGGCGGGGACACCGGGACCGGACCGGCGGTGGAGCAGGCGGTCGCGCTGGTCGAGCGGGTGGCGAAGGCGGCGGGGACCCTCGGGGCGACGCCCCCGCGCGAACTCGTCCGGGGGTGGGGCAGGCTGCACACGGTCGGCATCGGCGCGCCCGGCCTGATCGACCCCGCCACCGGCGAACTCCGCGACTCCTCCGGCCTGCCGGCCTGGCACCGGCGGCTGGTCGCCGCTCTCCAGGAACGGCTCCCCGAAGCCCGCGTCCTCGTCGAGAACGAGACCAACCTGGCCGCGCTCGCCGAACAGCGCGACGGCGTCGCCCGCGACCGCGGCACCTTCGTCCTGCTGTGGCTCGGCCACGGCACCGGCGCCGCCGTCGTCCTCGACGGCGCCCTGCGCCGCGGCGCCTCCGGAGGCACCGGGGAGATCGGCTTCCTGCCCGTGCCCGGCACCACGACCCTCCCCTCGGCGACCGACTGCGAGGGCGGCTTCCACTCGCTGGCCGGGTCGGCGGCGGTCGCGGTGCTGGCGGCGGAGCACGGCGTCTCGGCGGAGCCGGACGCCCATGAACCGCACGCCGCGGCGCTGGTGAGACAGGCGGTGGCGGCACCAGGCTCCCCGGAGGCCGCCGGCTTCCTCGACGCCCTCGCCGACCGCCTCGCCATCGGGGCGGCCTCCGTCATCGCCGTACTGGACCCCGGCTGCGTGGTCCTCGGCGGCGAGGTCGGCCAGGCGGGCGGCGCCGCGCTCGCCGCACGGGTCGAACGGCGGCTCGTCCGGATGTCGCCGCTCCCGACCGAGGTGCGGGCGAGCACGCTGGGCGGAGGCGCGGTGCTGCGCGGCGCCCTGCTGACGGCACGCGACGGCGCCCAGGACGAACTGTTCGCTCCGCCGTCGGTGCGGTAGGTCCCGAGGACAGGGGAATCCCGGGGTGGTGTGCCGGGCCGGGGCGGGGGGTCGGCGGTGAGGGGCCGGGGGTGGGGTCCAGGGAGCACGGGTGGCGTACTGGGCCAAGGCGGGGTGGCGGACCGTGGGGTGATGGGGTCCGGGCCGGGGTGTAGGTGACCCGGGGTGGCGTGCCGGGCCGAGGCGGGAGGTCGGCTGACGTGGTGGGGTGACGAGGCCGGGGTCCAGGGATCCCGGGTGGTGTGCCGGGCCGAGGCGGGAGGTCGGCGGACTTGGTGGGGTGACGAGGCCGGGGTCCGGGGGTCCCGGGTGGTGTGCCGGGCCAGCGCGGGGGCGGCGGACTCGGTGGGGGGATGGGCCCGGGCCCCGGGCCAGGGGACCCGGGGCGGTGCAGCGGTCCGGGATCCGGGGAAATCCCGGGTGGCCCGGCGGCCCGGGCTTCCAGCGATCCCCGAGCCGTGGCCGGCGGGCGGTGGCGGGGGCTGCCGAGGCCGGCGGCCAACCGAGGCCACCGGGCGAGTCAGCGTGTGTTCTGGGAGCGCGCCTTCAGGAAGTCCTCGAAGGTCCCCTTCCCCACGGCGCGCCTCGGTGCGAGGTGGTGCCCGTCCCTGAACGCCTGGTAGGCCCGGCCCGCCAGACGTACGTCGAGCAGCGGGCGTCGCTTCCCGGTGGCGCGCAAGTGGGCGGACGCCAGCGAACGGAAACTGCGCACCTGGGGCCCGCCCATGTCCTCGACCCGCCCCGCGGGTGCCCCGGCGGCCAGTTCGGCCAGCCGGTCGGCGACCTCGGCGACCTCGATCGGCTGGTCGGAAACCCCGGCGGGGAGGAGCAGTACGGGCAGCTTGGCGAGCCCGGCGAGGACCTGGGCGACGAGGTTGTGGAACTGAGTGGTGCGCAGGATCGTCCAGCCGAGCCCGGACTCCTCGATGAGCTTCTCCACGGCCCACTTGGTCTTGTAGTAGCCGAACGGGACCCTGTCCACGCCGATGATCGAGATGTAAACCAGATGCGGGACGGCCGCCCGGCGCGCGGCCGCGATCAGCTGCGCGGCCGCCCGCTCGTCGCCTCCTCGTGGCGAGGTCGCGCAGTGCACGATCGCGTCCACCCCCGCGACGGCCGCGTCCAGGCCGCTGCCGCCCTCGCGCAGATCCACGGCGTACGGCTGCGCGTGCCGGCTGAGCACCCGCACCTCGTGGCCGTCCGATCGCAGTCGCTCGGTGACGAGCCGGCCGAGGGTACCGGTGCCGCCGGTCACCAGGATCGTGGTCATGTTTGTTCAGCCCTTTCGACGCCGGACACTCCCGGGTGGAGCGCCCTTCACCGACTGAGACGGGACAGCCCGCGCGGATGTGACAACAACCGGTGCGGGACCACGATCGCAACCGGCGCGCAGCCATGACCGCAGCCCGGTGCCGCCGGACGGCCGCGGGCCCTGTGTGCGCGGCACAGTCGGCCACGGACCCCGCGCGGGCGGCACCGGCGGAACCAGCGTCACCGGCGGAACCGGCGACAGCGGAGCCCGGCGAGGCGTCCGGCCCATCGGCTCTCGCCGCTTCCGCTCACCCCGGGATCCGGGTCTGCGCCAGCTGGCGCCCCACGAACTCCAGTTTGTCGGGGTTCATGACCACCCGCACTTCCGTGAACACACCGTCGCGGGCTTCGAAGGCGACAACGCCGATGACGCCGCTGACACCGGCGACCCCGTCGGCGCCCTCGGGCCCGCGGGCGATCAGCCCGGCACGGCCGTTGACCTCGGTCATCGACAGGCCGACGCCGTCCGCCGAGGCCCGGCCGAGGACACCGGCCAGGAAGCGCAGCACCTTCTCGCGACCCTCGACGGGCCGCAGCGCCGCGGAGACCTTGCCGCCGCCGTCGGACCACCAGACGACCTCCGCCGCGAACAGCCGCTCCAGACCGGTCAGATCGCCCTCGCGGGCGGCGGAGAGGAACGAGGTGACGAGCCGGGCCTGTTGCTCGGGAGGGGCCTCGAAGCGGGCCTTCGGCGCGGCGATCCGTCGTACCGCCCGCCGGTACAGCTGACGGCAGTTGGGCTCGGTCAGTTCCAGGACGTCGGCGATCTCCCGGTGGCCGTACGCGAAGGCCTCCCGCAGCACGTAGACGGCCCGTTCGGTCGGGGTGAGCCGCTCCAGGAGGACCAGCAGGGCGAGGGACACGGCGTCGCGCTGCTCCGCCGACTCCAGGGGGCCGAGGGTGCCGTCCGCGGTGACGACCGGTTCGGGCAGCCAGGGCCCCACGTACCGCTCCCGCCGTGCGCGGGCCGAGGTCAGCCGGTTGAGGCAGAGGTTGGTGACGACCTTGGCGAGCCAGGCGCCGGGCTGCTCGACCTCCGCGCGGTCGGCGCCGCTGAAGCGGAGATAGGCGTCCTGAACGGTGTCCTCGGCCTCGGCGGCGGAACCGAGCATCCGGTACGCGAGCCCGAACAGGCGCGGGCGGTACGTCTCGAACTCGTCGGCCAGGCTCGTCGTCACGCCTCCAGAGTGGCAGAGCCCGGGCGCCCGCGGACGGCGCGGGTGCCCGGGGTCCGCGGGTGCCGGCTGGGGGACCCGGCGGCGGGGCAAGGGCCTTCGTCACCGCCGCCGGGTCGATCGTGGGGGGACCGGCGATGAATGATCACTCAGTCTTGATCGAGGACACTAAGAGGACTAGACCATAGCGTCAATAGGTATGGACCAATTTTGGGGTCGCGTGATACGGCCCAAGGTCGCGCGTCGTGACGGAAGTTGACCGGAGGAACGGTTCCGCGGAAGTCCACGCCGATCTGCTGTGAGCCACCCCACAGGGGTGCCGCCGCATGGTCGTCGGTCGGGCGTGGCACACTGGCTCTGTACCAGAAGCAGCGCACTCCGGGGTCGGTGTAATTCCGAACCGGCGGTTACAGTCCGCGACCCGGTCGCTTCCAGCGGCCGGTTGACCAGGTGAAATTCCTGGACCGACGGTTAAAGTCCGGATGGGAGGCAGTGCGCGGCGGGCGGGCATCTGTGCGCGCTGCCGTTTGTCGCTTCTCGTCCTTCGGGACGAGTGACCTTTCGGCGTCGCTCCCGGTGTGCCGCGGTCCGCTCATTCTGTCGTCATCGACAGCCCCGGAGTCCGTGCCCTATGAGGCAGGAGGACCCGGGAAGTGTTCACCGGAATCGTCGAAGAGCTGGGTGAGGTCACCGCCGTCGAGATGCTCGACGACGCCTCGCGTTTCCGGCTGCGTGGCCCCGTCGTCACGCAGGGCGCGCAGCACGGCGACTCCATCGCCGTCAACGGAGTCTGTCTCACCGTCGTCGAGCACGAAGGCGACGAGTTCACCGCCGACGTCATGGCCGAGACCCTGAACCGTTCCAGCCTCGGCGCCCTCACGGTGGGCTCCCGCGTCAACCTGGAACGGCCGATGGCCGTGGGCGAGCGCCTCGGCGGTCACATCGTGCAGGGACATGTCGACGGCACCGGCGCGGTGATCGAGCGCAAGCCGTCCGACAACTGGGAGATCGTCAAGATCTCGCTGCCCGCCGACCTTTCGCGCTATGTGGTCGAGAAGGGCTCCATCACGGTCGACGGCATCAGCCTGACCGTCGTCGACGCCGGCCCGGACTACTTCACCGTCAGCCTCATCCCCACCACCCTCGATCTGACCACGCTGGGCCGCAAGCAGCCCGGCGATCCGGTCAACCTCGAGGTCGACGTCATCGCCAAGTACGTCGAGCGACTGCTCGGCGCCCGGGGCGAGCAGCCCGCCGGTCCGCCCGGCGTCCAGGGGGCCGGGCGGTGAACTGGCTCAACTCCGAGGCCTTCGTCCTCCTCGACCAGCACATCAAGTGGTCGGACATGATCGGCAACGTGATCGGTCTGATCGCCCTCGCGCTCGGCTGGCGGCGCTCCCTCTGGAGCTGGCCCGTCCAGCTCCTCTCCGGCGTCATCCTCTTCGTCGCCTTCTTCGGCCACCTCACCGGCAGCGCCGGCAAGCAGGTCGTCGTCATCGTCGTCGCCCTGTGGGGCTGGTGGCAGTGGAACCGCGGCGAGGGCAAGGACGGGCGCATCTCCGTACGGTTCGCCAGCTGGCGCGAGCGCGCGTACATGGTGGGCGCCGCGGCGGTGGGCACCCTCGCGGTCAGCGCGCTGTTCCACGCGTACCCGACGCTGTCCTGGGACCCCTGGCCGGACGCCTACATCTTCGTCGGCACGATCGTCGCCATGTACGCGCAGGCCCGCGGCATGGTCGAGTTCTGGTTCGCCTGGCTGCTGGTCGACCTGGTGGGTGTCCCGCTCAACTTCGCCAACGGCTACGCCTTCTCCGGTTTCGTCTACGTCCTGTACGGCGCGCTCGTCCTGTGGGGCCTGCGCGACTGGTGGCTGCGCTCCCGTGAGGCCGGGCAGCCCGTCCTGGAAGGAGCCCCGGCATGACAACGGCGCCGGTTTGGTACAGCACCGGGCACGATCAAGATGCCTCGGACTTCGCGCTCGACCCCGTCGAGCAGGCCATCGCCGACATCGCGGCCGGCCGCCCCATCGTGGTCGTCGACGACGAGGACCGCGAGAACGAGGGAGACCTCGTCGTCGCCGCCGAGATGGCGACCCCCGAGATCGTCGCCTTCATGATGAGCGAGTGCCGCGGGCTGATCTGCGCGCCCATGGAGGGCGACGAACTCGACCGGCTGCGCCTGCCGCAGATGGTCGACGACAACACCGAGTCGATGAAGACCGCGTTCACGGTGTCGGTGGACGCGTCCGCCGCGCACGGGGTGACCACCGGTATCTCGGCCGCCGACCGCGCCGCCACCCTGCGGCTCCTTGCGGACGGCGCCTCGGTGGCCGACGACTTCGTGCGCCCCGGCCACATCTTCCCGCTCCGCGCCCGGCCCGGCGGCGTCCTGGCCCGCAACGGTCACACCGAGGCCGCCGTCGACCTGGCCCGGCTGGCCGGTCTGCGCCCGGCCGGAGCGATCGTCGAGATCGCCGGCGAGGACGGCCGGATGCTGCGGCTCCCCGAGCTGATCCCCTTCGCCCGCAAGCACGGCCTGACGATCATCTCCATCGAGGACCTGATCGCCTACCGCCGCTCCACCGAACGCGCTACGTCGGCCGAGACC
The DNA here is from genome assembly GCF_042871525.1 of Streptomyces sp. NPDC005784. Lineage (NCBI taxonomy): Bacteria > Bacillati > Actinomycetota > Actinomycetes > Kitasatosporales > Streptomycetaceae > Streptomyces > Streptomyces sp. NPDC005784. Next base: position 402,880 of record NZ_JBIAIQ010000005.1, read on the forward strand.
GGGGCGGCCCTCGCCGCACCCACCGTCCGCCGCGAGGCCGAGGTCCATCTCCCCACCGCCTTCGGCGAGTTCACCGCGTACGGCTACCGCTCCACGGCTGACGGGGTCGAGCACGTCGCCCTGGTCCTCGGCGAGATCGGCGACGGCGAGGACGTCCTCGTCCGCGTCCACTCCGAGTGCCTCACCGGCGACGTCTTCCACTCGCAGCGGTGCGACTGCGGTCCCCAGCTCCAGACGTCCATGGAGCGCATCCGGACCGAGGGCCGCGGCATCGTGGTCTACCTGCGCGGCCACGAGGGGCGCGGCATCGGCCTGCTCTCCAAGCTCCGCGCGTACGAACTCCAGGAGCGCGGCCGGGACACCCTCGACGCCAACCTGGAACTCGGCCTGCCCGCCGACGCCCGGGACTACGGCGCGAGCGCGCGGATCCTGGAGGACCTCGGCGTCCACAGCCTGCGTCTGCTGACAAACAACCCCGACAAGACCGACGCGCTCGTCCGGTACGGCCTGCGGGTCGCCGGGCGGGAGCCGATGCCCGTGCAGGCGGGCGAGCACAACCTGCGCTACCTGCAGACCAAGCGGGACCGGATGGGACACGACCTGCCCTGGCTCGACGCGACCACCGTGTCGGCCTGCGGGAGCCAGTGACACCGCACGACCGGTACCACCGGCACGACACAGCACCATCGGCAACACAGCACCACCGGTAACACAGGATCATCGGCAATACAGCACAGCGGGACTGAAGGAGAGACGTGAGCGGCAAGGGTGCACCCGAACTGTCCGTACGCAACTGCGGCGACCTGCGGGTCGCGGTCATCGCGGCACAGTGGCACGACAAGGTGATGGACGGTCTCGTCGACGGCGCGCTGCGCGCCCTGCGCGAGCTGGGAATCGACGAGCCGACCCTGCTGCGGGTCCCCGGCAGCTTCGAGCTGCCGGTCGCCGCCAAGGTGCTGGCGGGCCGAGGCTACGACGCGATCGTCGCGCTCGGCGTCGTCATCCGCGGCGGAACCCCCCACTTCGAGTATGTGTGCCAGGGCGTCACCCAGGGCCTCACCCAGGTCTCCATCGACACCGGCGTCCCCATCGGCTTCGGTGTGCTGACCTGTGACACCGAGGAGCAGGCCCTGGACCGCGCGGGCATCGAGGGCTCCAACGAGGACAAGGGGCACGAGGCGGTGACGGCCGCCGTGGCGACGGCGGCCACCCTCCGCTCAGTATCCGAACCCTGGCACTGAGGTACGGCACCGAGCGCGTAGGGTGAGGACCACCATGTCCAATAAGACGTTCGAGGAGCTCTTCACCGAGCTCCAGCACAAGGCCGCCACGGGCGATCCCGCCACTTCGCGTACCGCCGAGCTGGTCGGCAAGGGCGTTCATGCCATCGGCAAGAAGGTCGTCGAAGAGGCCGCAGAGGTCTGGATGGCCGCCGAGTACGAAGGCAAGGACGCCGCCGCCGAGGAAATCTCGCAGCTGCTCTACCACGTCCAGGTGATGATGGTCGCGCGCGGAATCTCCCTCGACGACGTGTACGCGCATCTGTAGGGGCCGGTCTCAGCAGCGCCCCCACCGAGCACGTCCACCCGTCCCACCCACTCCAGAACAACCTCGAGCAAAGGAAGCCGACCTCATGCTGCGCATCGCCGTCCCCAACAAGGGTTCCCTCTCAGGACCTGCGGCGGACATGCTGCATGAGGCCGGCTACCTGCAGCGCCGGGAGTCCAAGGAACTGCGGATCGTCGACCCGGGCAACGAGGTCGAGTTCTTCTACCTCCGCCCCCGAGACATCGCGATCTACGTCTCCTCCGGGCGTCTCGACATCGGCATCACCGGCCGCGACCTCCTGATCGACTCCGGAGCCAGCGCGGAGGAGATCCTCCCGCTCGGCTTCGCCCGCTCCACCTTCCGCTTCGCCGCCAAGCCGGGCACCGCGAACGGCATCGCGGACCTGAACGGCACGACGGTCGCCACCTCCTACGAGGGCATCGTCGCCAAGCACCTCGCCGACCACGGCATCGACGCCTCCGTCGTACACCTCGACGGCGCCGTCGAGACCGCCATCGAACTCGGCGTCGCCGAGGTCATCGCGGACGTCGTCGAGACCGGCACCTCGCTGCGCAACGCCGGCCTGGAGATCTTCGGCGATCCCATCATGAAGTCCGAGGCGATCGTCATCCGCCGCGTCGGAGCCGACCGCACCGAGGACGCCGAGCCCAAGGTGCAGCAGTTCCTGCGCCGGCTCCAGGGCGTCCTGGTCGCGCGGACGTACGTGATGATGGACTACGACTGCCGCGCCGAGCACCTGGAGAAGGCCGTCGCGCTCACTCCCGGCCTGGAGTCGCCGACCATCTCGCCGCTGCACAACGAGGGCTGGGTCGCCGTCCGCGCCATGGTCCCCTCCAAGGAGGCCCAGCGGATCATGGACGACCTGTACGCGCTCGGCGCGCGGGCCATCCTGACCACGGCCATCCACGCCTGCCGGCTCTGACGGGACCCACGGACATGTCGGACCTTCCCTCCCTTCCCATAACCTTCCGCCCGTCCCGTACCCGGGCCGTGCTGCTCACCGCGGGCGCCTCGATCCTTGTGGTCATCACCACGGTCGCGATGCTTCTGGAGCAACTCGGCCCGGGGGAGAAGCTCAGCTTCATCTTCACCGCGGCGCTCCTCTTCGGCGTGCTGGTGCTGCTCTCGCGGCCCAAGGTCGTCGCCGACGAGAGCGGTGTCACCGTCGTCAACATCGTGAGCCGCCGGCACCTGGACTGGGCCGAGATCTTGCAGGTCAACCTGCGTCCCGGCGACCCCTGGGTGTTCCTCGACCTCAGCGACGGCACCAGCCTGGCGGTGCTCGGTATCCAGCCGGGCATCGCCAAACAGCGCGCCATCGAGGACGCCCGCACCCTGCGCGCCCTGGCTTCGGCCCGTGGCATCCGCGAGCCCGACGGGCACCGCGGCGAACATCAGGGATGACTCTCGGCCTTCCACCCTGCCCTGAGAGCCCATGTCTTGATTAATCTGTTGGCGGAGGCGTTTTTCATGACGCCTCCGCCTCCGATGTGCTCCAGCCCTCAGAGGCCCCCTGCTACCCGAGGAGTGACTCCCTCCAGCGATGGACGGATCGTCCTGTAGTACCTGCGCCGCCCCCTTCCGACATAGCGAGGCGGCGGCATGACCATCCCCCTGTTGCTCCTTGGCACGGCGTTCCTGCTGATTCTCGCCAACGGCTTCTTCGTGGCCGCGGAGTTCGGCCTCGTCACGGTCGAACGCCCCGAGGCCGAGAAGGCCGCCGCCGACGGCGACAAGCGCGCCGGTACGGTCGTGGAGTCGCTCAAGGAGCTGTCCTTCCAGCTCTCCGGAACCCAGCTCGGCATCACCATCACCTCGCTCGTCGTCGGCATGCTCGCCGAACCGGCGCTCGCCCAGCTGCTGGACGGCCCGTTCAGGGCGGTCGGGCTGCCCGAGGGCGCGGTGCCCGGCTTCGCCGTGGTGACCGGCATGCTGCTGGCCTCCGCCGTGCAGATGGTGATCGGTGAACTCGTGCCCAAGAACTGGGCGGTGTCCAAGCCGCTCCAGGTGGCCCGCTTCGTCGCCGGCCCTCAGCACGTCTTCTCCCGTCTCTTCCGGCCGGTGATCGCCGCGCTCAACACGGTGGCCAACCGGCTCGTCCGCGCCCTGGGCGTGGAACCCGCCGAGGAGCTGGCCTCCGCCCGCACCCCCGGCGAACTCGTCTCCCTCGCCCGCCACTCGGCCCGGGCGGGCGCCCTGGAGCAGGACACCGCGGACCTCTTCGTCCGCACGATGTCGCTGGCCGACCTCACCGCGCAGCACGTCATGACGCCGCGGGTGAAGGTCAGCGCACTCCAGTCGTCGGCCACCGCCGAGGACGTGGTCAACCTCACCCGTGCCACCGGCCTGTCCCGCTTCCCCGTCTACCGGGAGCGGATCGACGAGATCGTCGGCATGGTGCACCTCAAGGACGCCCTGGCGATCCCCTCACGCGACCGGCTGCGCACCCCCGTCGGCCGGATCGCCCAGACACCGCTGCTCGTCCCGGAGACGCTGCCCGTGCGGCCCCTCCTGGAGCGGCTGCGCAGTGAACAGCCGATCGCCGTCGTCGTCGACGAGTACGGCGGCACGGCCGGCGTGGTCACCCTGGAGGACATCGTCGAGGAACTCGTCGGCGAGGTCCGCGACGAGCACGACGACGTGCTGGGCGAACCGCCCGAGCTCGCGGCCGCTCCCCCCGAGGACGGCAGGCCCGCCTGGGACGCCGACGGCAGTTGCCGGGTGGACATCCTGCAGCGCATAGGCCTCGACGTGCCCGAAGGACCGTACGAGACCGTGGCAGGCCTCGTCGCCGACCTGCTCGGAAGGATCCCGGCCCCCGGCGACAAGGCCGAGCTCCCCGGCTGGCGCCTCGTGGTGCGACAGGTCGGGCACTACCGCGCCGAACGTGTCCGCCTCGTGCGGACCGCGCTCGCCCCGGAGGCCGTCCGATGAGCATGCTCCAACTCCTTTTCGCGGGCCTGCTGGTGCTCGCCAACGGCTTCTTCGTCGGCGCCGAGTTCGCCCTCGTGTCCGTACGGCGCAGCCAGATCGAACCGCTGGGCACCGCACGTTCCCGGCAGGTCCTGTACGGCCTGGAGCGCCTCCCGCAGATGATGGCGGCGGCCCAGTTCGGCATCACCATGTGCTCGCTGACGCTCGGCGCGGTCGCCGAACCCACCGTCGCCCGTCTGCTGGAGCCGCTCTTCGCGGCAGTCCATCTGCCGGACTCGGTGATCCACCCCCTCGGCTATGTGCTCGCGCTCGCCCTCGTCGTCTTCTTCCACCTCGTCATCGGCGAGATGGTCCCGAAGAACCTGGCGATGGCCGCGCCCGAGAAGACAGCCCTGTGGCTCAGCCCCGGACTGGTCGCCTTCGCGCGTGTGTGCCGGCCGGTCACGGTGGGCCTCGGCGCCTGCGCGCGGCTGATCCTCAAGCTGTTCCGGGTCGAGCCCAGGGACGAGGTCGAAGCGGTCTTCACCAGCGAGCAGCTCAACCGGCTCGTCGAGGACTCCGGACTGGCGGGCCTTCTCGACCCCGAGGAACAGGAGCGCCTGGAAGACGCCCTGGAACTCGGCTCCCGCCCGGTCACCGACGTCCTGCTCGACAGCGGCTCGCTGGTCACCGTGGACCCCTCGGTCACCCCGGGCCAGGTCGTCGCGCTCACCGCGCGCACCGGGTACTCCCGATTCCCGGTGGTCGCGGAGAACGGCGCCTTCATGGGCTGCTATCTGCATGTGAAGGACGTCCTCGACCTGGAGGAGTCCGAGCGTGCGGTCCCGCAGCAGATGTGGCGCCCGATGACCACCCTGCGGTCCGAACTCCCCCTGGACGACGCCCTCACCGTGATGCGCCGCGCCGCCACCCACCTCGCCCAGGTCGCCGACGCGTCCGGCAAGGTCCTCGGCCTCGTGACGCTGGAGGACGTACTGGAGTTGCTGGTCGGCGAGGTGCGGGACCCCGCGCACCGCAACGTCGCGCCGGTACGGGTCGCGGAAGCGCGCCCCAGCCAGGCACCGGAGGAGGCGCTGGCGAGCTGACCGTGAGCGTCGGCCCCGGGTTCCCGGCGGCCGTGCGACCCGTCACGGTCGTACGGCTCCGGCGGAACCGGGGCCTTCTCACATCGCCGAGGGATCCTGCGGGCCGCGTCCCGACAGGACCTCCCCGTAGGCCTGCATGAGGTCCGGCAGACGCAAGGTCGACAGGTCGTCGCGCGACGGTGTGCCGGGGTATCCCGACAGCCGCAGATCGCGGTACGCGCAGCTCTTCTCGTACAGGGTGCGCAGGAAGCGGCCGTTGCCGAGTTCGTCGATCCAGCCCTGGTCGACGACGTGTCCGGCGATCGAACGCAGCTCGTCCAGCGCCTCCTCGTCCCAGATGTCGCCGTTCTCGGCCGCCAGCACCTCACCGATGGAGGTCAGTTCGAGGGGGCGGTAGGAGGGGAAGTCCACGCGGCTGGTGAAGCGCGAGGAGAGGCCGGGGTTGGCGGCGAGCAGGCGGTCCATGCCCTCGGGGTATCCGGCGAGGATGACGACCAGGTGGTCGCGGTTGTCCTCGGCCCGCTTCAGCAGCACCTGGAGGGCTTCGTCGCCGTACGCGTCCCCCTTGCCGTAGCCGGAGTTGGACAGCGAGTACGCCTCGTCCACGAACAGCACCCCGCCGATCGCCGAGTCGATCAGCTCGTTGGCCTTCACGGCGGTCTGGCCGAGGTACTCGCCGACCAGGTCGGCGCGCTGGGCCTCGACCAGATGGTCGCCGCCGAGCAGCCCGAGCGCGTAGAAGACCCGGCCGAGAATGCGGGCCACCGTGGTCTTGCCGGTGCCGGAGGGGCCGGAGAAGACGAAGTGCCGTTTCGGCGGCTGCACCGGCAGGCCCTGTCCGGTGCGCAGCCTGGCCATGTTCAACTGCGCCGACAACGCCTTGACCTGTCGCTTGACGGGCTCCAGGCCAACCATGCGCTCCAGCTCGGCGAGCGCCTCTTCGAGTAAGGCGGGGTCGGTCGGTCCCGCGGGCATCGGCTGCACCGGCACCACGGCCTTCTCCCGGAAGCCGTCGGTCTGGGCGGGCAGCCCGCCGGGCGGCGAGGGATCGGGCTCCGAGAGCCTCAGGTCGCGCCCCTCGGAGCCGAACAGCGGATCCATGCCGTCCGGGCCCTCCAGCACGTCCTGCCCTATCCCGGCGAGCGTGATGGCCGCGAGATCGGCCGCGGCGTCGTCGTACCCGTCCCCCTCGGAGATGGCCGCGAGCCGCGCCGAGGTGTCCATGAAGGAGGGGTCGACCCGGTGCACCGCCCGGTACAGGGGCAGCGCGGCGGCGGACCGCCCGGTGCCCTCGTGGGCGCGGGCCAGCCAGTACCGCAGCTCCTTGCGCTGCGGCTGTTCGCTGCGGCAGCGCATCAGCGCGGACGACAGCAGCGGCTCGGCCTGCCCGTACATCTCCAGCCGGACCCGCGCCATGCCGCCGAACAGTCCGGCCTCTATGCCGAGCATGGGATCGTTGATCAGCGGATCGGTGTGCCGCACCAACTGCTCCCAGTCCTTGACCAGATAGGCGCGGCACGCGTGCAGGAACCGAACCTGGTGGTCCGCGTCGACCGGTGGCAGGCCGGCCAACGCCCGGTCCAATTCGGGGACATGACGTCCGTCGAGCCAGTGCGAGGCGTGCGCGAGCAGCAGGTCGCGCGGACTCTCCAGCACCGGCTGAACCCACCAGCCCAGCCAGTACCAGGAGTTGAGGGTGCGCCGGTGGCGGGAGCGCTGTTCGCCGAAGCGGTCCCGGTGCCGGAACATCCGCAGCAGCGCGGTCGTCGTGTCCACCCGTAGCGCGTGCAGTCCGAGCCAGCCGTCCGCCATACCGGGGTCCATCCGGACCGCGGCGCGGAACTCCTCCTCCGCCTGCGGGTAGGCGCCCATCGTGTAGGCGTCCACACCCCGCAGCCAGGCGAGGTCGGCCGGGGCCTCGGGGCCCTGCGTGCCGAAGTCCATCACGTCCCCCACAAACCGTGCCCCCGATGGTCGGGGAGTGCCTCGCGGATCAGGACACCCCCCTTGCCGCCGGGCCGGTGCCCGTCGGCAGCTCTGGTCGAACGACTGTGCCGCGGACGGGAGTTGAAGCGGTGCGGCAGAGCAGCCGTCCGAAGGTCGCACCGAGAGGCATCGTACCTGCGGTTCATGGGCCTGCCGAAGGGTGCCGCACACCCCGTTCCACGAGGTGGGAGCAGATGGGGCGCACTGGAGACGGTGACCCAGGGTGAGCGAATCACGGCCGGTGGCGTCCGGAAAGAGAGGATGTGGGCAGAACGAAGCCCCCGATCACGGGGGAACAACCGGGGGCTTCGCGACTGCGGGGCGGCTCCCGAAGGCCGCTCCTTCAGAACGTAAGACCTGTACGGCCCCCTGGTCAAGCAGAGTTGAGCGACTGAGGCAACTTCTCTGGAGTGGCTCTTCACAACTTCAGCGCACTGCGGATGGTCCATCACGGTGAGTGATGAACTGGTCCGGTCCAGACGTCCCAACGGGCCCCGGAAGCACCTCGTATCCCTCAGGACACTGCCGCACCACATGGTCCGCGAACGGTCGTGTGGGGTCCTCGGCGAAGTGCCGGCGCTCGGCGCGGACCCATTCGGCCCAGAAGCCGCTCTGTGCCTCTCCGTCCCGTCGCCGCCCCCGCGCCCAGGCCTCCTCGTGCGGCAGCTCCATCCACAGCAGTCGCGCGAGCCACGGGCGCAACACGCGACGTCCCGCGCCGACGCCCTCCAGCAGCACCACGGGCGCGGCCGGCAGCTCACGGACCGGTCCGGACTCCCGGGCGGTCCAGTCGTACGGGGCGTAGCGTGCCGTCTCGCCGCGCCCGAACGGCTCGATCACCTGGCTGAGCAGGCGCCCGGTCCAGCCGAAGAGCTCCTCGTGGGTGGCGATGTCGTCGAGGTGCAGTACGGGTGCGCCGCCCAGAGCCGTCGCCAGTTCTCCGGTGAACGTGGTCTTTCCGGAGCCCGCGTGGCCGTCCACGCCGATCAGGCGGACGGGACCGCAGGACGGCGCCAGCCGGCGCAGTCGCGAGGCGAGGTCGTGAATGGGGCTTCCCGGGGTGAGGTGCGAGGTGGGCATGGGCCTGGCGAACATTCTATCGAGGCGCCGTTCGCGGCGGATCCACAGGTTCAGGGTAGTGCCGCATTGAACCATTCATTGAACAATCCTCAAGAAGTTCGGGGGCTTGCTCCAAAAGTTCCCGACCCTGCGGAACCAGGTATTTCAGATAGGGCGTTCCGGTACTCCGGGATGCTGAGTAGGGTTCCTGTTGCGCAACGGCGAGGCGTCGTATGGGGATGGACAGGGGAAGATGGCCGCGGGCTTATTCGAGGGGCAGTATGTGTGGCATCCGGCGGCCGACGACCGCAGACTTGCGAGCGTCTGCATGGATGTCCGGGCCGGCCGCTATCTGAGCGCCCACGAAGCCCTGTCGGAGACCCGCGCCGACTTCGGATTACGGGCCCATCGTTCCCTGGTCCTCGCCTCCGAGGCCGCCGACTCAGACCTCGCCGAACGCTGGCTGGCCGAGGAGCAGACCCCGGAGTCCGCGCTGATGTGGGCCCGCGTGGCCGTGCTGCGGGCGTTACGCGCGGCCGACGCCAAGGACGACCGGGCCGAGGCCCTGGAACGCATAGCGCTGACCGCCTGCGACCGGGCCGCCGTGATGGACCGCGCCGATCCCACGCCCTGGGTCGCCCGGCTGTCCATGGCCCGGCTGCACGACCTGCGTGACCCCGCCCCGCAGGGGCTGCTGACCCAGCCGCCCGGCCCCTGGCGCCTGTTCTCGCACATCCTCCGCCTCGACCCGTGGAACCGGGAGGGGCATCACCGGTTCCTGGCGTTCTTCTTCGCGCGCTACGGCGGCTCCGTGAACGCCGCCTGGGACGTCGCCGCCTTCCTGAGCCAGCGTGCTCCCGCCACCTCGTCGCTGCGGCTGCTGCCGCTGGTGGCCCTGGTGGAGGGCTACAACCCCACACAGCTGCTGGTCGACCGCACCTGGGAGCAGCCGCAGTGGCGTTCCACGGCGCTCGCGATCTACCAGAACTGGCTGCCGGCGGCGTCCGGGTACCGCTTCACGCCCGTGCTCGACCTGGCGTATCTGGCGCACGCGCTGTTCATGGCGCAGCGCGAGTTCGAGGCGCGCGCGGTCCTGATGGCCATGGGGCCGTACGCCTGCCGCATGCCGTGGAGCGTCTTCGGCGAACCCGAGGAGCAGCTCTCCCGCGCCCGCCGCGCCTGCGGCCTTCCCGTGCCGGGGGCTGGCTGACCGGCCGTCCTCCCTCCCCGACGTCCTGAACCACCCCGAGAGAAAGGTCAGTTGTGTCAGAACGGATATCGCCCCCACGACAGAGAACCGGCGCCGGAAACGATTCCGTCGCCTTCGACGACGACGCGACGCTTCACGCGATGGGGTATCCGCGAAAACTCACCCGCCGATTCCAGGCGTTCGACAATTTCGCGATCTCCTTCACCATCATCAACATCATTTCGGGTATTTTCTCGTCCTTCGGATTCGGACTGAATGCCGGCGGCCCGCGCATTCTCGTGTTCGGCTGGATCGGCGTCTCCGTGATGGTGCTCTTCATCGGCGCCGCGATGGCGGAAGTCGCCTCCGCCTACCCGACCAGCGGGGCGCTCTATTTCTCCGCCGGTAAGCTCGCCAAACGGCACAAGGGCGCCTGGTCCTGGTACACGGGGTGGCTGAATTTCGTGGGTCAGGTGGGCGGCACGGCCGCCACCGGATACGCGGCCGCCACCTTCATCCAGGCGTTCGTCGCACTGCAGTGGCACTCGTACGAGCCGACCGCCGAGCAGACGGTCCTGATCACGGCGCTCATCATCGTGCTCCAGGGTTTGGCCAATACCTACACCGTGCAGCTGGTCGCCCTGCTCAACCGGATCTCCGTGTGGTGGCTGCTGGTCGGGCTCGTAGTGATCGTGAGCACACTCATCGTGATGCCCGACGACCATCAGTCGGTCTCGTTCGTCACGCATTTCGCGAACAACACCGGTTTCACGAACGGGATTTACGGCGGGATGCTCGGCCTGCTGGTCACCAGCTGGACCTTCACCGGCTTCGACGGCAGCTTCCACATGTCCGAGGAAACGGTGCGGGCCACGGTCAACGCACCGAAGGGGATCACCCGTTCGATCGGCTATTCGGCGATCACCGGGCTCATCCTGATGCTTGCCCTTGTGTACAGCATTCATGATTATGACCAGGTCGCCGGCTCCTCGGCGCCGCCCGTGCAGATTCTCATCGACGGACTTGGCATGGGCATGGCAAAGTTCATTCTGCTCATCGTGATCGGATCCATGCTCTTCTGCGGGCTGGCCAACCTGACCAGCAACACCCGCCAGATCTTCGCCTTCTCCCGGGACGGCGCGATGCCGGGCTCCCGCTGGTGGCACTCCGTCTCGCCGCGCACCCGGACACCCGTCAAGGCCGTCTGGCTGGCCGTCGCCTGCTCCCTGGCCCTCGTCCTGCCCGCCTGGTGGTCGCACACCGCCTTCACCGCCATCGTCAGCGTCAACGTCGTCGGACTCTTCCTTGCCTACGCCGTGCCGATCTTCCTGCGGCTGCGGCTCGGCGACGAGTTCCAGCCCGGCCCCTGGAACCTGGGCCGCTGGAGCAAGCCCGTCGGCTGGGTGGCCGTGATCTGGATCCTCGCCAGCAGTGTGCTCTTCATGCTGCCCCAGTTCTCCCCGATCACCGGGGACAACTTCAACTACGCCTCGATCGCCCTGGCCGTGGTGCTGATCGTCGCGACGGTGTGGTGGTTCGCCACGGCGCGCCGCCGTTTCCAGGGCCCCGTCAGCTACGGCCGCCCCGACGAGGTCGCCGCCATGGACCTCGTCTGATCATCCGTCCGCCTCGGCCCCGGTATCCGCCGGGGCCGAGGCGTCCCAGGTCATGCCAGTGGTCCCGACCAATATTGGTGGGCGTGGCACAGGCCGAAGTGCTGGCAGAAGTCGGCCCCCGGCGTACATAGTTGGCGCACAACAGAGCATTGGGCCCGCCCGTTCCGGACACCTGGGGGTTCTCCACCCATGAGCAGAGCCGAACAGCCGTCCCGCAGAATCGTCCTGGCCGCCGCGGTCGCCGCGGCGGCGGTGGGGGCCGCGGGCCCGACGGCCGCCGCCGCCCCGGCCCGCCGGACCAGGGCGCCCGGCGGACTTGTCGACAACCACGCCTGGACCTCGCACAGCGACTGGCGCGCCGGCAGCGCACACGGCACGCGGGCCGTGCGGGGCGCGCGCCCCGGCCTGGTGATCGCCGCCCCGGCCGGCACCACGGACTACACCGACCCGCACACCGGCAAGACCGCCACCTGGGAGTACGCGACCTGGACCTCGCCGGTCCACCGGCTCGCCGTCCCCTCCACGGAGGCCATCGCCTCCTGGAACGCGCACACCCCGGCCGGCACCTGGCTCCAGGTCGAGCTGACCGGCACGTACTCCGACGGCACGGACACCCCCTGGTACGTGATGGGCCGCTGGGCCTCCGGCGACCAGGACATCAGGCGCACCTCCGTGGACGACCAGACCGACGGCCGCAGCACGATCTGGACGGACACCTTCTCCATCGACGACGCCGCCTCCGGCCTGCGCCTCGTCTCGTACCGGCTGCGCCTGACCCTCTACCGCACTCCGGGCTCCAGGATCACGCCCACCGTGTGGCGGCTCGGCGCCATGGGCTCCGACATCCCGGACCGCTTCACGGTCCCGGCCTCGACCCCGGGTCTCGCCCAGGAGCTGAAGGTTCCGCGCTATTCGCAGGAGATCCACGCCGGTCAGTACCCCGAGTACGACAACGGCGGTGAGGCCTGGTGCAGCCCCACCTCCTCGCAGATGATCATCGAGTACTGGGGGCGCAGGCCCACCGCCGAGCAGCTCGCCTGGGTCGACCCCGCGTACACCGACCCACAGGTGTGCCTCGCGGCCCGCTCCACCTACGACTACCAGTACACCGGCTGCGGCAACTGGCCCTTCAACGCCGCCTACGCGTCGACGTACAAGGACCTCCAGGGCGTGGTGACCCGGCTCGGTTCGCTCACCGACCTGGAGACGCTGATCGCCGCCGGCATCCCGGCCATAACGTCCCAGTCGTTCCTCAAGACCGAGCTGACGGGCGCGGGTTACGGCACCTCGGGCCACCTCATGACGGTCATAGGGTTCACCGCGGACGGCGACGTGATCGCCAACGACCCGGCGTCGCCCGGCGACGACGCGGTGCGCAGGGTCTACAAGCGCTCCGAGTGGGAAAACATCTGGCTGCGGACCAAGCGCTACAACGCCTCCGGGAAGGTCGTCTCCGGAACCGGCGGGGTCTGCTACCTGTACTTCCCGGCGCATCCCTCGGCGCGGCAGCGCAAGGCGCTCGCGGCGGTGGGCGTCCGGTGATCCGAGGGGCGGCCCCCGAGCCGGTGGGGGCCGCCCGCCTGTCCTGAACGCGCCCATCGGGGACCGATCGGCGGCCGTCCGCGGGCGGGTGACGAGACCCACACGCGGTGCCTGCCCGCTGGAATCCAGCGGGATCCGAAGCCGGTCGAGGCGCGGACGTGACCCAGCTCTCTACCGGGGAGAGCGGCTCCGGTGGCAAGGTGGTCGGGTCGGGTGGGGAGCCGACGGGAGGCGGGGGACGCCACCGCACCACTACGTCAGCGAGATGCCATGACCGCGAGCTCCGCCACCGCCCCTCGTCTCCGCGCCCGCACCGGCGGCCCCAAGGACGACGGCCCCAAGATCCTCGAACACGTCCTCGGCTGGACCTTCGTGGTGGTCGTGGCGATGCTGGTGACGCAGCTCGGTCTGCTCTGAGGCGGTAGGCCTCAGGGCCGCCCATCGCGCCCCAATGAGCGGTCGCCATGGTTCTGTCATACTGCGCATGTTCCGTCGGCAGTTGGAGACCAGGGCCGAAATTGAATAATAGTCAACAGCGTGACGTCGGCCGCCCCCGGGCGCGGGGCACCGACCGCTCACTGGCGCGCCGCGCCGAACTCATCGCCATCGGGCGGAAGTTGTTCGCCGACACGTCGTACGACGCACTGTCGATGGATGACATCGCACGTCAGGCGCATGTCGCCAAGGGGCTGATCTACTACTACTTCAAGTCCAAGCGCGGCTACTACCTCGCCATCGTGGAGGACTCGGTCGCGGATCTGGTCTCCCGGGCCGCCGACGGTGTGGAGCTGCCTCCGGTGGAGCGGGTCCAGCGCACGATCGACGGCTATCTCCGCTACGCCGAGCACAACCAGGCCGCCTACCGCACGATCATCGCCGGTGGCGTGGGCTTCGACACCGAAGTGCAGGCGATACGCGAGGGTGTGCGCGAGGCCATCGTCGCGACGATCGCCGAAGGGGCGTACGGCAGGGGCAGGATCGGACCGCTGCCGCGCATCGCCCTGCTCGGCTGGCTGCACAGTGTGGAGGGGGCCACCCTCGACTGGATCGGCCACCCGGCGCTGCCGCGCGACATGATGCGCGAACTGCTGGTGAAGATGTTGGGGGGCACGATGCGCGCTGTCGAGGAACTCGACCCCTCCTATGCGGCCCCGCCCGACGCCCGGCGGGACAACTGAGGGAACAGTATGAGGACTAGACCACGCTGTCAATGGTTCGGACCAATTCCCCGTCCCGTCGGCAGGTGGTCGACCTCCGATGCGGGTGTGCCTCCGTTCGGGCGTACTCCCGGCGCCACGGCCGCTGGTCGACCGATTCCGTGATCCGGACCGGGAGCATCGGCTGGGCCAGGTGAGACCCGGCGCCGCTCCACCCGGGTGGGCGTTCGCCGATGTGCCCGAACAGGGAGGAGCGGCGCCGTGCCCGATCGCGCCCCGCAGCCGGTGGACCGTCAACTGCCCACGGACGAGGCGCGGGATCTGATCGCGCTCGTCCGCGACATCACGCGGCGCGAGATCGACCCGAAGGCGGCCGAGGAGGAGGACGCCGGACGCTTTCCGCGCGAGGTCTTCGGGCTGCTCTCGGAATCCGGGCTGCTCGGACTGCCGTACGAGGTGGGCCTCGGTGGCGGTGGCCAGCCGTACGAGGTCTACCTCCAGGTCCTCGAAGAGCTCGCCATGGCCCGCCTCACCGTGGGCCTCGGCGTCAGCGTCCACACCCTGGCCTGCCACGCCCTGGCGAACTACGGCACCGAGGCGCAGCGGGCCGAGCAGCTGCCCGCGATGCTCGGCGGCGGCCTCCTCGGCGCGTACTGCCTCTCCGAACCGTCCTCGGGTTCCGACGCCGCCTCGCTGCGGACGAAGGCGGTGCGGCAGGGGGACGACTGGGTGATCACCGGCACCAAGGCATGGACCACGCACGGCGGGGTGGCCGACTTCTACACCGTGTTCGCGCGCACCGGCGTCGAGGGTTCGCGCGGCATCACGGCCTTTCTCGTACCCGGTGACGCCGAGGGGCTGAGGGCTTCGCCGCCCGAGAGGAAGATGGGCATGAAGGGTTCACCGACCGCGCAGGTCCACTTCGGCGGGGTGCGGGTCGCCGACGGCCGACGCCTCGGTGGCGAGGGCCAGGGCTTCGCGATCGCTCTGTCGGCGCTCGACTCCGGGCGGCTCGGGATCGCGGCGTGCGCGACCGGCGTGGCCCAGGCCGCGCTGGACGAGGCCGTCGCGTACGCCACGGGGCGGCGCCAGTTCGGGCGGCGGATCTCGGACTTCCAGGGCCTGCGCTTCATGCTCGCCGACATGGCCACCCGGATCGAGGCCGGCCGCGCGCTCTGCCTGGCCGCGGCACGGCTGCGCGACACGGGCCGGCCCTTCTCCAAGCAGGCGGCCATGGCGAAACTGCTGTGCACGGACGGAGCCATGAAGGTCACCACGGACGCCGTCCAGGTCCTGGGCGGATACGGGTACACCGCCGACTTCCCGGCCGAGCGGTACATGCGCGAGGCGAAGGCCCTTCAGATCGTCGAGGGCACCAATCAGATCCAGCGCATGGTCATCGCGCGCCACCTCGTGGGTCCCGAGGCGCGCTGACGTCGGCGCGCGCGTCCCGGTGGGCGCCGAACTCGCCCCGCGGGTCCGCAGCCACGCCGAACTCGCCCCGCGCATCGGTGCTCACGCCGAACTCGTTGCGCGGGTCCCGGGACGCGTTGAACTGCCCCTCGCCGTGCGGGTCCCGGCCCGGGACGAAGCGCGCCTCCCCCCGCGGTTCCGTGATCGCGCCGAACTGCCCGTACCCGTACATCACCGAGGGCGCCGCCAGACGCACCCACTCGGGGTCGTGGCGGCCCGGCAGCGTGCGGCCGCGGTCGGCCCAGGTGCGCATCAGGGCGCGGTAGATGGGCGGATCCTGGACCGGCGGGGGTGGCGGTGGCGGCGGTGCCCAGTGAACCGATTCCGCCGGAGCCGGGACGAGGATCCGGCGTCGGCGCCCGGTCGCGGAAGGTGTGGGGCTCATGCCGGGGCAACGCTCGGGCGGGCGGACAGGTCACCCGCCCGCGGAATCGGGCGTGCGTTCGCGACGGGACCCCTGCGGGATCCGCGCAGGAGCGCGCTGTCTGGTCCTCGGCCCATATCTGACGTACCGTCAATTCCGCCGCCGGGGGCCGTGCCCCTCCGGGCGACGTCAAATGCCGAGCGCCCTGGGAGGCTTGACGTGAACGACGACCGCCCCGTCCCCCTCGACGAGTACCCCGTGCACCAGATCCCGCTGTCCATGAAGCATGTCGCCGGCGGCGACCGCAACGCCTACGACCGCTGCATCTTCCACGTCCTCGACCACCAGGGCCGGGCCCTGCTGATCCTCGGCCTCGGCGTCTATCCGAACGTCGGCGTGATCGACGCGTACGCCACACTGCGCCTCGGCGACGCGCTGCACGCCGTCCGGGCCTCCGACGCGCGCGGCGACGACCGGACGAACCTGGCCGTGGGGCCCCTGAGGATCACCGTCGAGGAGCCGCTGCGCAGGCTGCGGCTGCGCTCGGTCGACGACTCCCTGGCGTACGACATCACCTGGACCGCCGACTTCCCGGCCCTGTGGGAGCCGCACCACGTTCAGCGGCGCGGCGGCCGGCTCACCCTGGAGGGCCGCCGCTTCGTACAGGCGGGCGGGGTCGAGGGCGTCATACGCGTCGGCGGCGACGAGATACCCGTTGGCCCGGGGGAGTGGACCGGCACCCGGGACCGCAGCTGGGGGGTGCGCCCGATCCCGGGGGAGGAGGGTGGCCGCCTCGCCGCCGAGAACCCGACCGAGGGATTCCACTGGATCTGGTGCCCGGTGCGCTTCGAGGACCGCTTCCTGATGGTCGTCGTCCAGGAGGACGCCGACGGATACCGCTCACTGGGCGACGCGACCCTCGTGCGCGACGGCGAGCGGGACCTCCAACTCGGCTGGCCCCAGGCGGACATCACCTACCGCTCGGGCACCCGTCAGCCCACCTCCGCCGTTTTCCACCTCACCCGGTCCGTGGACCGCAAGCCGCTGGAGCTGGGGGTGGAGGTGCTGGCCTCGTCCCCGCTCGCGGTCGGTGCGGGGTATCCGCCCGCCGACGACTGGCAGCACGGCACCTGGCGGGGCCGCGGCTGGACGGACCACCGCGTCTACGACCTCTCCGATCCGGCCGCCCATCCCCTCGCCCGCTACGGGGTGACCGACCACGCCGCCCGCTTCACCCTCGACGGGCAGGTCGGGTACGGGATCTTCGAGCACGGCTCGTTCGGCCGCCACGATCCGAGCGGCTTCACCGGGTTCGACTCGGTCGCGCCCTGAGAGGAGTGGCGAGATGGCCACGGCACCCCGCCCGCGTACGACCACCCGTGACCCCGAGGAACTCGCGCGCGGGCTGACCGCCTGGCTGGGCACCCGTCTCCCGGGCGCCGAGGTGGTGAACGTGACAGTCCCCGAGTCCAACGGCCTGTCCAGCGAGACCCTGCTGTTCGACATCGAACACCCCGAACCACCGCTGCGCGCGTGCGCGTTGAGACTGGCGGCGGACCCGGGCGCGTACACCGTGTTCCCCGTCTACGACATGGCGCGGCAGTACCGCACGATGCGTCTGGTCGGCGAGCGCAGCGATCTGCCGGTGCCGCGCGTGCGATGGCTGGAGGAGGACCCCGGGCCGCTCGGGGCACCGTTCTTCGTGATGGAACGCGTCGCCGGGCGCGTACCCCCGGACGTCATGCCCTATACGTACGAAGGCAATTGGCTGCACGCGGCGAGCGATCTCGAACGCGAGCACCTGGAGGCGGCCTCGATCGCGCTCCTCGCCCGACTCCACGACCAAGTCCCCCTCAAGGAAGCGGACTTCCTCGCCCTGCCCGGAGACGGCAGCCCGCTGCGCCGGCATGTCGCGGCCCAACGCGCCTACTACGCGTGGGTGACCGACGGGCGGTCGCGTTCACCGCTCATCGAGAGCGCTTTCGACCGACTGGAGACCCTGTGGCCGGGCGACGAGGGCGAAGCGGTGCTCAACTGGGGCGACGCGCGCATCGGGAACGTCATCTACGACGGCTTCGACCCCGTCGCGGTGCTCGACTGGGAGATGGCGGCGCAGGCCCCGCGCGAGGTCGACCTCGGCTGGACCGTCTACCTCCACCGCTTCTTCCAGGACCTGACCACGGGCTTCGGACAGCCGGGGCTGCCCGGTTTCCTGCGCCGCGACCGCGTCGAGGCCCGCTACGCCCGCCTCACCGGCCACACACCCCGCGACATGGACTTCTACACGCTGTACGCCGCCCTGCGGCACGCGATCGTCATGCTGCGCATCGCCTACCGCCAGGCGCACTTCGGCGAGGTGAGCGTCCCCCCGGACCCGGACACGCTGATCCTGCACCACGGCAGCCTGCGGGCCATGGTGCAGGGCAGCTACTGGGACGAACCGGGCGTCGGGCGCTGAGCGCGCCGACCGGTCAGGCCGCGCGCCGCATCTCGGGAACGCGCAGCGGCCGCGAGCCCGGCCCGCCCACGTGGGAGAACGGCTGCGTCCGCCAGTCGAGACCCTGAGGGAGCGTCAACAGCAGGGCCGTGTCCTGCTCCTGGAGTTCCGCGGTCTCGTCCGCGGGCCGCGCTTCGCCGGCCGTGCGGCCCGTGCCCGAGCAGACCGTGAGCCCGAACGGGTTCCACGGGGAGGCGCACAGCGCGTGCTCCGGCAGGACTTCCTCGTCCGCCAGCAGCGCGATCGGCTGCGCGCAGTCCGGGCAGATCACCCGGTACATCTCGAAAGTGTCGTACGCGTCGAACTCGTCGCCGTCCAGGGCGTCGGATTCGACACCCTCCGGCTCGAACTCGAGGACGGACTGCTGCCGCTTGGGTGCGGTACGACCAGGGCGCTTAAGACTCTGCATGGGATTCTCCCCCTCGGGTGGGCCGACAAGGCGCTGCGACCTCGACCACAGCAAGCACTTCCCGTCCCGTCTCTGCGGTAATCACGTGAACATCACGGACCCGGTTGCATCCATGTGTCGTTCGTCACATGCCGCCCGCAGGTGCCTGGCCCGGTGGAATTTCTCCGCCGGGTGGCGCGCGACTGACTCTAAGCCACATCACAAAGCGGGTATGACCTGCACCGCTGAGGTATCCCGCGGGATCGGCGGCCCTGTAGGTTCTTGCGCCATGGAGGAGCTGGACCGACAGATCGTGCAGCTGCTCGTCGCAGACGGGCGGATGAGTTACACCGACCTTGGCAAGGCCACGGGCCTGTCCACGTCCGCCGTGCACCAGCGGGTGCGTCGGCTGGAGCAGCGTGGCGTCATCCGGGGCTACGCCGCGGTCGTGGACTCGGAGTCCATCGGGCTGCCCCTGACCGCCTTCATCTCGGTGAAGCCGTTCGACCCCAGCGCCCCCGACGACATCGCCGAACGCCTCGCGGGCGTCCCGGAGATCGAGGCCTGCCACAGCGTTGCGGGCGACGAGAACTACATCCTCAAGGTGCGTGTCTCCACCCCGCACGAACTCGAGGAACTCCTCGGGCGGTTGCGAGCGCTCGCGGGCGTGTCGACGCGGACCACGGTCGTCCTGTCGACACCGTACGAATCCCGCCCGCCGCGCATCTGACCGACCGGCCCGCCCGCCCCGTACGGTGACCGCCCCGCCCGGGTTGCCGGACGGGCCCGTCCGCGCGGCCGTGCAGGCCAGGGGTGGCGGTCGCGCAGGCTCAACGGCGCGGTGACGCCGGTCCGTCCGGGCGGCGCCGCACAGGTTCGTCCGCGCGATCACGCGAACCCGTCCGGGAGGTCACGCCGGTCCGTCCACGCGGCCGCGCGGGCCCGTCTCGCGATCACGGAGGTCCTTCCGGGCGGCTCGCACGTCCGCCCAGTCGCTCACGCGGGTCGTCCGGACGGGCAGGCGGACCCGCCACGCCGCCGCACCGACCCCACCCGGGCGACGGCCGGCCGCCGGGAGGCGCGAGACTGTTCCCATGAGTGAGAGCACCGTCCCGTCGGAAACCGTGCTGCTGCGCGGTGGAGAAGTCCACAGCCCCGCCGACCCCTTCGCCACCGCCATGGTCGTGGAACGCGGGCAAGTCGCCTGGGTCGGCTCGGAAGGGGCCGCCGACGCCTTCGCCGAGGGGGTCGACGAGGTCGTGGACCTCGAAGGCGCCCTGGTCACCCCGGCGTTCACCGACGCGCATGTGCACACCACCGCCACCGGGCTCGCGCTCACCGGCCTCGACCTCTCCGACGCGCCGTCCCTGGACGCGACCCTCGCCCTCGTACGCGACTTCGCCGCCGCCCGTCCGGCCGACCCGGTGCTGCTCGGCCACGGCTGGGACGCGGCCCGCTGGCCCGGCGGCCGCCCCCCGACCCGTGCCGAACTCGATCAGGCTACCGGCGGGCGTCCGCTCTACCTCTCCCGCATCGACGTGCACTCCGCGGTGGCCACCAGCGCGCTCCTGGACCTGGTCCCCGGTGTCACGGCGCGTGCCGGGTACGCGCCCGACGGTCCGCTGACCCGTGACGCCCACCACGCCGTGCGCGCCGCGGCCCTCGGTGCGGTCGGTGGCGAGCAGCGCACCGAGGCCCAGCGTGCCGCGCTCGCCCACGCCGCCTCGCTCGGTATCGGCTCCGTGCACGAGTGCGCGGGCCCCGAGATCTCCTCCGAGGACGACTTCACCGGCTTGCTCAGGCTCGCCGGCGAGGAGCCCGGACCGAGGGTCGTGGGCTACTGGGCCGACCGCGATGTCGACAAGGCACGTGCTCTCGGCGCCCTCGGCGCGGCCGGCGACCTCTTCGTCGACGGCTCCCTCGGCTCGCACACCGCCTGCCTGCACGAGCCGTACCTCGACGCCGACCACACCGGCGTCGTCCACCTCGACGCCGACGCCGTCACCGCGCATGTGGTGGCCTGCACCGAGGCGGGCCTCCAGGCGGGCTTCCACGCCATCGGGGACGCCGCGGTGGCCTCCGTGGTCGAGGGCGTCCGCGCCGCCGCCGAGAAGGTCGGCCTGACCCGCGTGCGGGCCGCCCGGCACCGCGTCGAGCACGCCGAGATGCTCACCCCCGAGACCGTCGCGGGCTTCGCCGAACTCGGCCTCACCGCTTCCGTGCAGCCCGCGTTCGACGCGCTGTGGGGCGGCGAGGACGGCATGTACGCCCAGCGCCTGGGCGCCGAACGGGCCCGCACGCTCAACCCGTTCGCGGCCCTGCTGCGCGCCGGTGTGCCGCTGGCCTTCGGCTCCGACAGCCCCGTCACCCCGCTCGATCCCTGGGGCACCGTCCGTGCCGCGGCCTTCCACCGGACGCCGGAGCACCGGGTGTCCGTGCGCGCCGCCTTCACGGCCCATACGCGGGGCGGCTGGCGGGCCGTCGGACGGGACGACGGGGGCATCCTGGTGCCGGGCGCGCCCGCCGACTACGCCGTGTGGCGCACCGGCCATCTCGTCGTGCAGGCCCCCGACGACCGGGTCGCGCGCTGGTCCACCGACCCCCGCTCCGGCACTCCCGGGCTGCCTGACCTGACCCCCGGCAACGACCTGCCCGTCTGCCTGCGCACCGTGGTCGGCGGACGGACGGTATTCGTACGGCCTAACGAGTGATGTCCCGGGGGACCAGGGCCGCGTTCAGGGCCCGGAACCCCGTTGCTCGACCTGCGCGTCCGCGGCGCTGACCAGGGCTTTGTCGGAATAGGCGCAGATCAAGCCAGTGTTGACAGCTGGCCGCAGGGGGCGGGTAGGTTCGGCCGGGTCCACCACCGGACGGCCGACCGGGGAACTTCCGCGCGGCCTCGCAGCGCCGCTGGGTCAGGGGTGGTGTGCCGCACCGGCGCACCGCCACTGGGAGCCAGGCCCAGCGCCGGCGCCGCGAGGCGAGCGAACGTTCCGACAAGTCGGCAGGTGTGACCCGGGTGGGGCCCGGACGTTCAGTAGACAACGGCTTTCGGTCGACCCGCAGCCAGCGGGTCCCTGGTCGGCCCGAAGGGCGCCGGGCCCCGATCCGCAGGACGCGATCTCCGCCCCGGCGCGTCCGCTCTTACCCGCCTCTTGGGGAATCGACACCCCCGTAGGACCGCCGCGTCGCGGCAGCGCAGGTTGGGCGCACTATGGTGGACCCCTGCGTACGGATACGAAGGGGCAGCAGTGAACGACGGCGACGGGACCCGCGCGGCGGAAGCCCAGGGGAGGCAGTTCGGCCCGCTCGGCACGGCCTTGGTGATCATTCCGACCTATAACGAGGCGGAGAACATCAAGAAGATCGTCGGCCGGGTGCGATCCGCCGTGCCCGAGGCGCACGTTCTGGTGGCGGACGACAACAGCCCCGACGGCACGGGCAAGCTCGCCGACGAGCTGGCAGCCGATGACGAGAACGTCCAGGTCTTGCACCGCAAGGGCAAGGAAGGGCTCGGTGCCGCTTACCTGGCGGGGTTCCGCTGGGGCCTGGAGCACGGCTACGGCGTGCTCATCGAGATGGACGCCGACGGCTCGCACCAGCCGGAGGAACTTCCCCGCCTGCTGACCGCTCTCAAGGGGGCCGACCTCGTGCTCGGCTCGCGCTGGGTGCCGGGCGGCCGGGTGGTGAACTGGCCCAAGTCCCGCGAGTTCATCTCGCGAGGCGGCAGCCTCTACTCCCGCGTCCTGCTCGACGTGCCGATCCGGGACGTGACCGGCGGCTACCGCGCCTTCCGCCGCGAGACCCTCGAAGGCCTCGGCCTCAGTGAGGTCGCCTCCCAGGGCTACTGCTTCCAGGTCGACCTGGCCCGCCGCGCGGTGAAGGCCGGCTATCACGTCGTCGAGGTCCCGATCACCTTCGTCGAACGCGAGCTGGGCGATTCCAAGATGAGCCGAGACATCCTCGTGGAGGCGCTGTGGCGCGTCACCACATGGGGTGTGGGCGAGCGGGTCGGGCGGATCACAGCCCGCCGCAAGCAGCCCTGACACATCGGAACCGGCCGACGGGCAGTCCTGATGCCGGGACCGGCCCGCAAGCAGTCCCGACGCCGGGACCGGTCGACGGGGCAGTCCTGGCGCCGGGACTAGCCCACATGAGGTCCCGGCGCTTGGCGCCAGACGCCGGGACCGCAGGCTCCCCGTCCGGTGCCCCAAGCGGCTCACAAGCCCGTCCTGGCGCCTGTGCGGGGCGCAAGCCGGTCCCTGAACCCGTCCGGGCCGGGAAGTGGTTCTGTCGCCCGTGCGGGCCCCCGGCAGCCCTGCAGCCCTGTCGTCCGTACAGGCCCGCGTGTGGTCCGTGGGGGCCGTGCGCATCTCCGCGACCCGTACGAGACGCGGCCCGTACGAGGTGGTCGGTGCACGCCGCGAGCGGCCCTGTCGCCCGGACGCGGCCCGCACGCCTTGGTGACGCAGTGACGCACGGACGGGCCGCGAGGAGTCCTGGAACCTGTGCGGACCACGAGCCGTCCCCGTCGTCCGGAGCGGCCCGGTTCCCCGGCGGCGGGGACTGATCATCCGCTTATCCCGTACTGAGGCGAGCCCAGGCACACTGGGAGCATGACGACAGGCGTTCCGACCCCCACTCACCCCGCCCGCCCACGGCGCTCGCGGCTGCGAACCTTCCTGCCGCTCGGTGTCGCGGTGTGGCTGGTACTGGAGATCTGGCTGCTGACCCTCGTCGCGCGGGCCACGAGCGGCTTCACGGTGTTCCTGCTCCTGGTCGCCGGGTTCGTGCTCGGCGCCGTGGTCATCAAGCGGGCCGGCCGCCGCGCCTTCCAGAACCTCAACCAGACGCTGCAACAGGCGCAGAGCGGTGTCACGCCCACGAGCGAGGGCGGCCGGGGCAACGGCCTGACGATGCTCGGCGGCCTGCTCCTGATGATCCCGGGTCTGATCTCCGACGCGATCGGCCTGCTCCTGCTCGTCCCGCCGGTCCAGAAGGGCCTCAGCCGCTACACGCAGCGCGCTTTCGAGCGCAAGATGCGGCTGGCCGACCCCGGTACCGTCGGCGACGCCTTCCAGCAGGCCCGTATCCACCGCCCCGACGGCAAGGTGGTCCAGGGCGAGGTCATCAGGGACGACGAGCCGCGCCGGCCCGGCGGCACCTATCCGCCCCTGAACGGCTAGCCCTCACGGAGGCCCGGCCGGAGAAGACGCCGAGCCGACAGGCCGGACACTCGCGGCGCCCCCGACGACGTACGAGAATCGAACGGCTGGGCGGCACGGCTGGGCCGCCCCGAGGCACCCGGCCGGACGCCAAGGCAGGGGCCGACGTTCGAGCACGCGGCGCCCGACTCCGCCTCATCCTGTCTGTCGGCCCGCTGGAGCGGCAGCGGGCCGACAGACGGGAAACGGCACGCCGGCGACGTACGAGCAACGGCGCCACGGAATTCACCGGAACCGGAACGCACGAGACCGCGGGCCCCGTACATGACGTACGGTGCCCGCGGTCTCGGCGTGCGGTGTATGCCGCTCGACCCCCGGAGGGGTCAGGCGGACTTGCGGCTGTCCCGCGGATGCACCGCGATGTTCATCGCGCCGGAGCGAAGAACGGCCAGACGCTCCTCGAGGACCTCTTCGAGCTCCTCGCGAGTGCGCCGCTCCATCAGCATGTCCCAGTGCGTGCGCGCGGGCTTCGCCTTCTTTTCCTCAGGGCCGTCGCCGTCGACGAGGAGTGCCTGGGCCCCGCAGACCTTGCACTCCCACTCCGCCGGAATTTCGGCCTCCACCGAGAAGGGCATCTCAAAGCGGTGCCCCTTCTCGCATGCGTACTCCACCGCCTGGCGCGGGGCCAGGTCGATGCCGCGGTCCGTCTCATAGCTGGTCACTACGAGGCGTGTGCCGCGAAGAGCTCGCTCACTCATGAATCGTGCCTCCCGGGCTTGTCGCCCACAGGACAGGTGTCGCTGTCGTCGTCATCCGGTCAACGTCCGGTCGGCGGTAAAGATTCCCGTTGTGGGTCATGCGTCGCCGTCGTAGCCGCCCCTTGTTGTACCCACCGTCGCCCGGTTTGTCACATCTGGCATCAGATGTCACCCAACGCTTCAGTATCATTGACGCGCAGTAACGGTACGCCAGGCAGGCCAAACGCGTACACTACCGCTCTTTGAACCCGGACGCTAAATCATCTCGGGTACGGGATTGCCTGCGTCGCGGATCGCCTGGCGCACCGGGACCCGCGCGAGCAGGACGAAGCCGATGGCGAAGAAGGCCACGAGCGAGACGATCGCGTCCCTATAACTTCCCGTCAGCTGGTAGGTCAGTCCGAACAGCAGCGGGCCGAGCCAGCTCATTCCGCGGTCGCTCATCTCGTACGCCGAGAAGTACTCGGCCTCCTTGCCGCTCGGCACGAGGTGCGAGAACAGGGAGCGCGACAGTGCCTGGCTGCCGCCCAGGACCAGTCCGATGCCGGACGCGAGGACGAAGAACCACACGGGCGCGCCCGCGGGCAGGAAGTACCCGGCGGCGAGGGTGAGCGTCCAGGCGACGAGTGAGCCGAGGATGGTGCGCTGCGCGCCGTACGTGCGGGCCAGCCGGCCCATGCCCAGTGCGCCCCCGACCGCGAGTACCTGGACCAGCAGTACGGCCACGATCAGGGTCGACTGGCTGAGGCCCAGCTCCTCGGAGCCGTAGACGGAGGCCTGCGAGATCACCGTCTGGATGCCGTCGTTGTAGATGAGGTAGGCGAGCAGGAAGGACAGCGTGAGCGGCTGGCCGCGCATGTCGCGCACCGTGGCCGCCAGTTGCCGCCATCCGTGCGCGGACGCCCGCCCGGCGGAGGGCGTACGGCGGTCGCGCAGCCGCCTCAGCGGTACGAGGGTGAAGGCGCCCCACCAGACACCAGCAGAGGCCAGACAGATACGCACGGCCGTCGACTCGGAGACGCCGAAACTGTCATGGGCCGTGAACAGGACCAGGTTCGCGACCAGCACCAGCGAGCCCGCCGCGTACCCGAAGGCCCAGCCCCGGGAGGAGACGGCGTCGCGCTCCTCGGGCGGGGCGATCTGCGGCAGGTAGGAGTTGTACAGGACCATCGACACGGCCAGCGAGGCGTTCGCGACGATCAGCAGCAGTCCGCCCAGCAGATAGCGGTCGCCGTCCAGGAAGAACATGCCGGTGGTGGCTGCGGCGCCCAGATAGGCCGCCGCTGCGAGCAGTGGCTTCTTGCGGCCCGTGCGGTCGGCGGCGGCGCCCGCCATCGGCATCACGAAGATCGACAGGATGACCGAGGCGGAGACCGCGTACGCGAAGAAGGAGCCGGCCCGGACCGGTACTCCCAGCGGGTGGACGAACCCGTCCGCGTCCGCCGCGTGCTTGGCCACCGCTGTCAGATAGGGGCCGAGGAACACGGTGAGCACACTCGTCGAATAGACGGAGCAGGCCCAGTCGTAGAAGTACCAGCCGCGTTGTTCTCGCCGGCGCTCGGCAGCCTCCTCGGCTGCCCCCGCCCGCACGGTGTCCGTGCTCACCCGTGCCCTCGCTTCCCCGTGAACGGACCGCGCGAGGAGGTTCAGAACCAGGTGCCCCGGTCTTCCAGGACCTTGCGCAGCGTGTCGATGTGATCGGTCATGATGCCATCGACTCCCAGGTCCAGGAGCCGGTGCATGCGTTCCGATTCGTTTACGGTCCACACGTGCACCTGGAGCCCGCGCGCGTGGGCGGCCCGTACGAAGCGACGGTCGACCACCGGCACCCCCGACTGCGTCTCGGGCACCTGGGCCGCGACAGCGGAGCGGCGCACGGCGGCCGGTACGCCCCACGAGCGCAGCCGCAGGTTGAGCACCCCGCGGGTGCCGAACGACGTGGCGAGGCGCGGCCCGGCCAGATGCTGGGCACGGGTCACGCGCGCCTCGGAGAACGAACCGACGCAGACACGGTCCCAGGCGTCGGTGCGGTCGATCAGGTCGAGCAGCGGGAGGAGCGCGGGTTCGGTTTTGACGTCGATGTTCCAGCGCACCTCCGGGAGCTCTTCGAGCAGTTCCTCGAAGAGCGGGACCGGCTCCTTGCCCGCCACGCGCGCCTGGCGCACGTCGTCCCACGGGAGGTCCGCGATCCGGCCCGCGCCGTCGGTCACCCGGTCGAGAGTCGTGTCGTGGAAGGCTGCCAGCCGGCCGTCCGCCGTGGCGTGCACATCGGTCTCGATGTAGCGGTATCCGGCGTTCACCGCCCGCCGGAACTGGGCCAGCGTGTTCTCCAGGCCGTCCGCCGATCCGCCGCGGTGCGCGAAGGGGATCGGGCCGGGATGGTCGAGGTAGGGGTGACGAGTGCGCGTGCTCACCCGGGCAGTATGGCGTGCTCCGGTTGACCTGTGGCAACAACGGCGCTGCCGACCGGTGCCGGACGTGCGGCGAACACACGCAGGAAGAGCTGGGCGAGGGGCCCGATGGCGACGGCGTACAGCACGGTGCCGACGCCGACCGTGCCGCCGAGCGCGAAGCCGGTCGCGACGACGGCCACTTCGAGGACCGTGCGCACCAGACGGACCGAGCGGCCCGTGCGCCGGTGCAGTCCCGTCATCAGACCGTCGCGGGGCCCCGGGCCGAACCGGGCGGAGATGTACAGGCCCGTCGCCACGCCGTTCAGCACGATGCCCGCCACCAGCAGGGGAATCCGTACGGCCAGGGCGTGGACGTCCGGGACGAGTGCGAGGGTGCCGTCCATGGCGATGCCGACCACGAAGACGTTGGAGACGGTGCCGAGGCCCGGCCGCTGGCGCAGCGGGATCCACAGGAGCAGTACCGCGGCGCCCACGATGATCGACACGACGCCGATCGTCAGGCCGGTCAGCTCGGCGAGACCCTGGTGCAGCACGTTCCACGGCTCCAGCCCGAGACCCGCTTCCACGAGGAGCGCCGAACTCGCGCCGTACAGGGCCAGGCCGACGTAGAGCTGGAGGAGGCGGCCGGGCAGTCGCCCGGACCCGGGGTCCTCGGCAGGTGCGGACTCGGAACGTGTGGACACGGGATGCCCCCCAGTGGTGGTAGTGGCCTGGCGCATGACACTCTGTGACAGGGGAAGTTGCTTCATCCATGGCCAATTCGGGGAAGGTGGACTGGAATCATGGCGCAGTGGACTTCGGCGGTAGGGGCCGCTCAGCTCGCCCGGCTCCTCAATTCCCAGCAGGAGCGGCCCGCGGGCCCGGGGACCCGGCGTCCGCCCGCGTATCGCGCGCTCGCCGACGGTGTGCGGCTGCTCGTGCTCGAAGGCCGGGTGCCGGTCGCCGCACGGCTGCCCGCCGAGCGGGAGCTGGCGCTGGCTCTGTCCGTCAGCCGTACGACCGTGGCCGCGGCCTACGAGGCGCTGCGGGCGGAGGGCTTCCTGGAGTCGCGCCGCGGAGCCGGCAGCTGGACGGCGGTCCCCGCCGGGAATCCGCTGCCCGCGCGTGGCCTGGAACCGCTGCCTCCCGAGACGCTCGGCTCGATGATCGATCTCGGCTGCGCGGCGCTGCCCGCGCCCGAGCCGTGGCTCACCCGCAGTGTCCAGGGAGCCCTGGAGGAGCTGCCGCCGTACGCGCACACGCACGGCGACTACCCGGCAGGCCTGCCCGCGCTTCGCGCGATGCTCGCCGAGCGGTACACGGCGCGCGGTATCCCGACCATGCCCGAGCAGATCATGGTGACCACCGGAGCGATGGGCGCGATCGACGCGATCTGCCATCTCTTCGCGGGCCGCGGCGAGCGCATCGCCGTCGAGTCGCCCTCCTACGCCAACATCCTCCAGCTGATGCGCGAGGCCGGCGCCCGGCTGGTGCCCGTCGCGATGGCCGAGGGGCTCGCCGGCTGGGACATGGACCGCTGGCGCCAGGTCCTGCGCGACGCGGCGCCCCGGCTCGCGTACGTCGTCGCCGATTTCCACAACCCCACCGGGGCGCTCGCCGGCGAGGACCAGCGGCGCGGGCTGGTGGACGCGGCGCGCTCGGCGGGCACCGTCCTCGTGGTCGACGAGACGATGAGCGAACTGCATCTCGACGACGACCTGGAGATGCCGCGTCCCGTGTGCGGCTTCGACCCGGCCGGCTCGACCGTGATCACCGTGGGTTCGGCGAGCAAGGCCTTCTGGGCGGGTATGCGGATCGGCTGGGTGCGGGCCGCGCCCGACGTCATCCGCAGCCTGGTCGCCGCGCGCGCCTACGCCGACCTCGGCACGCCCGTGCTGGAACAGCTCGCCGTGAACTGGCTGCTCAGCACGGGGGGCTGGGAGCAGGCGGTCGACATCCGGCGCGACCAGGCCCGCGAGAACCGTGACGCCCTCGTCGCCGCGCTGCGCAGGGAGCTGCCCCGGTGGGAGTTCTCGGTGCCGCGCGGCGGCCTCACCCTGTGGGTGCGCACGGGCGGTCTGTCCGGGTCGCGGCTGGCCGAGGTCGGTGAGCGCGTCGGCGTTCGGGTGCCCTCGGGGCCCCGGTTCGGGGTGGACGGTGCCTTCGAGGGCTATGTGCGGCTGCCGTTCACCGTGGGCGGCGCGGTCGCGGACGAGGCCGCGGCACGGCTGGCCGCGGCGGCTCGGCTGGTGGAGGCGGGCGTGAGCGGCGGGGACGACGGGCCGCGGACGTTCGTGGCGTAGCCGAACGGACGGACGCCGGGGCGATGGACACCGGAGCAGTGGACGCCGGGGCAGTAGACGCCGACGGGCCGGAAACCCAGCTGGGTTTCCGGCCCGTCCGGCCTGCGTGCGAAGACCTGAGGAGCGGTGACCCTACCCTTCCGCCACCGCGACCCCGGCGACCTCCGAGGGCACCGGTTCCGCGTTCTCCGCGTCCCCCGGCGTGGTCCGCTCCGGGAGGAGGTCGAGTACCGCACGCCGGTGCGTCTCGCTCGTCGCGTCGTCGTAGGGGTCCGGCGTGGCCGGGACCTGGAGGCGCAGGACGGGCCCCGTGCCCAGGCGGGCGTAGCCGCGGCCGGGTGGTACGTCCCTGGTCGGGGTGGTGTGCGGGGGCGCGCCCAGCATCGATTCCAGCTGGGCGGCCGAGGCCGCGCCGAGCACCACGCGCGCGCGGGTGTGCTGCCGTACCGCGTCGCTGAGGAAGTCGAGGTTCTCGAAGTGCTCGGCGATCACGACCGTGACACCCGCCGCGCGGCCGTGCCGGAGCGGAATCTGCAGCAGGGCCTGCGGGTCCTTGCGTCCGTCGGCGGCGGCCAGATGGCCGATCGCGCTCGGCCGGTCGAGCAGAATCCACAGCGGGTTCTTGATGTCGTCGGGGGCGGGATGCCCCGCCTGCCGGGCGCGGTTGGCGGCGATCAGCCGCCGCTCCGTCTCGTGCGCCGCCCACTCCAGACTGCCGATCGCCCCGGCGGCCGCGCACTCGACGGCCAGTACGCCGTCGCGCCCGGTCAGGCACGCGTACTCGCCGGTGCCTCCGCCGTCGACGATGACGACATCGCCGTACTGGAGGGACTGCAGGGCGATGGAGCGAAGGAGGGTGGTCGTGCCGGTGCCCGGCTCACCCGTGATCAGCAGATGCGGCTCGGTGGAACGGGCACCCGTTCGCCAGACGACCGGCGGAACGTCACGCCGTTCCTCTCCGTAGGCGAGGGGGAGTGTGCGCTGGACGTCCGCCGGATCGGTGAAGCCGAGGACCGTCTCGCCGGGCGCGGTGACGAAGCGCTGGGCGGCGATGTCGGTGGGGAGCGGTGGGAGGACCGTGACGGTGAGTTCGTTGGCCTCCTCGTCCCAGCCGAAGTGGTACTCACGGCCGCGGCCCGACTTGGCGTGCAGGAGCTGTTCGATACGGGCGCGTGAGTCCGGCTCGCCGTCCGTGAAGTACGCCGGGTAGTGGATGAGCAGACGGGAGACCCGTCCGTCGTCGTCGAACTCGTACGAGGCGAAGGCCTCCTCCCAGTCGCCGCCGTGGGCGTACAGGGGAGCGGGGTCGTCGGCCGTGGAGAAGTACGGGACGAGTGCCTCGTAGAGGGACTGCAGGCGTCCGGTCTGTGCCTCGTCGGGGCCGGTCGCGGGCAGTGGCGTGCGCTCGCGACCGGTCCAGGCTGCCGCCGCCATCAGGGTGATGACGGCGAGCAGCGGTCCGTACGGCACCAGGGCCACGATCAGGATCACCGAGGCCACCAGGAACAGCAGCGGCCCGCGCCGGTCCTTGGGGGTGGCGGCCCACTTGCGCCGTCCGGCGGCTGCCAGCCGGCGCAGTCCACGGGTGACCGTGATCAGTGGATGGAGGACATCGGTGGCGCTGTCGGCTGCCGTCCGGGCCAGCTCCCGGCTCTTGGCGATCTGTGCGGTGCCGTTGCTGAGGATGCGGGGGAGAGGGCGCCGGGCCACTGCTGTCTCCTGAAGGTGCGTACGAGGTGGGGACGTCGTCAGAACTTGATCCCGCCGAGGAGGCCCGCCAGGCTCTCCCCGCCGGCCTTGATGCTCGGCGCGATGGCTGTGCTCGCGAGGTAGAAGCCGAAGAGCGCGGCCACCATTGCGTGCGACGCCTTCAGCCCGTCCTTCTTGAAGAAGAGGAAGACGATGATGCCGAGAAGGACGACGCCTGACATGGACAGAATCATTTGAGCTCTCCTGGTTCGTGGGGACGGTCACCATGAGTTGTTCCAGGATCACAGCATGTATCCATACGATAAAAGGTGCAACTGGGTGAAATACGGCAGATTTCACCCGCGCGGTGGAGCTGTCTTGAGCCGCCTGAGCTGGTCCGTTGCGTCCGATGCTCCCTTTGTGATCTTTGCCTCGGAGGGTGCCTGTGATGTGCCGCCGGAGCCAGTACCCTGTCGATTCACCCGAACGGTTGCAGTGAGAGGCGGTCCGGCCGATGAGCGAAGCCCCCGACCCCGAGGTCGTGGAGCTCGCGACCAAGATCTTCGATCTGGCGCGACGCGGCGAGACGGAGACGCTCGCGGCGTATGTCGACGCGGGTGTTCCGGCCGACCTCACCAACGACCGCGGCGACTCGCTCGTGATGCTCGCCGCCTATCACGGTCACGCGGAGGCGGTCGGCGCCCTGCTGGAGCGCGGCGCCGAGGCCGACCGCGTCAACGACCGGGGCCAGACCCCCCTCGCCGGAGCCGTCTTCAAGGGCGAGGAGGCCGTCATCCGGGTCCTCCTGGCCGCCGGTGCCGATCCGGCCGCCGGCACCCCCTCGGCCGTCGACACGGCGCGCATGTTTGCCAAGACGCAGCTGCTCGAATTGTTCGGCACGCAGTAATCCGAACGCTCTGACCAGGCGAGACGCAGGAAAAAGGGGAGGCGGAACGGGGCCGCCGGAAATACGGTCGCGGCAGGAAGAACCGCCGAGTCATCATGTCGACGTGATTCACGGACGCGACGGCTGGGCAGAAGTTGCCGCACCATGCGGGCCGTGACGCGGCCCGCATGGGCCACCGACGAGAGGCAGAGGAAGATGGTCTACAACAAGCAAGAGACGGCGGGCGCCCCGACGTGTTGTTACGCGGCCAGGTAATGCAGGATCCCGGTTGCGTCGACGCTTGATGTGAGGCTGTTTCCCATGTTCGATCCGGTCATAGCGCCCAGCGGAACCCTGCTCGGCCTGCTCCAGAGGGGCCGCGGCGACGGCACGCTGCACGCGCTCACCGCACCGCGGGCCGAAGCGCTCGCGGCACTGAACCACTGTGTTCTCAGGGACCCCCGCCACGACTGGCAGGTGGAGAACCGCTCCCTGTACTACGCCCGTCTCTACCTCGATCTGAGCGGTGAACTCGACGAGATCGAGCGACACCTCTTCGATGTCGAGGACGTCCTCGACGACTGCGAGTCACGCACGGGGCTCGCCCTCGCGGTCCTCGGACACCTCGCCTCCTACGGCAGGCGCGACGCGCTCGCGCTGCTGCGCCGGTACGCCGCCGTCGGCTCCAACTGGGCCTGGGCCCTCGACGAGTTGGCCCTCCGCGACGACGACGCGGGTCTGCGCGCCCTGGCCGCCCCCGTGCTCGCCCGGTTCCCGGCCGATCCGGAGGGTGAGGCCGCACTCGCCGCCGTCGTACGCGACTCCTTCGAGCCGCGGCCCTGGCGGCTGTGGGCCGACGATCCCCGCGCGTCCATCGCCACCCGCGTGCGTGCAGCCCAGGAAGCCGGGTCCTTCGACCGATGGCAGCGCCAGATGCGACCGTCGGGACCCCGCCCCGGGTGGAGCGTCAGCGCCGTCTTCGACTGGGCCCAGCAGGGCATCGACCGAGGAGCCGCGCTGCACGTACCGGCCGCCCGCTGCCTGACAGCCGTCGCCGGACCCGAGGACCGTCCCGAGATCGTCGAGGCCGCGCGCCACGGCGCCGAGGGCGCCCGCTGCACAGCTCTGCGCTATCTCGCCGACGGCAACGATCCGGACGCCCTCGACCTCATCGAAGCGGCGGCCGCGACCGCTTCGACGCCCGTCGCCGAGGCCGCCGTCGACGCCTTCGAACGGATGCGGAGCGTCGCCGCCGTCGACCGGGCCCGGGGCTGGGCGCACCGGCCCGACGCCCTCGGCGCCGCCGCCGGCCGCATGCTCGCCTGCCGGGGCGGGGCACAGGACCGCGACCTCGTCCTGGCCGCGCTGCGCGAGGCGGTACGGGGCGAGGGCCCCGACGCGCCGACCCTGTGGACCCTCGTCGACGGCACCGGACGGCTCGGCATCGCCTGTGCCGCCCCCGTGCTGCGGCACGTCTACCGGGAGACCGCGTCATCGCATCTGCGCCAGCGCGCCGCCCGTGCCCTGGCCGTCACCGATCCCTCCTTCCCCGCCGGCTTCGCCGTCGAGTGCCTGTGGGACTGCGAGGAGACCACCCGCGAGATCGCCGCCCGGCACGCCGAGACCGGTGACGCGCGCGTGGTGGATCAGCTGCGCCGGCTGGCGGCGGATCCGGCCGAGGAGGCCGAAGTCCAGACAGCGGTACGGAGCCGGATCGGGCCCGACATGCCGGCCGTATGAACGTTCGGTGACCCGGGAGTCAGGAGCGCGTGGACGGGGGCTGACCTGGACGGGTGCGGAGCGCAACGCTCACGGGACGTTCATCGTTCGCATAGATCCACGTTGACGCGGCCACGTCCAGTGCGGCGAGAACACCCGTATGCGTGTCGTCATCGTGACCGAATCCTTTCCCCCCGATGTGAACGGCGTGGCCCACTGCGCGCTCCAGACCGCCCGGCACCTCGTCGATCGCGGTCACGCTCCCCTTGTCGTCGCCCCGGCCACCTCCCCCAAGTTCTCGGCCTCCCCCGAACAGGGAGGCGCCCCCATGGGGAGCGGGCCCGACGCCCTCGCGCCGTGCCCGGTCGTCCGAGTCCCCTCCATCCCGCTCCCGGGCTATCCCCAGGTCCGCGTGGCCCTCCCCAGCCGACGCGTCGCCGCGGCCATCACCGAGCACCGCGCCGACATAGTCCACCTGGCCAGTCCGTTCATCCTCGGCGTCCGTGGCATGGCGGCCGCCTCCCGGCTCGGCATCCCCGCCGTGGCCGTCTACCAGACCGACCTCGCCGGATACGCCCGTACGTACATCAGCGCGGGTGAGGCCACCGCGTGGCGGCGCATCCGCTCCGTGCACGCCGCGGCCGACCGGACGCTCGCTCCGTCCAGCGCGGCCCTGCACGACCTGGAGGCGCACGGTGTGCCCCGGGTACGGCTGTGGGCGCGCGGTGTCGACACGGTCCGCTTCCGCCCCGACCACCGCGACGAGGCGCTCCGCCGTGAACTGGCGCCGAACGGTGAGCTGATCGTCGGCTATGTCGGCCGGCTCGCCCCCGAGAAGCACGTCGAACTGCTTTCCGGGGTCTGCGAGATGGAGGGGGTCCGCGTCGTCGTGGTCGGCGACGGCCCCAGTGAGGCCACCCTGCGCGGCGCGCTCCCCGGCGCGGTCTTCCTCGGCCGGCGCACCGGCGACGAACTCGCCCGGATCTTCGCCTCGCTGGACGTCTTCGCGCACACCGGCCCCTTCGAGACCTTCTGCCAGACCGTGCAGGAGGCCATGGCCAGCGGAGTGCCCGTCGTCGCGCCCGCCGCCGGCGGACCGCTCGACCTGGTCGCCCACGGGCGCACCGGGCTGCTGGTCCCGCCGCGCGACAGCGACGCCCTACGGGACGCGGTGCGCACGCTGGCCGCTGATCCCGCGCTGCGGGCGGCCTACGGCGCCGCCGGTCATGCCATGGTCGAGGGCCGCACCTGGGCAGCGGTGGGCGACCAGCTCATCGGCCACTACGAGGATGTGCTCTCCGCACGGAAGCTGGTGGCGGCATGAGTCTGCGCATCGTACGGCTCGCCAACTTCGTCGCCCCCTCCTCCGGGGGCCTGCGCACCGCGCTGCGGGAGCTCGGCGCCGGCTATCTGGCGGCCGGCCACGAACCGGTGCTCGTCATACCCGGCGAGCGCGCGAGCGACCGCGACACCGAACAGGGGCGGGTGATCACACTGCCCGGCCCACTGCTGCCCGGGACCGGCGGCTATCGCGTCCTCACGGACAAGCGGCGGGTGGCCCGGCTCCTGGAGTCGCTCGCCCCCGACCGCCTCGAAGTCTCCGACCGCACCACGCTGCGCTGGACCGGAGTCTGGGCGCGACGGGCCCGGGTGCCCGCGGTGATGGTCTCCCACGAGACCGCCGACGGTGTGCTGCGGACCTGGGGACTGTCCGAGGCGATGGCCCGGCGGACCGCCGACGCCCTCAACGTCCGTACCGCGCACACCTACTCGCGGGTGGTGTGCACCACGGAGTTCGCCGAGCGCGAGTTCGTGCGCATCGGCGCCCGCAATGTCGTACGCGCCCCCCTGGGCGTCGACCTGGTCAACCGGCACCCCGACCTGCGGGACCCGGCGCTGCGTGCCCGCCACGCGCGCGCGGACCAGGTCCTGCTCGTGATGTGCTCCCGGCTCTCGGTCGAGAAGCGTCCCGGTACGGCGCTCGACGCGCTGGAGGCGCTGCTGCGACGCGGCGAGCGGGCCGTGCTCGTGGTCGCCGGGGACGGACCGCTCAGGGCCCGGCTCGAACAGCGGGCCCGGGAGCGCAGGTTGCCCGTCACGTTCCTCGGGCACGTCGCCGACCGCACCCTGCTCGGCTCGCTGCAGGCCTCGGCGGACGTGTGCCTGGCACCCGGGCCCGCGGAGACCTTCGGGCTCGCGGCCCTGGAGGCGATGGCCTGCGGCACCCCCGTCGTCGCCAGCTCGCTCTCCGCCCTGCCGGAGATCGTCGGCTCCGCCGGAGCCACCGCCGGCGACAGCGGGGACTCCTTCGCGGACGCGGTACGGCTGCTGCTCGGCCGCGCCGAGAGCG
Source organism: Streptomyces sp. NPDC005784 (assembly GCF_042871525.1). Classification (NCBI taxonomy): domain Bacteria; kingdom Bacillati; phylum Actinomycetota; class Actinomycetes; order Kitasatosporales; family Streptomycetaceae; genus Streptomyces; species Streptomyces sp. NPDC005784. The sequence continues at coordinate 439,002 of NZ_JBIAIQ010000005.1, forward strand.
AGCGCAGGCAGGCCGCACGCGCGCGTGCCGAGTGCTTCGGCTGGGACGCCGCCGTGTCGGGCTTCCTCGCCGCGCACGACGCGGTGGCCGGGACACGGCCGCGCCTCCAGGAGGGCGTGGCATGAGACCGGTTCGGTTCGTCGCCCTCGGGGACTCGCTCACGGAAGGCGTGGGCGACCCCGTCGGGGACCGGTGGCGGGGGTGGGCCGAGCTGCTCGCCCCGGGGCTCGCCCCGGCGGACGCGCCCGTGCGGTTCACCAACCTCGCGGTCAGCGGGGCGCAGACACGGGACGTCCTCGAACGGCAGACCCCGGCGGCGCTCGCCCTTGAGCCCGACATCGTCTCCGTCGTGATCGGCGTCAACGACACCCTGCGGTACACCTTCGACATCCACTCGGTGGCCGAACGGCTCGACAAGGTGTACGCGGCCTTCCGCGCGCGGGACGCCATCGTGATGACGGCCTGTCTCCCCGATCCCGGCTCGATGCTCGGGCTGCCGGGAGCCCTGGCCCGCCCGCTGGCCCGGCGACAGCACGCGGTCAACGCGGTCGTGCACGCGCTCTCGAAGCGGTACGGGGCGATGCATCTGCACGCGGCGGAGGAGGAGTGGCTGAAGGACCGCGCCGTGTGGAGCGCGGACCGGCTGCACCCGGGGGAGCTGGGGCACCGTCAGCTCGCCCTGCGCTTCCACGCCCTGCTCACCGAGGAGGGCATCGCCACCGGGAACACCCCCTCGGGCGAGCCCGAATTCCCCGCGCCGACCCGATCGGCGAGCCTTCTGTGGCTGGCCACGGCGGGAACGGGATGGGTGGCCAGGCGCTGCACGGACCTGCTGCCCCAGTTGCTCACCCTCGCCGCGTCCGAGGTGCGCCACCGGGCCCGGGGCACCAGCGCCCGACTCGACCTGAGCGCCTCGCACGCCGTCGCGTCCGCCCTGGCGGCCCTGTCCGTGTCCGAACGACCGGACGTGGCATGACGGCCGGACGTGGCATGACGGGTGGACGGACACGCGCGGGCGGGACCGGGCGTACGCGGGTCCGGCGTCCCGTTCGCCGGAGTACGGACCTCCCCCGGCCTCAGCGGCGGCGTACGGCCACGAAGCGCACCGGTGTTCCCGGGACCGCCTGAGCGGCCGCCGGGAGGTCGCCGGCACGGACGACCGCGATCACCGGGTACCCGCCGGTGGTCGGATGGTCGGCGAGGAAGACGACCGGGCTGCCGTCGGGCGGCACCTGGACGGCACCCAGCACCATGCCCTCACTGGGGAGTTCGCCGGAGACGGCCCTCTCCAGGGAGGGCCCTTCCGTGCGCAGGCCGATGCGGTTGCTCGCCGCCGAGACCCGGTAGGCGCGGCTCGTGAACATCCGTACGGCCGAGTCCGTGAACCAGTCGTCGCGCGGGCCGAGGGTCACCCGCAGGATCAGTTCGGCGGGCGGGGATCGGTGCGGAACGACGTCCACGCGCGCGTGAAGGGGGCCAGGGTTTCCCAGGGGAAGCACCGCGCCGTCCGTGAGGGGCGGCGGGCCGAGCCCCGAGAGAAGGTCGGTCGAGCGGCTGCCGAGCACCGGATCGACTGCCACGCCACCGGACACGGCCACATAACTCCGCAGCCCCGCGCGCGCGGAACCGACGTCCAGGAGCGCCCCCGCGGGCACCCGGACGGGAGCCCCCCAGGCGGCCGGGCGACCGTCCACCGTCACGGGGCAGGGCGCTCCGGTCACCGCCACGGTGACCGTCGAACGGGGGCGCACGGCACATCCGTTGACCGTCGTCTCCAATACGGCGGTCTCGGCGGGGTTGGCGACGAGCCGGTTGGCCAGCGCCGCCGCGGGCGCGTCGAGGGCCCCGGAGCGCGGTACACCGAGATGCGCGTGGCCCGGCCGCCCCTGGTCCTGGACGGTGGTCAGGGCCCCGGCCCGCACCACCGCGAGGGCCCGGTCGCTCATGAACGCCCCGCCGGAACGAAGCGGACCCGCGCGCCGGGAGCCAGCAGCGCGGCCGGTACGCGCGCGTGGTCCCACAGCACCGCGTCCGTCGTGCCGATGAGTTGCCAGCCGCCCGGCGAACTGCGCGGGTACACACCGGTGTACGGGCCCGCGAGTGCCACGGAGCCCGCGGGCACCGCCGTCCGAGGGGTCGCCCGGCGCGGCACGTCGTACCGCGCGGGCAGTCCCGTGAGGTAGCCGAAGCCGGGGGCGAACCCGCAGAAGGCGACCCGGAATTCGGCCGCCGCGTGGATCTGGGGCACGTCCTCCACCGCAACCCCCCAAAGGGCAGCCACATCCGCCAGGTCGGGACCGTCGTACCGTACCGGGATCTCGACGGCGTCGTCCGCGCGCGCGTCCAGCGGGGGAATCTTCCAGCCGGGCAGCCGCTCGGCGAGCCGCGCGGGATCGTCCAAGCCGTCCAGGAGCACCGTTCGGGCCGCCGGGACGATCTCCCGCACGGACAGCGAGCCCTCCGCGCGGCGCCGCACCAGCTCGGCGTGCAGGGCCTGGGCGGCCTCCCCCGAGGACACCTCGACGAGCAGCGCCCGGGCGCCGACGGTCCGGGTCTTCATGCCGTCGCCGACAGGCGCCGGGTCCGCCCTGTCGTCGACGGGCGCCGGTTCCGAGCTGTCGTCGGCGGGCCGCGCCCTCATGCGAACGCCTCCACGCGCACGCCCGAGGACTCCAGCCGGGCGCGCACCCGGCGGGCCAGTTCGACCGCGCCGGGTGTGTCCCCGTGCAGGCACAGGGAGCGCGCGCGGACCGGAACGCGCTCCCCGGAGTGGGAGGTGACCACCCCGAAGCGGGCCAGGCCCAGCGAGCGTTCGACCACGGCCTCGGCCTCCGTGATCACCGCACCCTGCTGGGTACGCGGCACCAGGGTGCCCTCCTCGGTGTACGCGCGGTCCGCGAACGCCTCCGTGACGACGGGCAGTCCGGCCCGCTCGGCGATCTTCAGGAAGCGCGAGGACGGCAGGCCGAGCACGGGCAGGGCGGCGCCCGCGAGCACGACACCCTCGACGACCGCCGCCGCCTGCTCCTCGTCGTGCACGACGCGGTTGTAGAGCGCGCCGTGCGGCTTCACGTAGGCCACCCGCGAGCCGGCCGCGCGCGCGAAGACCTCCAGGGCGCCGATCTGGTAGGCCACTTCGGCCGCCAGCTCGTCGGGCGGCACGTCCATCGCGCGCCGCCCGAACCCCGCCAGGTCACGGTAGGAGACCTGGGCGCCGATCCGTACGCCCCGCTCCGCCGCCAGCTCGCACACCCGCCGCATGGTGACCGCGTCCCCGGCGTGGAACCCGCAGGCCACGTTGGCGCTGGTCACGACGGACAGCAACTGTTCGTCGTCGGTCAGCCTCCAGCGGCCGAAGCCCTCGCCGAGATCGGCGTTGAGATCGATACGGGTCATGAGCCGCCGTGTCTCCTTTTCCGGCCTCTTCAGGCCACTCGGTACTGCTCGTCACGGGTGTCCGTGATGAACATCTGTCCGGGCGCGTGGGTGATCGCGAACGGCGGACGGGACGCCATCACGGCCGCCTGGGGTGTCACTCCGCACGCCCAGAACACCGGGATGTCGTCCGGGGCCGCGATCACCGGATCGCCGAAGTCGGGGCGCGAGAGATCCACGATGCCCAGCCCCGACGGATCACCGCAGTGCACCGGAGCGCCGTGCACGGCGGGCAGCAGACTGCTCTCCCGGATCGCCGCGCTCAGGTGCTCGGGCGGCACCGGACGCATCGACACGACCATGGCGCCGTGCAGCCGCCCCGCCGGGCGGCACTGACGCGCCGTCACGTACATCGAGACGTTGCGGCCCTGCTCGATGTGGCGCATCGGGACGCCCGCCGAGGTCAGCGCCCACTCGAAGGTGAAGCTGCACCCGATCAGGAAGGACACCAGGTCGGACCGCCAGTACTCGACGACCTCCGTGGGCTCGGCCACCAACACGCCGTGCTCCCACACCCGGTAGCCCGGCAGATCGGTGCGCAGGTCCGCGCCCGCGGCGAGCGGAGTGGTCCAGGAACCGGCGTCGGTGACGTCGAGGACGGGACACGGCTTCGGGTTGCGCTGGCAGAACAGCAGCATCTCGTACGCCCAGTCGGCGGGCACCGAGATGAGGTTCGCCTGGGCGTGGCCCGCGGCGATTCCGGCGGTGGGGACCGACAGCCCCGAACGGAACCGCCGGCGGGCCTTCCCCGGGGTCCACGCGTGCGCGGCGCCGGGGGGCTTCAGCGGGTTCGGCGAGCGGTCCCCCGTGAGGGCCGGCGGCCGGACCTGGACGGTGTCGTTCACAGGAGCTCCTTGCCGCGCGTCTCGGGGAGTCCGATCAGGGCGAGGGCGGCGAGGGCGTAGCCGATCGCGCCGAAGACCAGCGCGCCGCCCACGCCCCAGCTGTCCGCCAGGAAGCCGACCGTCGTGGGGAAGGCCGCGCCGACGGCGCGCCCGGTGTTGTACGCGAAGCCCTGTCCCGTGCCCCGCACAGCCGCCGGGTACAGCTCGCTGAGGAACGAGCCGAAGCCGCTGAAGATCGCCGACATGCAGAAGCCGAGCGGGAAACCGAGCACCAGGAGAAGGGTGTTGGCGCCGCTCGGGATGTTCGCGTAGGCGAGGACGCAGGCCGCGGAGAGGATCGCGAAGAGCAGGATGTTGCGTTTGCGGCCCAGTCTGTCCGTGAGGAGACCGCCCGTGAGGTAACCGAGGAAGGCTCCGGAGATCAGCAGCGTCAGGTAGCCGCCGGTGCCGACGACCGACAGTCCGCGCTCCGTCTTCAGATAGGTGGGCACCCAGGTGGCCAGCGTGTAGTAGCCGCCCTGGACACCGGTGGAGAGCAGGACCGCGAAAAACGTGGTGCGCAGCAGGCCCGGGACCTCGGCCGTGCCGGGCTTGAAGATCGTGGTGAACGACCCCTTGTCCGCGCTCTGTTCGCGGACCGCGGCCGACTCCGGCGCGTCCTGCACCTGGCGCCGGACCCAGACCACGAGCAGCGCGGGCAGCGCGCCGGTCCAGAACATCACTCGCCAGGCGATGTCGTCGTCGAGGTACTGGAACACCAGCGTGTAGACGACCACCGCCAGGCCCCAGCCGACGGCCCAGGCGCTCTGGACCGCGCCGAGCGTGCGCCCCCGGTGCCGGGGGCTCGCGTACTCGGCGACCAGGACCGCGCCGACCGCCCACTCGCCGCCGAAACCGAGGCCCTGGAGGGCACGGAACACCAGCAGCGTCTCGTAGTTCGGTGCGAAACCGCAGGCCACGGTGAACACCGCGTAGGTGATCACGGTGATCATCAGCGCCTTGACGCGTCCGATCCGGTCCGCGACCACACCGGCGACGGCGCCGCCGACGGCGGAGACGACCAGCGTGACCGTCGTGAACAGGCCGGTCTGGCCGCTGTCCAGGCCGAAGTACGCCGCGAGGGCGACCATGCTCAGCGGCAGGGTGAAGTAGTCGTACGAGTCGAGGCCGTAGCCGCCGAACGCGCCGCCGAAGGCACGCCGGCCCCGCGGGCCGAGTGCGCGCAGCCAGCCGAACGCGCCTTCCTGATCGGTGGGTTCACCCGTGACGGGTGGAGTGCCGGGGGTCAGGGCCTGGGATGGAGGGGTCGTGCTCATTGGCACCTCGCAGTGAGGGACGGAGGGTGCTTGAGGACTGAGCCGTGCCGTGCGGAAGCCGTGGGCACTCGGCGGTTCGCGGTGCGGAGTGGTACGCGGAGCGGTGTGCACATGCGGTGCGGAGAGGTGCACTCGCGTGGTGGTGCGGTGAGCGCCTGCCCGACAAGGTAGAGGATCGTTGAACGATCCCTCAATACCCGTGTTGTTTCGTTCTTGTATCTGCGGTTGAATTCCGGGCATGGCAGAGCTGACGGAACTGGCCGACGATCGCGCCCTGTTGGGACGCACCAGCACCGCCGAGCGGGTCTCGGACATCCTCAGGAGCCGGATCGCCGAGGGCTTCTTCCCGCCCGGGGCGCGGCTGTCGGAGGACAGCATCGGCGGCGCGCTCGGTGTCTCGCGGAACACGCTGCGGGAGGCGTTCCGGCTGCTCACGCACGAGCGGCTGCTGGTGCACGAACTCAATCGAGGGGTCTTCGTGCGAGTGCTCACCGTCGAGGACGTCGAGGACATCTACCGCACCCGGTCCCTCGTCGAGTGCGCCGTGGTCCGCGGGCTCGGCAGCCCGCCGTACGCCGTGGAGGGGATCGCCGAGGCCGTCTCCGAGGGGCAGCGGGCGGCCCGCGAAAGTGACTGGAAAGGAGTGTCGACCGCGAACATTCACTTCCACCGCGAGCTGGTCGCGCTCGCCGGCAGCGCCCGGACGGACGAGGTGATGCGCAGCGTCTTCGCGGAGCTGCGTCTCGCCTTCCACGTCGTGGACGACCCCCAGCGGCTCCACGAGCCCTACCTCGTGCGCAACCACGAGATCCTCCAGACCCTCCGGGCGGGCGACCGGGACGGCGCGGAGCGCCTCCTCGCGGGCTACCTCGACGACTCGCTCAAGAACCTCGTCGAGGTGTACGCACGCCGCGTGGCCGACGGGGGACAGGGCGTCGGCTGACGCGGAGCGCCTCCGGCGTGGGGTGAGGGAGCCGCCGGAGTCGCGCCCAGGGGGCTCGGGGCGAGTGTCCGGCTCGGCCGGGCGACGCACGGCTGCCCCGTACGGGTGTTCGGTCCTGGCGTCGCGGTGCTGGAGTGTGGCGTCGGACATGTGGGGCCCGTGCGCGAGTGGCCCGCCCGGCCGCGGCCGGCCCGGGCCGGGGGACCGGGCCCGGCGTTGCGGGGCCGGTGTGCGGGGGCTGTGCGGTGGGTGTGGGGCCACGCCGGGGCGGCGGTTTCATGGCGGTGCCGGGGACGGCGGTCGCTTCTGCGCCGTTTCGACCGTTGTCGGACCGAGGACCTAGTCTGTGCACCGTGACTTCGCCTGCATCGACGGACAGCGTTCCGCCCCAGCTCAGCGCGGGGCCGCGCCCGGCGCCGGGCCCGGCCGCCGACGAGGGCCTGGCGCGGCGGCTGCGCGCGCTCGCCTGCACCGCGCCGCTGCACGACCTGGACGTGCGCAAGGCGAACCTCGCGGGCGAGTACACGCTGTACGGCATGGCCGAGGTCGCCCTCGCCGCCATCGATCTCGTCACACTGAACATGGACTTCGACACCGGTGCCGACCACGACCAGATAGTGGCCAGGCTCATCCCGCGCATCGCCGCCCAGGCACCCAGGCGCCCGGTCGCCGAGCACGAGCGCGTGGCCCGCTGGGTCCTGGAGAACCTGATCAACGTCGGAAGTGTCGACCGGGGCTTCCGGGCCGTGTACGGCACCTTCGCACCGGACGGCACCTATGTGCGCCGCGACTACGACTTCAAGCTGATCGAGGAAGTCCCCGGCTACGGGGGCAGCGTCTACCTCCGTACGACCGACGAAGCGGTCAACGTGCTCGTCGGCGCCCTCGACACCGACGTCACCAGCGCGCAGATCGCCGCCGAGGTCAAGCTGGAGGTGCTGATCAGCCGCGGCCGGCTGGCCGACGCGCAACTCGCCGCCGAGCAGGCCCGCTACCGGACCGTTCAGTACGCGGAGACGCTGCGCAAGGCCCTCGACGCGACCCGGCGCAATGTCCGGGCCGTCGACTGGCTCCAGGCTGTGCCCGACATGATCGCCGAGGCCCTGGACCACGTCGCCGACCGGTACCGCCACGAGAACGCGATCCTCACCAACATCCGCAAGGCCCGTGACGAGTCCGAGGACCCCGAGCAGAAGCGGCGCGCCGCCGAGCTCGTCGACATAGTCAAGGACTGCATCCGCCGGCACACCCAGCTCCAGTCCCGCCTCCTGGAGGCCGGCCCGCTGTTCCGCGCCGAGCAGGACCGGCAGGCCTTCGGGACCCCCATGACGACCTCTGGGATCGACCTCTACGGCCATCTGGTCGCGCCGGTGCTCCCCCTGCCCGTGGAGCGGGCGCTGCGCGTCACCGACGCCTTCTTCGCACGCGGGACGGGCCTGCGCACACCCGTCGCCGTCCGTGTCGGGGACCTCGTCGACATCCTGCTGACGCCGCCGCTGGAACGCGAGCACCTCGGGGCGGAGATGCCCGAGCCCGACCTGATCGCCACACCGGACGACAGCCGCTTCAGCGAGGAGCAGCTCGTCTCCGCGAAGGAGCTTCTGAATCTGCCCCCCGACGCGCCGCGCCGGCTGTCCGGTCTGCTCGCCGAGGCGCGCCGCCGCGATCCCGAGCTGCCCTACCTGGTGGCTCTGCTGGCCGTGCACGCCGCGAGTCCGCCGGTCGGCACCGCCTACCGGCAGGGCGAGGAGCGCCTGCTGTTCGCCGTGGACGACGGGACCGAGCTGGACGATCCGGAATTCGGCGGGGCCGATCTGATCGTCGGCATGGCCCTGCTCGACGCGGCCGGGATGAAGGCGGACCGGGCATGAACGGTCCACCGCGAGAGCTCCGGGGCTGCGGGTCGCCCGCGGTCCTCGTGCCCCGCCGGTTCCTCGCGTCCCGCCGGGTCCTCGTGCCCTGCCCGGTCCTCGCGTCCGGCGCCACCGCCCCCGCCCCCGCGACGAAGCCGCACCCCTCCGCCCCGCGAGCCCCGCACGGGGCAGCCGCCCGCACCCGTGTACGTACCCTCGTACTTCCGAACAAGGAGCCCCAGCCGTGACCGAGCACGTCGAGTGGAGTGAACCGGAGGCCACCGCCGCACCGGCGAACGCCCCCGTCACACCTGCCGACGCCGCCGACGCGGCGCGGCTCGTCGCCTTCGGGCTGCAGCCCAAGCTGCAGCCCGCCCGCGACCAGGAGTACACCGAGCTGCTGCGCCGCTACCGCGAGGACCCGCCCTTCGCGCGGCTCGCCGACGCGGTCGCCGCCGGCCTCGGGCTGGTCGTCCTGGAGGTGTCCCCACGCGCGGGGATGGCGGTGACCGCCGCCGAGGACTCCGTCTTCGCCGTCCGTATGGGCGACTACGCGCGACGCGCCTCGACCGACTCCGGGGACCGGTTCCTGCACGGACTCGCCCACCTCGCCGTGGCCGCCATGGCCTTCCCGCGCCCCGAGGACCTTGCGGACGACGGATACATCGGGCGCGTCTCGGTCAACGGCGTGGACGCCTTCGTACGACAGGCCTGCCGACGCCTGGAGGAGCGGGCCGAGGAGACCGGCGAGAACACCGACCCGGCGACCGACGCGCCGGGCCTGGAGGCGGCCTGGCGGATCTGGGCGCGGCGCAGCTCCACCGGGGCCACCAAGGACGCCCGAAGACTGGCCGGTTCGACGACGGGCATCATCGCCAAGGCCGTCGCCTTCCTCACCGAGTCCGGGTTCCTCCAGCGCACCGGCGACGATTCCGGCGGGACGTACCGGACGACGGCCCGCTATCAGCTCCAGGTCCGTGACATGGCGGGCAGCGCGGCCATGGGCGAACTGCTGGAACTGGGCATCGTCCCGGTGACCGACGGCACGGCGACGCTGCTGCCCGCCGCGGACGGCGACGACCTGGAGCTCGTGGCCGGAGCCGGACTGCCCTTCCACTCCTGACGTCCGCCCGCCCCCGGCTCCCCCCCCACACGACCTCACCTCCCCACACGACTACGAGAGTCCGCCGCCATGTACGAGCTGTCCCGGGTCCGCCTCTACTCCATCGGGCCCGCCGGTGCGCGCTACGCCGACACCGTGCTGGACCTGCGCGGCGTCGGCGAGCCCGTACCCGATCCCGCGCCCACCCAGGCGGAGTTCTTCGAGGAGGAGCCGGTCGGCCCGCCGCGCCGGCCCGCGCCCGCAGGCGTGCTCTTCCTGGAGAACGGCGGCGGCAAGTCGGTCCTGCTCAAGCTGATCTTCTCGGTGATGCTCCCCGGCCACCGCAACACGCTGGGCGGCGCCAGCTCCGGCGTGCTGCGCAAGTTCCTGCTCGCCGACGACTGCGGACACGTCGCGCTGGAGTGGCAGCACACGCTGACCGGTGAATGCGTGGTGGTCGGCAAGGCGAGCGAGTGGCGCGGACGGCAGGTCTCCAACGACCCCCGGAAGTTCGCCGAGGCCTGGTACTCGTTCCGGCCGGGACCGGGCCTCAGCCTGGACAACCTGCCCGTCGCCGAGGCCACCGCGGTTCGGCCGCCGGTCGAGGGTGCCTCCGGAGCGCAGGGGCGGCGGCGCACCATGAAGGGCTTCCGCGACGCGATCACCGAGGCGGGCAAGGTCTACCCGCACCTGGAGGTGCACTGGGAGGAGATCCACGACCGCTGGAACGAACACCTCGGCGACCTGGGCCTCGACCCCGAACTCTTCCGCTACCAGCGGGAGATGAACGCCGACGAGGGCGAGGCCGCCGGCCTCTTCGCGGTCAAGAAGGACTCCGACTTCACCGATCTCCTGCTGCGCGCGGTCACCGACACCCGCGACACCGACGGGCTCGCCGACCTGGTCGGTGGCTTCGGCAACAAGCTGGGGCGCCGCGCCGAACTCATCGCCGAGCGCGACTTCACCGCCGGTTCCGTGGACCTGCTCGGCCGGATCGTCGACGCCGCCGAGGGACGAGCCCGCGCGCGTGACATCCACACGGGCGCCGAGCGGCGGACGAGGACGCTGGCACGCAGGCTGTCCGCGCGGGCCGTGCGGGAGCGTGTGCGCGCCGGTGAGCTCGCCCAGCGCGTGACCGCCGCCGCGTACGCCGTCACCCATGCCGAGGGCGCCCGTGAGCGCAGCGCGCTGATCGCCGCCGAACTCGCCTACCGTCACGCCTCGCTGGCCCTCGCCAGCGCGGAGAAGTCGGCGGCCGCGCAGAAGCGCGAGCTCGCCGACGCGCGCACGCTGCACGCCGCCTGGCAGGCCGCCGAGGCCGTGCTGCGCCACCGTGCCGCCGCCGACCGTTCCACCCGCGTGGCCGACGCGATCCGCGAGGCCGAACGGGACGCCGCTCCCGCGCTCGCCGCCCGCGCCAGGGCCGCCGTCGACCTCGTCCGCGCCCTGCACCGGGCCGCCGAGGGCGCCGAGTCGCTCGCCAACGAGGAGGAGGAGCGGTCCGCCGGCCTTCAGGAGGTCGGGGAGACGGCGCACGCCGACTCGACGGCCGCCGCCACCGCGGCGCAGCGTGCCCGCAGCGAGGTCGGTCATCTGCGTCAGCGGCTGGCCGAGGTCGAGCAGGAGACCGCCGAGGCGGTCCGGGCCGGCTGGCTCGACGACAGCGCCCCCGACGCCGACCCGGCCCGGGCCGCACTCGCCGCCAGCGACGCGGAGAAGGCGGCCGTCGCCGCCTGGGACACCGCCCGTGAGGCCTCGCGACGCGCCGCCGACCAGGCGCGGGAGGCGGCGTCCGCCGAGTCCCGCGCCGAGCTGACGGCGGCCCGCGCGGCGGACGCCGCGACGGCCGCGGAGCGGTCGTACGAAGCGGAGCGCCGCACGGCCGAGGCCCTGGCCGAGGAGGAACGGCTCGCGGAGCTGCTGAGCCTGCCGGGCGCAGACACCCCCCGCGGTGTTCCGCAGCCCCGCCGCGACGAGGACTCCGACGGTCTTGCCGGCTCGTCGGGCGGTGCCCCGCTGGCTCCCGAAGAGCTCGACCGGTACGCCGACGACCTCCGCGAACTACTCGACGAAGGGGTCGCCGCGTCCGAGCGGCAGCTCTTCGAACTGCGCACCGCCGCGGCCGACGACGCAAGGATCCTCGGGGCGCTCGGCGACGGCGGGCTCCTGCCGCCCGGCCCGGACGTCCTCGCCACCGTCGAGTACCTCGGCGAGCACGGCATCCCCGCGCTGCCCGGCTGGCGCTACCTCGCGCAGGCCGTCGATCCCGTCGACCACGCGCGCGTGCTGGCCGCCCGGCCCGAACTCGTCGACGGCGTGATCATCACCGACCCGGACACCCACGCGCGGGCCCGCGAGGCCCTCACCGACGCGGCGCTGCTGCCGCGCTCGGCGGTGGCCGTCGGCACGGCCGCCGCCCTGCTCGCCCCGACCCCGGCCACCGACGCGGGAGACGGCGGCGTCTTCCTCGTACCGCCGAACCCGGCCATGCACGACGAGCACGCGGCCGACGAGGAACGCCAGACGCTGCGGGCCCGCACGGGCCTGCGGGACGAGGAGATCCGTACCCTCGCCACCCGCCTCGGCAAGGACCGGGAGCTGGCCGCGCGGCTCGCGTCCTGGCGCACCGGCTGCCCCGCCGGACGGCTCGCCGAACTGGCCACGACCGCCCGAGACGCGCGCGCCTTCGCGGAGGAGGCCGAGGCCGAGCTGGCCGAGGCCCGTACCGTCCGCGCGGAGGCCGATGAGACGGCGGCCGACGCGGCCCATGTACGCGACGAGCGGCAGGAGGCCGCGCAGAAGGCCCGGCGCGCCGCCGACGCCCTCGCCGGACTCGCCTTCCGGCTGCGCGAACGCGCCGGATGGCAGGTCAAACTCCGGGAACTCGCCGACGAGGCAGCCGAGTCGGAGGCCCGCGCCCAGGTGTGTCTGGAGCGCGCCCGCGCCGCCGACGAGGACCGCCGCGCCACCCAGCGTGCCGCCGACGACGCCCGCCGCACGGCCCGCGCGCTGCGCGCCGAGCGCGCGGAGATCGCGGGCGCCCCCGACGAGGTGACACATGACGGGACGGCGGCGGCCAAGGCCTCGCTGCCCGCCCTGCGGGAGGCCTACCGGGCCGCTTCGCAGCTGTACGAGCAGGTCGGCGTGGGAGCCGACCTGCGGGCCGAGCAGACACGGGCCGAGAGCGACGAGAGCACGGCGCTCGCGGAGCTGGACCGGCTCAGCAACAAGGTCCGCACGCGCGCCGCGCAGCTCCTTGAGTCACCGGACGGTTCCGACAGCCCCTCCCGGCAGGCCGCCGCCGCGCGGGCCGAGGAACTGGTGCAGCTCCTGGAGACCCGGATGTCGACCGCGAGCGAACAGCTCGGGCGGCTGCGCGGCGAGGCCGAGCGGCACGCACCCGAGGACGGCGAGGTGCACACCGAGCTGGCCGACGAACTCGTTCCGAGCGACGCCGAGCACGCCCAGACCCTGCTGCGCACCGCCATGACCGAACTCGCCTCCCGCACCGAGGCGTTGAACCGGGCCCGCGAGGCACACGCGGAGTTCCTCGACGCCCACCGGTCCGCCGAGGACGCGGCCGGCGGCTTCGACGAGACGTCAGCCCTGCTCAGGGACCTGATCCGGGAGCACGTCGACGAGGAGCAGGACGAGCCCGAGCCCTACCCCGGCACCCTCGAAGAGGCGCGGAACTCAGCCGCCGAGAGCCGCCGCTCGCTGCGCGGCTGCGCCGCCGACCTCTCCACGGCCGAGGCCGCCGTCCGCGAGGCGAGCGACATCCTCGTACGGCACGCCAACTCCACGCGCTACGAGCAGGTGCGCACCCCCGCCCGGCAGCAGATCCGCGAGCTGCCCGCCTCCTCGCTGCCCGAGCACGCACAGAAATGGGCGGACGCGTTCGCGCCCCGGCTGCGCGTACTGACCGACGAACTGGAACAACTGGAGCGCAACCGCGACTCGATCGTGGACCGGCTGCGCGGGCTCGTGGAGTCCGCCCTCGCCACACTGCGGTCCGCACAGCGGCTGTCCCGGCTGCCGGAAGGACTCGGGGAGTGGTCCGGGCAGGAATTCCTGCGCATCCGCTTCGAGGAACCCGACCAGGCCACCCTCGCCGAGCGGCTCGGTGAGGTGGTCGACGAGGCCACCCGTGCGGCGGTCAAGAAGAACTCCGACATGCGGCGCGACGGTATGTCGCTGCTGCTGCGCGGAGTCGGCGCAGCGCTCCAGCCCAAGGGCGTCGCCGTCGAGATCCTCAAGCCGGATGCCGTGCTGCGCGCCGAACGCGTCCCCGTCGGGCAGATGGGCGACGTGTTCTCCGGCGGTCAGCTGCTCACCGCGGCCATCGCGCTGTACTGCACGATGGCCGCACTGCGCAGCAACGACCGCGGCCGTGACAAGCACCGGCACGCCGGCACCCTGTTCCTCGACAATCCCATCGGGCGCGCCAACGCGACGTATCTGCTGGAGCTCCAGCGGGCCGTCTCGGACGCGCTCGGCGTCCAACTCCTCTACACCACCGGCCTGTTCGACACGACCGCGCTCGCCGAGTTCCCCCTCGTCATCCGGTTGCGCAACGACGCCGACCTTCGTGCCGGGCTGAAGTACATCAGCGTGGAGGAACATCTGCGGCCGGGACTGCCGCGGGAGGCGCCCGCCGGGGAGACCGTGCACACCGAGATCACCGCGACCCGGATGTACAAGCGTCCGGCGCCGATCGCCCCGTAGAAACACGGCGGTCGGGGAACTGCGGGCCGTCCGTGGCCGGTCGCGCAGTTCCCGTTCCCCGCACCCCTCGCGGGGTTCAGTCCCGTTCCCCGTGTCCCTCGCGGTGCTCGGTTCAGTTCCCCGTGCCCCTCGCGGGGCGCTCGTCTACGCGTCCTCCTTCAGCATGTCGGAGCACTTCTCGCCGATCATCATTGTCGTGATGCACGGGTTCACGGAGATCAGATCCGGCATCGCCGAGCCGTCCGCGACCCGCAGACCCTCGACCCCCTTGACCCGCAGCCGCGCGTCGAGCGGGGCCGAGGCGTCGTCGTCCGCGCCCATCTTCACGGTGCAGGACGGGTGGTAGACGGTGTTGTGGGTCTTGTGGATGTAGTCCAGCAGCTCGTCGTCGGACCGGATGTCCGGTCCGGGGGCCAGCTCCGCGCCCGCCCAGCCGCTCAGCGCGGACTGGGAGACGATCCGCCGTGCCAGCTTCAGCCCGTACGTCATCACCCGCACGTCGTGCTCGTGCGTGAAGTAGCGCGGATCGACTTTCGGTTTGTCCCGGTAGTCGCGGGTGCGCAGCCGCACGGTGCCGCGGGACTTGGCGAGCGCCACCGCCGAGATCGTCACGATGGAGGCGACCAGCATCATCCAGCCGGCCGGCCAGCCGAGATGCGGATTGCCTATCTTCTTGGACCAGTTGTAGACGGAGCCCGCCACGGGACAGCGCGCGGCCAGCTCCGCGAAGCAGAGCGCGACCATGAACTGCCCGGCGAAGACCATCGGCCAGGACCACCAGTAGGCGGCACCGCCGCTGGCGTAGCCGAAGTAGAAGAGCTGGAAGGTGCCGGTGAGGATGGAGATGCAGCTGATGCCGGCGGCGAAGGTGTGGAAGTTGCCGAGAGTGCGCTTGAGTTCGGGTCTGTAGCCGAACTCGGTGAGTTCGGCATCGTCGTGGTGGTGTGGGCGGACGATTGGTCTGCGGTTGTCATGAGCGGACTCCAGGTGGGCCTGGGGACGGGGTGAGGGAGCGGCTCGTGCGGGTGCCGGTGCGGGTGTGGGTGCGGATGCCGGGTTCTACGGGGGAGCGGTACGCGGGCACCATGTCCGCGTACTTGCGCCGGGGCGGCCGGATGCACCGCCCCGGACGATCAGGATCAGGCGAACCAGCCTTGCGGGGACGGATCGGTGTTGCGCCAGATGTGTTTGGCCTCGCGGTACTCGGCCAGTCCCGAGGGCCCGAGTTCGCGGCCGAGGCCTGACTGCTTGAAACCTCCCCACTCGGCTTGCGGGACGTAGGGGTGGTAGTCGTTGATCCACACCGTGCCGATGCGCAGCCGGGCCGCGACGCGCTGGGCCTTGGCCTCGTCGGTGCTGAAGACGGCGCCCGCCAGCCCGTAGACCGTGTCGTTGGCGAGGCGCACGGCCTCGGCCTCGCCGCTGAAGCGCTCCACGGTGAGCACGGGCCCGAACGACTCGTCCTGGACCACGGACATGTCGCCGCTGCACTCGTCGAGGACGGTCGGCGGATAGTAGAAGCCCGCGTCGAAGCCGGGCCCCGTCGGCCGCGCGCCACCGCAGCGCAGCACGGCTCCCTCCGCCAGGCCCTTGGCGACGTACGCCTCGACCTTGGCGCGATGCGCCGCCGAGATCAGCGGCCCGGTCTGTGCCCGCTCGTCGAACGGCCCGCCCAGTCTGATCTCCGAAGCCCGCCGTACGAGCTCGTCGACGAACCGGTCGTGCAGCGTGTCCTCGACCAGCAGCCGCGCGCCCGCCGAACAGACCTGCCCGGAATGCAGGAAGACCGCGGTCAGCGCCATGTCGACGGCCGTCTCGAAGTCGGCGTCGGCGAATACGATGTTCGGGTTCTTGCCGCCGAGTTCGAGCGCCACCTTCTTGACCGTCCCGGCCGCGGCGGCCATCAGCCGGCGCCCGGTCCCGAGGCCTCCGGTGAAGGAGACCAGGTCCACGTCCGGATGGTCGGCGAGCGGGGCGCCCGCCTCGGGGCCCGCGCCCAGCACCAGATTGGCGACGCCCGGAGGCACTCCGGCCTCTTCCAGGAGCCGCATCAGATGGATCGCCGTGTGCGGAGTCAATTCGCTCGGCTTGAGGACGAAGGTGTTGCCGGCGGCGAGCGCCGGTGCCACCTTCCAGGCCGTCTGCAGGAGCGGATAGTTCCACGGGGTGATCAGCGCGCAGACCCCGACGGGTTCGTACACGACACGGCTGTCGACGCTCGGCGTGCCCGTCTCGATGACCCGGCCGGTCTCGGCGGCGGCCAGCCTGCCGAAGTAACGGAAGCAGTTGGCGATGTCGTCGATGTCGTACTCGCTCTCGACGAGCCGCTTGCCGGTGTCCAGCGACTCGGCGCGGGCGAGGGCGTCCTTGTCGCGGACGAGGAGGTCCGCGACGCGCAGCAGCAGGTCACCGCGGTCCACGGCCGGGGTCGCGGGCCAGGGGCCCTCGTCGAAGGCGCGGCGCGCGGCGGCGATGGCCTCCACCGTGTCCTTGCCGCCCGCCTCGTCGACGACGCCGACCAGTGAGCCGTCGGCGGGACAGCGGATCTCCCGGGTGCCCTCGTCGAGCGGGCCCCGCCATGTTCCGTCGATGTACAGGTCAGGCACGTGGGCCTCCCAGTCGCGCGATCAACCACTCATGGAAGATCCCGATGTGATGCTCGGTCGGAACCAGCACACCACCGTTGCGATAGGCCCGGGACGCCATCGCCGGCTGTGTCCTTTCACAGGCTTCGAAGTCCTGTTCGTTCACCCGGTGGAACAGCTCCACCGACTTGGACACGTCCGCACCCGACTCGACGACCTCCGGGGCGTAGCGCCAGTCGCACTCGACGACCGTGCGGTCCTCGGCGAGCGGGAACATGCGGTGCAGGATGGAATCGACGCCGCGCGCCCCGCCTCCCCGTCCACCGCCGGAGTGGTCCGCGTCACCCGGCCGTGCCGAGTGAGCTACTGGTGCGGGGTGGGTCACTTGAGCCGCATGAGGCACTTGAGCCTTGCCGCCCACGTGAGCCGAATTCGTCACGTGGGTGCCACGAGCCTCCCTGCCGTCGGGCGGTCCCGATGAGGACCGTGACCGTCGTCGGTGCCTCCCTCTCCGGTCTGTACGCCGCCCGCGAGCTGCGCGCCCAGGGCTTCGACGGACGGCTGGTGATCGTCGGAGACGAACCCCACCGACCCTACGACCGGCCTCCCCTCTCCAAGGACTTCCTCACCGGCCGCGCCGACGAGGACCGACTCGCACTGACCGACGCCGAGGAGTGCGCGGGGCTCGACGCCGAGTGGCTCCTCGGCATACGCGCCCGCGGCCTCGACGCTCGTGGCCCCACCGTCATCCTCGACGACGGCCGCACCGTCTCCACGGACGGAGTCGTCATCGCCACGGGCGCCTCCGCCCGCCGCCTCTCCGGTGACGGTCTCCTCGGCGTGCACACCCTGTGCACCGTCGACGACGCCCGGGCCCTGCGCGCGGAACTCGCCGCGGGACAGCGCCGTGTCGTCATCGGCGGCGGCTTCATCGGTGCCGAGACCGCGTCCTCGTGCGCCGCCCTCGGCCATGACGTCACCGTCGTCGAGGCCGCACCGCTGCCCCTCCTTCCCCAACTCGGCCCGGACATGGCGGCCGTGTGTGCCGCACTGCACCGGCGCGCAGGCACCTGCCTCGTCACCGGAACCGGCGTCGCCGGCTTCCGGCGGAGCGGCCGCGCGTCTCCAGGCGCGGTCATCGGAGTGAAACTGTCCGACGGTCGCACCCTGCCCGCCGATGTCGTGATAACCGGAATCGGTGCCGCCCCGAACACCGGCTGGCTGGCGGGCTCGACGCTCGCCCTGAGCGGCGGAGTGCTGTGCGACGACGGCTGCGTGACAGGAATTCCGCAGGTCGTCGCCGTCGGTGACGTCGCCCGGGCCGAAGGCACCCGCACCGAACACTGGACCTCCGCAACTGAGCAACCCCGGTTCGCGGTGGGCAATTTGCTCGCAGGACGCACTGTGGCGACCCTGCGGTCCCTGCCCTACTTCTGGTCTGACCAGTACGGTGCGCGGATCCAGTTCGCGGGCCGACGACAGGAATCGGACACGGTCGGGATCGTCGAGGGAGCCCTCGACGACGGCGGACCGGCAGAGGGCGGCTCCTCACCCTCTATGAGCGTGCCGGCCGGACGACAGCGGTGCTCGCGGTCGACCGCCCCCGTCCCTTCATGCGCATCCGCCGTGAACTTGTCGCGCAGTGAGGACCCGGTAGAGCGGGCGACACGGTGAGGGAGTGACTCCGGTGGCCGCCGGACGAGCGCGGGCGCGAGGGGCAGGTGGAGGCCCGTCCCGTTCCCTTGCGCCGGCCGGCCGTGTGAGCAGTGGCCCCCCAACGCTTCGTCGCGACGTGCCGCTCCCGCCCACGCCGTACCCGGGGTGGAGGCAGGGAGGTCTGCCGCTCCGCTAAGGGTGCGACAACTGTCCGGCCCCGCCCCGCCTGCGTATCCGCTCCTGGGCCCGCGCCGAGATCCGTGCCTGACGCCTGGCCTTGCGGCGCTCGCGACGCAGTGCGCGCGCGGTGCTGCTCGGCACCGACACGACGCCGTTCCGCTGGTTCCACACCTGCCGTGTCACCCAGACGTCCAGTGCGGCCCATGTCGCGACGACCGTACTGGCCACGCTGCTCAGGACCATCGGGAAGGCCAGCCAGGACTCCGCCATCGTGCACAGGAAGGCCACCACGGCCTGTATCAGCGTCACCGCGATGATGAGCACCGCGCGCACGGCCGACGTACGCACCGGATCGGGCAACCGGCGCCTGCGCGCGGGCTCCTCGATCCACAACGGCCGGTAGTACGACCGCTCTTCGTGGGCCTCTTGTCCGTCCGTGGCAGCGCCCTTCTCATCAACTCGGCCGCCCCTGTCCGTTGCGGTTTCCTGGTACTCCGCCCTGCCGGGCTCGCCCGTCCTGGTCCGCCGCTCGTCCGGCCGACCGCGCCCAGCTGCCGGAATATCGTGATCCGGTGCCCGGGTGGCCAGTTGTGCCGCCTCGCGCGTCCCAACCCCAGTAGCGGGTGCCCCGCTCCGCTCCGCCGTGCCCATCAACTTGTCACTCCCCACCGCCCAGCAGCCCTCTCGCACGGGTGTCTTTGCGACCCCCGCTCCCCAGTGGCTGCCCGGCTTGCGCTCTTTTACGCCGCCTGAGCGCGGCATGCGGCACCTGTGGCCGATTCCGCCCTCAATTCCCGTACAGAAAGACGAACGACCTGCCCCGAAGATTCCCGCCGAGCGAAGAATTCCGGCCAACTGACGATGTTCCCCGCTCCGATGTGATCCGGCCCCAAGTGCCGGATTCAGGGAGGCAATCTCCCCCAATGAACGGACAACTCCCCATGTCTTGTTCCCCGTCGAGCCCGGACCGCGTCCGGACGGGTCTTCGAGTTACCTCTGGGTCAGTAGTAGGCTCACGCCGTTTGTTGACGCACATGTGTACCCCCGGCCGAGGGGGTCGAGCTGGGGGAGGCCATGCGCTTTCGCGGGAAGTCCATCCGCCGGAAGATTGTGGCGCTGCTCCTCGTGCCCCTGGTGTCCTTGACCGCGATCTGGGCTTTCGCGACCGTGCTCACGGGGCGTGAGGCAAGTCGGCTCTTCAACGTGTCCGAGATCGTGCAGAAGATCGACTACCCGACAGAGGACACCGTCAGAGTCCTCCAGCAGGAACGCCGCCAGACGCTCGTCTACTTGGCCGATCCTCGCGCGTCGGACGGGCTGGCCGCGCTCAAGCGCAGCCGCGGTGCCACGGATCGCATCGTGGCGAAGGTCCGCAGGAACGCCAACGACAAGGGCGTGCGCAAAGAGCTGAGCGGGGGCACCGCGGAGCGCCTCACCTCTCTCCTCGACGCGCTCGACGGGATCTCCTCGCTGCGCAGCGGCATCGAGGACGGCACCGTCAACCGTGTTCAGGCCCTCGGCCTCTACAACCGTCTGATCGATCCCTGCTACGTCCTGATGGCCAACCTGCACGTGGTCGACGATGTGGAGCTGGACAAGGAGGGCCGCGCCCTCGTCAATGTGTCCCGCGCCCGCGAACTGCTCTCCCGTGAGGACGCCCTCCTCGGCTCCGCACTGGTCGCCGGTCACATCACCCGGGACGAACTCCGAGACCTCTCCGACCTGGTGGCCCAGCGCACCCTCCTCTACGACATCAGCCTGCCCTTGCTGCCCTCCTCGGAACGCGACCGCTTCGAGCGCTACTGGAGGAACGCCGGCACCGGGCCACTGCGCGTGGCGGAGCAGGCCGTGGCCGCTTCCACGGCCGGCTCGCCGAGCGGCGTCACCGCGAAGAGCTGGGACGGCGCGGCCGGGCATGTGCTCGCCGAACTCGGCGACCTCGAGGACCGGGCCGGCGACCACTACCGGGACCGGGTCAGGCCCGTCGCCATGGGCGTCATCCTCCAGGCTGTCGTCGCGGGCGTGGTCGGTCTGATCGCCCTGCTGATCTCGCTCGTCATGTCCGTGCGCATCGGCCGGAGCCTCATCCGCGACCTGCGCCGGCTGCGTCTGGAAGCCCACGAGGCGTCCGGCGTACGGCTGCCCAGCGTCATGCGCCGCCTCTCCGCCGGTGAGCAGGTCGACGTCGAGACCGAAGTGCCGCGCCTGGAGTACGACAGGAACGAGATAGGCGAGGTCGGCCAGGCCCTCAACACCCTTCAGCGCGCCGCCGTCGAGGCGGCCGTCAAGCAGTCCGAACTGCGCGAGGGCGTCTCCGAGGTCTTCGTCAATCTCGCGCGCCGCAGTCAGGTCCTGCTCCACAAACAGCTCACCCTCCTCGACACCATGGAACGCCGGACCGAGGACACCGACGAGCTGGCCGACCTGTTCCGACTCGACCACCTGACCACCCGAATGCGACGCCATGCCGAGGGTCTGGTCATCCTGTCCGGCGCGGCGCCGTCCCGGCAGTGGCGCAAGCCGGTCCAGCTGATGGACATCGTCCGCGCGGCTGTCGCCGAGGTCGAGGACTACGAACGCGTCGAGGTACGCCGGTTGCCGCGCGTCGCCCTCACGGGTCCCGCCGTCGCCGACCTCACTCATCTCGTGGCCGAACTCCTGGAGAACGCCACGGTGTTCTCGCCCCCGCACACGGCCGTGCACGTCGTCGGTGAGCGCGTCGCCAACGGCTTCACCCTGGAGATCCACGACCGCGGCCTCGGCATGGCCGCCGAGGCACTGCTCGACGCCAATCTGCGGCTCGCCGAGACCCCCGAGTTCGAACTCTCCGACACCGACCGGCTCGGCCTCTTCGTGGTCAGCCGCCTCGCCCAGCGGCAGAACGTCCGCGTCTCGCTCCAGCCGTCTCCGTACGGCGGCACCACCGCGGTCGTCTTCATGCCGGACGCTTTGCTCACCGACGACGTACCGGACACCAACGGCATCGGATTCCGCCTCGACCGCACCCTGCCCACCAAGGAGGGCGGGACGGAGGAGCGCCGCAACGCTGCACTCACCCAGTCTTCCGTGCGTCTGCCGGGACTGCCCGCCTCGGTCCTGGACGGCCCCGTCGAGCTGGACGCGCCCGTCGACCTGGACACGCTCACCGGATTCCCCGGGGCTCTCGGCGACGACGACAGCGAACGCGGGGGACTGTTCCGCCCGCGGCGCTCGATCGCCGGAGTTCCAGCAGGGCGGCACCAGCAGGCCGGGGACAGCAGCGACGATCCCGCCCGCTCCGCGGACGACGACCGTCCGGGCACCGCTCCCGTCCCGCTGCCGCGACGCCGGGCACCCAAGCTCGTCAGCTCCCACGGCCGGCCCGTCACCCAGGCCAGGTCGTGGCGAGACCGGGCGGACGACGACACGGACCGGGACCTCGAATCGGCGCGGAACCTGGGCACTCCGTCGGACCCGGAGCCGAGGGAGAGCGCGGATCGCCCGGAACGCCGTGCGACGGAACTCGAAGGCGCGAGGCCACTGCCGCAGCGGCGCGGCGAGCGATCCGCTGCCCCGGCCCGGCGCGACGGTGGGCGCTCCGGTGTCCCCGGTCCGCGTGGGGCTTTCGGTACACCCGAGCGACCCGGCCTTCATGAGGCACCCGAACCTCGCACAGCGCCCGGCCGCCGTGAGGGCCCCGGCCATCCGGACGCTCCGGGCCTCGGAGATGCCCCGGCTCTGCCCCGGCGCACCCGCACCACCGCGTCGGCCGTGAGCCCGGACGAAACGACCCCGCAGCGCGACATCGCGGTGGGGCAGGCAGAATCGGGTACGGCCCCGCTGCCCCGGCGCGTCCGACAGGCCAGTCTGGCACCGCAGTTGAAGGACGGACCGGCGCGGCTCGCCGAGCGCGGCAACGGCCGCGACGGCACGGGGGCGGACCCCGCCGAGCGGGACGCCGACGAAGTACGCAGCCGGATGGCCTCGCTCCAGCGGGGCTGGCAGCGCGGCCGCGAAGAGAACGCCGTGGGCGACCAGGCCCAGGACGGCTCAGCACGACGAACGACAAAGGGGGATGGTCGATGACCGCACCGAAGGCCGCAGGGCCCACCGCGACCAGCAATGTGTCCGGTGAGCTGAACTGGCTGCTCGACGAACTGGTGGACCGTGTCGCCAGCATCCACAAGGCGATCGTGCTCTCCGGCGACGGCCTTCCGACCGGGGCCTCGAAGGACCTCACACGGGAGGACAGCGAGCACCTGGCCGCCGTCGCCTCCGGCTTCCACAGCCTCGCCAAGGGCGTCGGCCGCCACTTCGAGGCGGGCAGCGTCCGCCAGACCGTCGTCGAACTCGACGAGGCCTTCCTGTTCGTCACGGCGGCCGGCGACGGCAGCTGCCTCGCCGTCCTCTCGGACGCCGACTCGGACGTGGGCCAGGTCGCATACGAAATGACGCTCCTCGTCAAGCGAGTCGGCGTACATCTTGCCGCCAGTCCGCGCACCGATCTGACTTCGGGCGGGTAGTGGGATGACATGAGCGGAGACGGTCAGGGAAGACGCCACTGGTTCGACGACGAGGCGGGACCGGTGGTCCGTCCGTACGCCATGACTCGCGGCCGCACCACCAGCACGGGCCAGCACCGCCTCGATCTGATCGCGCTGGTGGTCACGGAACAGCACGCCGAGGACCCCGAGGCGGACCACACGCTGTCCCCGGAACACGTGGACATCGTCGAACTCTGTCGTGGCGTCCCCCAGTCGGTCGCCGAACTCGCAGCCGAACTCGATCTGCCCATCGGAGTGGTGCGGGTCCTCATCGGGGACCTGGTGGACGACGAAATGGTGCATGTGACACGCCCCGTACCCCCTGCCGAACTGCCGGACGAGAGTATTCTGCGCGACGTGATCAGCCGCCTCCGGGCGCTCTGAGCTGGGCGGAAACGGGGAACAGACGTGACAGGCTGGCAGTTCTGGGTCGACCGGGGCGGTACCTTCACGGACATCGTCGCGCGATGCCCCGACGGTCGGCTGCTGACGCACAAGCTGCTCTCCGACAATCCGGCCCGCTACGCCGACGCGGCCGTCGCGGGCGTCCGTGAACTCCTCGGCAGCGAAGGGGACGCCGCGGGCGCCCCGGTGGACGCCGTCCGCATGGGCACCACCGTCGCGACCAACGCCCTCCTGGAACGCAAGGGCGAGCGCACGCTCCTCGTCACCACCAGGGGCTTCCGCGACGCCCTGCGCATCGCCTACCAGAACCGCCCCCACATCTTCGCCCGCGCGATCGAACTCCCCGAACTGCTCCACGAGCGGGTGGTCGAGGTCGACGAACGGATCGCCGCCGACGGCACCGTCCTGCGCGCCCCCGACCTGGACGCCCTCGTCGCACCCCTCCAGGAGGCATACGACGACGGGATCCGCGCGATCGCCGTGGTCTGTATGCACAGCCACCTCCACCCCGCCCACGAACAAGCCGTGGGCGAGCTGGCGGCCCGCACCGGCTTCTCGCAGATCTCCCTCTCCAGCGAGGTCAGCCCGCTGATGAAGCTGGTGCCGCGTGGTGACACGGCCGTCGTCGACGCCTACCTGTCGCCCGTGCTGCGCCGCTACGTCCAGCACGTCGCCGCCGAACTCCGGGGCGTACGGCTGATGTTCATGCAGTCCAACGGAGGCCTCGCCGAGGCGGGCCAGTTCCGCGGCAAGGACGCCATCCTGTCCGGACCCGCCGGCGGCATCGTCGGCATGGCCCGGATGTCGCAGCTCGCCGGCTTCGACCGCGTCATCGGCTTCGACATGGGCGGTACGTCCACGGACGTCTCCCACTTCGCCGGAGAGTACGAGCGGACCTTCACCACCCGGATCGCCGGGGTCCGGCTGCGCGCCCCCATGCTGGACATCCACACCGTCGCCGCGGGTGGCGGATCGGTGCTCCACTTCGACGGCTCCCGCTACCGCGTGGGCCCCGACTCGGCCGGCGCCGACCCCGGACCCGCCTGCTACCGCAACGGCGGTCCGCTGACGGTCACCGACGCCAACGTCGCACTCGGCCGCATCCAGCCCGCCCACTTCCCGAAGGTGTTCGGCCCCGGCGGGGAGCAGCCCCTCGACGGCGCCCTGGTCCGCGACCGGTTCAACGCCCTCGCGCACGAGATCCGAGAGAGGACCGGAGACGACCGCACCGCGGAGCAGGTCGCCGAGGGCTACCTGCAGATCGCCGTGGCCAACATCGCCAACGCCGTCAAACGGATCTCCGTACAGAAGGGCCACGACGTCACCCGCTACGCGCTGACCACCTTCGGCGGCGCCGGTGGCCAGCACGCGTGCATGGTCGCCGATTCCCTCGGCATCCGCACCGTCCTGGTCCCGCCGATGGCAGGCGTCCTGTCCGCCCTCGGCATCGGACTCGCCGATACGACAGCCATGCGCGAACAGTCCGTCGAGGCGCCCCTCGAACCGTCCTCGATGCCCGGCATCCTCAAGACGGCCGACGATCTGGAGGGCGCCACCCGCGCCGAACTCCTCGCCGAGGACGTTCCCGAGGACCGCATCCGGATCACCCGCCGGGCCCAGCTCCGCTATGACGGCACGGACACGGCGCTGACCGTCGAGCTCACCGAGCCCGGCACCATGAACCACGCCTTCGAAGAACGTCATCGCGCCACCTACTCCTTCACTCTCGACCGCCCGGTCGTCGTCGAAGCCCTCTCCGTGGAAGCCACCGGTCTCACCGAAACCCCCGATCTCTCCGCCCTCGCCCCCTACCGGGCCGCACCCGCATCCCGCTCGGCCACCCCGGAGACCGTCAGCCTTCACACGGGAGGCACCTGGCGCGAAGTGCCCCTGCACCGCCGCGAGGAGCTCCCGCCCGGCGAGACCGTGAACGGACCCGCGATCATCGCCGAAGCAGGCGCGACAACCGTCGTCGACGACGGCTGGCGGGCCGCGACGACCCACGACGGGCATCTGGTCATGGAACGCGCGGCGATTACGGAGAGTTCCGAACTCGACACGGAAGCGGATCCCGTTCTGCTCGAGGTCTTCAACAACATCTTCATGTCCATCGCGGAACAGATGGGCGCACGCCTGGAATCGACCGCCCAGTCCGTCAACATCAAGGAGCGCCTGGACTTCTCCTGCGCCCTCTTCGACCCCGACGGCAACCTGGTGGCCAACGCCCCGCACATCCCGGTCCACCTGGGCTCGATGGGGACCAGCGTGCAGGAGGTCGTCCGGCGGCGCGGCGACACCATGCGGCCCGGCGACACCTACGCCGTCAACGATCCCTATCACGGCGGCACCCACCTCCCCGATGTCACCGTGATCACCCCGGTCTTCGACACGGAGGGTGAGCGGATCCTGTTCTACGTCGCCTCGCGCGGCCACCACGCCGAGATCGGTGGCATCGCCCCGGGCTCCATGCCGGCGAACAGTCGCACCATCGACGAAGAGGGCGTCCTTTTCGACAACTGGCTGCTCGCCGAGAACGGCCGCTTCCGGGAGGCGGAGACACTGGCCCTGCTCACCGAGCCGCCCCACCCCTCGCGCAACCCGAAGACCAACCTCGCCGACCTGCGCGCACAGATCGCCGCCAACAGGAAGGGCGTCGAAGAAGTCGGCCGGATGATCGAGGACTTCGGGCTCGATGTCGTCCAGGCGTACATGAAGCACGTCCAGGACAACGCGGAGGAAGCGGTGCGCCGCGTCATCGACACGCTCGAAGACGGCGAGTTCGCCTACGAGACCGACTCAGGGGCGGTCATCCGTGTCCGCGTCTCGGCAGACCGCGAAACACGCTCCGCCACAGTCGACTTCACGGGCACGTCCGCACAGCTCACCACCAACTTCAACGCGCCCTTCGCCGTGGTCAACGCCGCGGTCCTGTACGTCTTCCGCACCCTGGTGGACGACGACATCCCGCTCAACGACGGCTGTCTGCGCCCCCTGCGCATCGTGGTGCCGCCGGGGTCGATGCTCGCCCCCGAGCCCCCGGCCGCCGTCGTCGCCGGCAACGTGGAGACGTCCCAGGCGATCACCGGCGCCCTCTACGCGGCCCTCGGCGTGCAGGCCGAGGGCTCGGGCACCATGAACAACATCACCTTCGGCAACGAGCGCCACCAGTACTACGAGACCGTGGCCTCCGGATCGGGTGCGGGCGACGGCTTCCCCGGCGCCCCCGTCGTACAGACCCACATGACGAACTCGCGGCTCACCGACCCCGAGGTCCTGGAGTGGCGACTGCCCGTCCGGCTCGACGAGTTCGCGATTCGACGCGGCAGCGGCGGCCCCGGACACTGGCGGGGCGGCGACGGCGCCGTACGCCGTATCCGGTTCCTGGAACCGATGACCGTCTCGACGCTCTCCCAGCACCGCAGGGTGCCGCCGTACGGCATGGCGGGTGGCGAGCCCGGTGCGCTCGGCGCCAACCGGGTGGAGCGCGCCGACGGTACCGTCACGGAACTCGGCGGAAGCGATGCGACGGACGTCGGACCCGGCGACGTGCTCGTCATCGAAACCCCCGGCGGCGGGGGCTACGGCCCACCGCCGCACGACCCCCATCAAGCAGGAGAAGAGATCGATGATCTTCGGGCGTTCTGAGCGCGGCAAGCCTCCGGTCGAGCCCGTCACGCTCAAGATCCTGGTGGCAGGCGGCTTCGGCGTGGGCAAGACGACCCTTGTCGGCGCGGTCAGCGAGATCAAGCCGCTGCGCACCGAGGAACTCCTCACCGAGGCGGGCCGGCCCATCGACGACACCAGTGGCGTGGAGGGCAAGCACACCACCACTGTCGCCATGGACTTCGGCCGGATCACGCTGCGCGAGGACCTGGTGCTCTACCTGTTCGGGACCCCCGGCCAGGACCGTTTCTGGTTCCTCTGGGACGAGCTCGCCACGGGTGCCCTGGGCGCCGTCGTGCTGGCCGACACCCGCCGTCTGGAGGACTGCTTCGCCGCGGTCGACTACTTCGAACGGCGCTCCATACCCTTCGTGGTCGGAGTCAACTGCTTCGAGGAAGCCGCCCTTTACCCCGCGGAGGACGTCCGCCAGGCCCTCGACCTCGACCCTGGTGTGCCCGTCGTCCTCTGTGACGCGCGGGACCGGGAGTCCGTCAAGGAGGTCCTCATCCGCGTCGTCCAGCACGCGATGGCGTACGCCGCCGCCCGCCGCGAGAGCGTCACGACCTGACGCGGGCGCGGCGCCGCGGCCGTCACGACGCACAGGGGCGGCCCGTACCCCCGCCGACAGGGGTACGGGCCGCGGTCATGCACGCGCGCGTGGTTCACGTGAGAACCACGCACGCGTGGACACCTGTTTCGCGCCGACGCGCCGCCCGCGCCGACAGCGCGGGTGCAGGGGTCATTCGATGGTGTCGTCGTGCCAGCCGAAGCTCTTCTCCACCGCCTTGCGCCAGTTGTGGTACTCGCTGTCGCGCACGGAGGCCTCCATGGACGGCGTCCATTCGACGTCCTTCTGCCAGTGCGTCTTCAGCTCGTCGAGGTCGTTCCACACCCCGGTCGCGAGTCCGGCCGCGTACGCGGCGCCCAGGCAGGTCGTCTCGGAGACCTTCGGGCGGATCACCGGTACGCCGAGGACATCCGCCTGGTGCTGCATCAGCAGATTGTTCTTGGTCATGCCACCGTCCACCTTCAGGGTGGTGATCTGCACCCCGGAGTCCTGGTACATGGCGTCCACGACCTCACGCGTCTGCCAGCTGGTGGCCTCCAGGACCGCGCGCGCGAGGTGCGCCTTCGTGACGTACCGCGTGAGACCGGTGATGACGCCACGCGCGTCCGAGCGCCAGTAAGGGGCGAACAGACCCGAGAAGGCGGGCACGATGTACGCGCCGCCGTTGCCCTCGACGCTCGCCGCCAGCGTTTCGATCTCGTCGGCGGAACGGATGATGCCCAACTGGTCCCGGAACCACTGCACCAGCGCGCCCGTGATCGCGATCGACCCTTCGAGGCAGTAGACCGGCGCCTCGGTGCCGATCTTGTATCCCATGGTCGTCAGCAGTCCGTGCTTCGAGGGAACGGGCCTGTTGCCGGTGTTCAGCAGCAGGAAGCTGCCGGTGCCGTACGTGTTCTTGGCCGTGCCGACGTCGTAGCAGGCCTGCCCGAAGACCGCCGCCTGCTGGTCGCCGAGCGCCGACGCGACCGGGACACCGCCGAGTTGGCCCACGGCGGTGCCGTACACCTCGGCGGAGGACCTGATCTCGGGGAGTACCGCTTCGGGGATGTTCATCGCGGAGAGGATGGACGGGTCCCACTGGAGGGTTTCCAGGTTCATCAGCATGGTGCGCCCGGCGTTGGTCACGTCGGTCACGTGCCGCCCGCCGTCCGTGCCACCGGTCAGGTTCCAGATGAGCCACGAGTCGATGGTGCCGAAGGCGATCTCACCGCGCTCGGCGCGCGTGCGCAGGCCCGGGACGTTGTCGAGCAGCCAGGCCGCCTTCGGCCCGGAGAAGTAGCTCGCGAGGGGCAGGCCGGTCTGCTCGCGGAAGCGGTCCTGACCGTCCGGGCCGCCCAGTTCGTTGCAGAGCGCCGACGTGCGGGTGTCCTGCCAGACGATCGCGTTGTGGACGGGCTTGCCGGTGGCGCGGTCCCAGAGAACCGTTGTCTCGCGCTGGTTGGTGATGCCGAGCGCGCTCAGCTGGTCGGCGCGCAGCCCGGCCTTGGCGATCGCTCCCGCGACCACGGCCTGCACCTTGGACCAGATCTCGGTGGCGTCGTGCTCCACCCAGCCCGGTTTGGGGAAGATCTGGCGGTGTTCGCGCTGGTCGACGGCGACGATCGCGCCGTCCCGGTCGAAGATGATGCAGCGGCTCGAGGTGGTGCCCTGGTCGATTGCGGCGACGTATTTCTCGGCGTGGTCCGTCATGTCGTCCCCTTACGTGTTCTTCGTCAGGAGGCTGAGTTCTCGTCAGGAGGGTGGCTGGGCCTTCGTCAGGCGGCTGCGCTTCCGGGGTGGCCGCG
Organism: Streptomyces sp. NPDC005784; assembly: GCF_042871525.1. Lineage (NCBI taxonomy): Bacteria > Bacillati > Actinomycetota > Actinomycetes > Kitasatosporales > Streptomycetaceae > Streptomyces > Streptomyces sp. NPDC005784. The sequence goes on from NZ_JBIAIQ010000005.1 coordinate 468,588, forward strand.
TTCCGTCAGAAGGCCACGTTGTAGATCCCGGCGCCGATGGCGGCACCCGCGATCGGGCCGACCACCGGAATCCAGGAGTATCTCCACTCCGAGGTGCCCTTGTTGGGAATCGGCAGCAGCGCGTGCGCGAGGCGGGGTCCCAGGTCGCGGGCCGGATTGATGGCGTACCCGGTCGGGCCGCCCAGGGAGAGGCCGATGCCGACGACGAGGAAGGAGATGAGCAGCACCGGCAGACCCGCGTCGCCGATGCCCGCGACGTGCTTGCTGCCGCCGACCAGCCCGAGAATGGGCAGCATCAGGGCGGCCGTGGCGATGATCTCGGTGATCAGGTTCTGCACCGGGTTGTCGATCTCGGGGCGCGTCGAGAAGATCCCCAGCGTCTCGATGGCCTTGTCCTCCTCGGCGTTGAGGTTGAACTGGCCGAGGTAGAGCAGCCAGCACAGGACCGCCCCGATGATGGCTCCGGCGAACTGCCCGAGGAGGTAGAAGGGCACGTCCGACCACTTCGTCGAGCCCTCGATCGCGAATCCGATGGTGACCGCCGGGTTGATCTGCCCTCCTGACAGCGGTGCCGCGGTATAGGCGCCGGCGAGGACGCCGAAGCCCCATCCGAAGGCGATGACGACCCAGCCCGCTCCCTGGGCCTTGGACTTGTTCAGCGTGACAGCGGCGCACACACCCGCGCCGAACAGAATCAGAATCGCGGTGCCGATCAACTCGCCGACAAAGATGTCTCCGTTGCTCATGGCGGCTCCTAGGCTCTCGCCCGGGGCGATCCGCTCCGGGCCACCGTGCAGGGTGCGTTTCCCATGGCTACTTCAGCCGAAGGCAGGGAGATCCCGCGCCCCGCTCGGCGTCCGTGACGAGCGTGCCGTCGCAGCGGAATCGCCCGTGGGGGACGGCCCTGGGTACAGGTCGGAACCCGAGCGGAGCGGTGCTTGAAGACGCCCGAATGCGGCGATGCCGACTGACACCCGGAAGTGTTCTCCGGCGCCCGGGGGGCGTCAAGGTCGCGGACTGCAACGGTTCGAGGGCGCAAAGAGGACGCGCCGCGGAGGGACGCGTGCGTCGTACGAGCGGACCATTTCCGGGAAGCCGGGAAGCCGGGAAGCCGGGAAGCCGGGAAGCCGGGAAGCCGGGAAGCCGGGAAGCCGGGAAGCCGGTCAGCCGGTCAGCGTCTGCCCGTACGGCTCCATCGGCGCGCCCCCCGTGCCGCGGAGGATCTCATGACCGGGCAGCCCCGCCCGCCCCAGCACCCAACTCGCCCCGTCCAGAACCTTGGCGGCCTGCTTGAGGGGTGCCAGCGAGGTGGCCGCCTGCCGGTGGTCGATCACGCTGCCGGGGGCGCACAGCACCGTGGCCAGCGACAGGGTGACGGCGCGGCCGCCGGCCGCCCAGGGTGTGTCGAGCACCGAGGAGACCAGCGGGTCGAGGGCGTCCGGGTCGGCGAGAACCAGGAAGTCGTCGCCGCCGATGTGCCCGACCAGCGTCGTCTCGGACGCCGAGAGCTGCAACGCCCGCCCGACCGCCCGGATCAGCTCGTCGCCGGCCGCGAACCCCGCTCCGTCGTTGACCTGCTTGAAGTGGTCGATGTCCAGCCAGCTCAGAGCGAACATCCGGCCGTCCGCGATCCGCCGGTCCACCTCCCCGGTGATCGCGTCCGAACCGGGCAGCCGGGTCAGCGGGTTGAGCCCCGCCGCCTCCTCGACCCGGCTCTCGGACAGCGCCCGTACGAGGTCCGCTAGGCGTACGACGCCCACACACCGTCCGTACCGGTCGACGACCGCGACATCGTCGGACGTACGGTCCCGGTCCCCGTCCGCGACGACGTCGAGCACTTCCCAGGCCGTGGCGTCGACGCCGACCGTACGCGGTGGATCACCGAGCTTGGAGGCGGGCCGATCGGCGTACAGCGCATGCCCGTAGCGCCCGGACATCGACAACAGGAAGCGTGACCGGTGCACCGAGCGGACCGGCATCCCGGACGGGTCCACGAGCAACACCCCGGACACGTCGGGCGACCCGGTGAGCAGTGCCCTGACCTGTCCGGCCGACGCGGTGGTCGGCAGCAGCGCGGCCGGGCGTACGAACTGCCGTACGGACGGCCCGGACCGGGGCGCGCTGCGGACGCCGGGCGACAGCGCCGGAACGTATACGTCCGCCGAGGGCAGCCGGGCGGGCGGTGCGAACAGTTCGCCCTGCGCGAGCTGCGCGCCCGCCGACACCGCGGCGGCACACTGCAGTTCCGTCTCGACCCCTTCGACGGACAGCAGCGCGCCGAGCTGTTCGCACAGTGTCCGCATCGCGCGCACCGCGGCGGGCCGCGACAGCAGGGACACGTCGAGCTTCATCAGCTCGGGGGCCAGATCCGTGAGCAGGCGCAGCGGTACGTCGCCGTCGCCGATGCCGTCCGCGCAGATCCGGAAACCCTCGCCGCGCACCGCGGCGACCGCCTCCAGCAGGGCGTGCTGCGGCACGTGCGTGTACGGCGGGCCGACGTCGACGGTGACCTCCCAGGGCAGCCGCCCGGCTTCCCGCACCTCGTTCCGCAGTGCCGAGAGGCTGCCGAGGTCGGCCAGGGTTCCGGCGAACACGTTGACGTGCAGGGGCAGCAGTGTCTCCCTGCGGGCGGCGGCCCGGATGGCCAACGCGGCCAGCCTGCCGTCGAGTTCGGGGTCGCGGCGGGCCTGAGCCAGGATGTCGCCGGACTCCGGACGGGCGAGTATCTCCAGCGCCGCGACCCCTCCGGTCGTCAGATTGACGACCGGCTGGAAGGCGAAGCGGACAGTATCCGTCCAGGAGGGCACAGCAGCATAGTGCCGCCGTCGGCGTACGCCGGTGGGCGATTCATGAGGAGTTCACGCAGGATTCCGGGGTCGTCACAGTGGGTGTGTACGAGCCCCCTGGCGGCCCGCACGCGCTTCCCGACCGAGGGGGGTTCGAAGGCCGTGCCGTCCGGGTCGGGCGGGGTCGGTCCTCGGGCCGGCGGCGCGGGGCCCGGTCCTCCGAAGCCCCGGGTCCGGCGTGGACCACCCCGGGGCTACCGCACCGCCACGACCGAAGAGCCGTGTCCGAACAGCCCCTGGTTCGCGGTGATTCCCACATGCGCCCCGGCGACCTGCCGGGCACCCGCACCGTCCCGCAACTGCCACGTCAGCTCGCACACCTGGGCGATGGCCTGCGCCGGAACGGCCTCTCCGAAGGAGGCGAGCCCGCCGCTGACGTTCACCGGTATGCGCCCGCCGAGCGCCGTGGCGCCCTCGCGCAGCAGTTTGGCGGCTTCGCCCTCCCCGCAGAGCCCGAGGTCCTCGTACCACTGCAGCTCCAGGGCCGTCGACAGGTCGTACACCTCGGCGAACGAGAGATCATCGGGCCCGATACCCGCCTCCTCGTACGCCGCCCGGGCGATGGACGACCGGAAGGTCCCGGCCGCGGGCTCCACCGCGACCGCCGAGTCCGTCGCGATGTCCGGCAGATCCAGCACCGTGTTGGGATAGCGCGGTGTCACGGTCGACACCGCGCGGATCCGAACCGGCTCGGATGCCCCGTGCCTGCGCGCGAACTCCATGCCGGCCAGCACCACGGCCGCGCCGCCGTCGGACGTCGCGCAGATGTCGAGCAGCCGCAGCGGATCGGCGACCACGGCCGACGCGGCGACCTCCTCGACCGTGACCCTCTTGCGGTAACGGGCATGGGGATTGAGTGCGCCCAGGGCCGCGTTCTTCACCTTGACCTGGGCGAAGTCCTCCAGGGTGTCGCCGTACAGAGCCATCCGGCGCCGCGCGTACAGCCCGAAATACGTCGGATTCGTCGCCCCGAGGACGCGGAAGCGCAGCCAGTCCGGATCGTCCTGCCGGTCCCCGCCGGCGGGGCGGAAGAACCCCTTGGGTGCCGCGTCGGCGCCCACCACGAGGACCACCTCCGCGAGACCCGAGAGGATCTGCGCACGTGCCGTTCCGAGTGCCTGCGCCCCGGACGCGCACGCCGCGTACACGCTCGCGACGCGTGCCCCCTGCCACCCCAGCGCCTTCGCGAACGTCGCCCCCGCCACGTACCCCGGATAGCCTCCGCGCACGGTGTCCGCGCCCACGATCGAGTCGACGTCCCGCCAGTCGATCCCCGCGTCGGTCAGTGCCGCGCGCGCCGCCGCGACCCCGTACTCGACGAAACTCCGCCCCCACTTGCCCCATGGGTGCATCCCCACGCCGAGCACCGCCACATCACCGCTCACACCGCCACTCCCGTCCGCCATGTGCCTCTCATGCCGTCACCCCTGTCGGCCGCCAGTGCCACGTCGTCCAGGTCGTCTCCCTGTCCTCGTTCAGCACACCGGGGACGATCTCCACCTCCATGCCCACCGTCAGGTCGGCGACGGTGATCCCGGGAGCCGCCTGGCCGAGGACCACGAGGCGCTCGGATTCCAGCTCCACAGCGATCAACGCGCAAGGCTTCCACGAGAGTTCCGGATCGGTCACATAGGGTGACGGCGGTCGGTACCGGCTGTCGGTGTACGACCAGACGCGGCCACGGGGGGACAGCGGCACCTCGGCCAGCTCGCCGCCCGTACACCCCGGATTGCGGCAGAAGGCGTCCTCGCGGGGGAAGAAGACCGAGGTGCACGCCGAGCAACGTGTGCCGAGCAGACGGAAGTCGTTCCCTTCCCCGGTGAACCACCCGGCGACCACAGGTGTGCGTGTGCGCGACACGATCCCTCCACTGCACTGGATCTGACGGGACGTCAGAAGTGTGCCACGGGCAACAGGAATTGGGCAGGGCGTCCGGGCGAACCAACGGGTGCCCTTCTGGCGTCGGAGTACCTGCCGGGGCGGCCGGGGCCCACGGGGGTGGTTCCGGCCGCTCCGCCCGGGCCGCCCCGTCCCGGCCGCCCAGTTCGGCCCACTCTGAAGACGTCCGTCCGGTGATCGGCTACAGTCCGCGGCGTGTCCGCAACCCCGCACCCACCCGCCGACTTCGCGCCCGATTCGCACTGCTCGAGCTGTGGCGCCCCCTACGGAGAGGGCATCTCCGGCTGGCCCCGCACCTGCGCCGCCTGCGGCACGGTCGCCTACCGCAACCCGCTGCCGGTCGCGGTGGCCATGCAGCCCGTCTACGACGACAGGGGCGCCTCCTTGGTCGTCATCACCCGGACCATCGCCCCCGCGCGCGGGGGCGTGGCCCTGCCCGGGGGATTCATCGACCACCGGGAGGACTGGCGGCACGCCGTCGTGCGCGAACTCAAGGAGGAGACGGGCATCGACGTGGCGAGCAGGGAAGTGCGGCTCGCGGACGCGATGAGCTCTCCCGCGGGCCATCTGCTGCTCTTCGGGCTCCTCCCGGAACGCCCCGCCGCCGAACTGCCGCAGTCCGCCGCCACCGACGAGACGGAAGGCTGGCATCTGCTGCGCCGGCCGGCCGAACTCGCCTTCCCGCTCCACACCCTGGCGGTCCGCGCCTGGTTCGAGGGACGGTACATCTGAGGATCAGGGTGTCCCCAGCCCCCGCACCCGTACGGGATACGGCGGCTCGCTCAGACCCCCCGCGCCTCCGGCCCGTCGCACCACCACCTCGTCCCCTTCCCAGCGGGTCACATAACGCTCGGCCTCCGGTTCCTCCCACCCGTCGCCCGCGTCCGGCACGACGAGCCCACCTCCGCTGCGCCCGCGCGCGGGCGCCCACGCCTCCAGCTCCAGACCACCGTCGGCACCGCGGACGGGCAGGACGGTACCGGCCCGTGCGAGCACCGGATTCCGCGACAAGGGGGCGTCGACCAGCACCTGCGCCGGCCCTTCGTACGCCTCCTCGGTGACCGTGTCGTACCAACGTCCCCGCGGCAGTTGCACCGCCCGCCGGACCGCCCCGTGGTCCATTACGGGCGCCACGAGGAGGCAGTCGCCGAGCAGGAAGGCGTCCTCGCAGTCGCGCAGGGCCCGGTCCTCCGGATTGCCCCACCACAGCGGCCGGACGTACGGGGCACCGGTGCGGCGCGCCGTATGCGCCAGCGTCATGAAGTACGGGAGCAGCCGCCGCCGTTCGAGGAGTGCCACGCGCGCGTGCTCCAGGACCTCGTCACCGAACTCCCAGGGCTCCCTGCGCCCGGCTCGCAGGCTCGCGTGGGTACGGAACAGCGGGAGGTACGCCCCGAGCTGGAACCACCGCAGATAGAGCTCGGGCGACGGGCTGCCGTCGAAGCCGCCCACGTCGGGTCCCGAGTAGGGCACCCCGCACAGCCCGAGCCCCATCACCAGGGACAGCGACGCCCGCAAGCCCGGCCAGCCCGTGGCCACGTCCCCGGACCAGGTCCCTCCGTAGCGCTGCAGTCCCGCCCATCCGGAACGCGAGAAGAGGAACGGCCGCTCCTGGGGCGCGAGTTCACGCAACCCCTCGTAGGCGGCTCGGGCCATGCCCAGCGCGTACACGTTGTGCGCCTCGCGGTGGTCACCGCCACGGCCCTCCAGGGAGTGCCGCGCGGAACGCGGCAGTGTCGACTCCCCGAAGGCCGTGAACGACGTCGGCTCGTTCATGTCGTGCCAGAACCCCGCGAACCCCTGAGCCAGCCGCTCCTCGTAGAGCCTGCCCCACCACGCACGCGCCCGAGCGTTCGTGAAGTCCGGATAGACGGATTCCCCGGGCCATACGACCCCCCGCACGAGTTGCCCCGAGGCGTCCCGCACAAAGGCGTCCTCGGCGAGACCGCTGTCGTACACGGCGTTGCCCGGCTCCGCCTTGACCGCCGGGTCGATGATGGAAACCAGGCGGATTCCGTCGCGCCGGAGCTCCTCCGCCAGCACCGGAAGCTTGGGGAACCTGTCGCGATCGACCGTGAACACCTGGTGGGCGTCGTAGTGGTCGATGTCCAGGTGCACGGCGTCCAGCGGCAGGCCGCGCTCCCGATAGCCGGCGACGATTCTGCGCACCTCCTGCTCACTGCCGAAGCCCCACCGCGCGTGCTGGTGTCCCAGTGCCCATGCGGGCGGCAGCGCGGCGGCGCCGGTCAGCGACGCCCAGGAGTGCAGCACGCGCGCGGGAGTCCCCACTATGACCCAGCAGCGCAGCGGGCCCCCGTCCATGCGCAGCTCGCACGATCCGGCCCGGTCGTGCCCGGAGCCGGCGCCCTCCTTGCCCTCGCGCAAGGTCACGGTGCCGTCCCACGAGGTGTCGTGGAACACGAGATGCGTGGCCGCGTCGGCGACCACCATCTGCACGGGCATCGTGAGGTACAGCGGATCGTCGCCCGGCCCGAAGGCCTGTCCGGGGTCCGTGTTCCACAGTCGGTACGTCCCGTCGCGCAGACGGGACCCCGCGGCCCGTCCGCCCAGACCGAAGAAGCGTGCGTCGGCCGCCACTTCGGAGCGCTGCATCCAGCGTGCCGTGCCGCCGTCGACGGGCTCCCACCACCGGGGCGGCAGATCGCGACGCATGATCACCCCACCGGGGGTAAGCACCTGGATCGCGCCGTGCCGTGAGACCACGATCGTGACCCGCTCGGCCACGACCCGCCAGCCGCCGTCCTTGTCCGGCTCCAGGACGGCCCGTGGGTCCGGCTCCGGGCGGCGGCCCGCGAGGGCGTACGACGGCTCCGGCGCGACCGCGTCCCAGCCCCAGAACACCGCTCCGCCCACCGTGACCGTGATCCGCAGCTCCGAGCGCGTGAAGCGGACGACGCCGCCACCGGGCCCCGGCTCCACACCGAGCACCGGCCCGGGTACCCGCGCCCGCTCGGCGCCCCGCTGCGGCAACGCGGTGGCGTCGGCACGCCTCCTCCGCCACGCGGCTCGCACCGTGAGCAACCCCTGAGTGGCACCCCCCGAGCCGATCGCTTTCACCGAACGCACCAGGTCACGACCGTCCATGCTGCTCACCCTGCCACTACCGGCGCCCGATGAGTGAGTCGTTCAACTGCCGTTCACCTGTAGTGACGCCACATCTTCATGTCGCGGACTATGTGTGGCGTGCCCTGGTGCAGAAGTCGATCACATGGCATCGTCCGTGTCAGCCGCGTGACGCGCACACCCCCGCTCGTGCGCGACCGACGCACACGACGCGCACAGTCCGGGAGCCGCCCCATGTCCACCACGAATCCCTCACCGCTCTGGCAGCCCACCGACGAGGTCATCGCCCAGGCGCAGGTCACGAAGTTCCAGGCCTGGGCGGCCGAACGGCACGGAGCCCCGTCCGACGGCGGCTACGCGGCCCTGCACCGCTGGTCGGTCGACGAGCTGGACACGTTCTGGAAAGCCGTCACCGAGTGGTTCGACGTGCGGTTTTCGACCCCCTACGCGCGCGTGCTCGGCGACCGCTCCATGCCCGGTGCCGCATGGTTCCCCGGAGGGTCCCTCAACTACGCGGAGCACGCCCTGCGCGCCGCGGAGACCCGCGCGGACGAACCAGCCCTCCTGTATGTCGACGAGACGCACGAGTCCGTCCCCGTGGCGTGGTCAGACCTGCGCCGCCAGGTCGGCTCCCTGGCGGCCGAACTGCACACCCTCGGCGTACGCCCGGGAGACCGCGTCAGCGGCTACCTCCCGAACATTCCCCAGGCCGTGGTCGCCCTGCTCGCCACAGCCGCTGTGGGAGGCGTCTGGACGTCCTGCGCCCCCGACTTCGGCGCCCGCAGCGTCCTCGACCGCTTCCAGCAGGTCGAACCCGTGGTCCTGTTCGCCGTCGACGGCTACCGCTACGGCGGCAAGGAGCACGACCGCCGGGACACGGTCGCCGAACTGCGCCGTGAACTGCCCACCCTGCGCGCCGTCGTGCACATCCCGCTGCTCGGCACCGAGGCACCCGAGGGCGCCCTGGACTGGTCGGCCCTGACCACCGCCGACGTGGAGCCCGTCTTCGAGCAGGTCCCCTTCGACCACCCCCTGTGGGTGCTCTACTCCTCCGGCACGACCGGCCTCCCGAAGGCCATCGTCCAGTCCCAGGGCGGCATCCTCGTCGAGCACCTCAAGCAGCTCGGCCTGCACTGCGACCTGGGCCCCGAGGACCGCTTCTTCTGGTACACGTCCACCGGCTGGATGATGTGGAACTTCCTCGTCTCCGGGCTGCTCACGGGCACCACGATCGTGCTGTATGACGGCAGCCCCGGGTACCCGGACACGGGTGCCCAGTGGCGCATCGCCGAACGCACCGGAGCGACCCTCTACGGGACGTCCGCCGCGTACGTCATGGCGTGCCGCAAGGCGGGCGTCCACCCCTCGCGCGACTTCGACCTGTCCCGGGTGCGCTGCGTCGCCACCACCGGCTCGCCGCTGCCGCCCGACGGATTCCGCTGGCTGCACGACGAGGTCCGCGAGGACCTGTGGATCGCCTCCGTCAGCGGCGGCACCGATGTGTGCTCCTGCTTCGCCGGAGCGGTACCGACGCTCCCGGTGTACATCGGCGAACTCCAGGCCGCCGGCCTCGGCACCGACCTCCAGTCCTGGGACCCCAGCGGAAAGCCCCTGACCGACGAGGTCGGCGAACTGGTCGTCACCAACCCGATGCCGTCGATGCCCATCCGCTTCTGGAACGACCCCGACGGCAGCCGCTACCACGACAGCTACTTCGACACGTATCCCGGAGTATGGCGCCACGGCGACTGGATCACCGTCACTTCACGAGGCTCGGTGATCATCCACGGCCGCTCCGACTCGACGCTCAACCGGCAGGGCGTGCGCATGGGCTCGGCCGACATCTACGAAGCAGTCGAGCGACTCCCCGAGATCAAGGAGTCACTCGTCATCGGCGTCGAACAGCCCGACGGCGGCTACTGGATGCCGCTGTTCGTCCACCTCGCCCCCGGAGCCGTCCTGGACGAGGCTCTCCTGAACCGCATCAAGGGAACCATCCGGGAGCAGCTCTCCCCGCGCCACGTTCCCGACGAGGTCATCGAAGTACCCGGAGTGCCCCACACCCTGACCGGCAAGCGCATCGAAGTGCCCGTCAAACGCCTCCTCCAGGGCGCCCCCATGGAGAAGGCCGTCAACATCGGCTCCGTGGACGACGTCGAACTCCTGCGCTTCTACGAAGAGCTGGGCCGCGAGCGCGGCTGATCAGCCTCCGTAGGTGGCCTCGGACTCGCCGAGCACAGCGGCGAAGTCCGAGGCCAGGCGCACGGCGTCGGCGGGTGGGAGTTCCGCGACCGAAATACGTACGCCGGGCGCGGCCGAGGTCCTGAAGCGCGCGCCCGCGGCGACCCACCATCCGTACGAACGCAGCCCGTTCACGACGGCGGACTCGTCCCGGACGGGTACCCAGACGTTCATCCCGCTCACACCGTGGGCCTCCACGCCGCGGTCGGCGAGCTCACGGAGCAGCGCGTTCCGACGCAGCGAGTACGTCTCCTGGGCGCGCGCCACCAACGCGCGCGTGCCCTCGTCCGTCATCAGCCCGTACACCGTCTCCTGCAGCAGATGACTGACCCAGCCCGACGTCAACAGCAGGCGACCGTCGTGACGGGCCAGCGTCGTCGGATCACACGCCGCGGCCGCCCACCGGAGATCGGTCCCCAGGAACTTGCTCACCGTGCGCACATGGACCCAGCGGTTCAGTGCGCCCGAGGCCAGGGTGTGCAGTGGCGCGTCAGCGACCGACGACGCGTGATCGTTCTCCACGACCAGAACCTCGGGGTCCTCATGGAGCACGTGGACGAGCGCGTCCCGCCGTTGTCCCGAGAAGCTGCCGCCCCAGGGATTCTGCGCCCGCGGACTGCACACCACTGCGCGTACCCCCGCCCGTAGAGCCGCCCGCAGGGCCTCCGGGCGGATGCCCTGGTCGTCCACCGCGACCGGAACCGTGCGCAGTCCCAGCGCCGTGACCAGATCCAGCAGATGGTGATAGCCGGGATCCTCCATCGCGACCGCGTCCCCCGGACGCAGCTCCACCGAAAGCAGCCGCCCGATCAGATCCAGCGCACCATGAGCGAACGTCACGTGCTCGGCCGGCACTCCGTCGGGCTCCAGCCAGTCCCGCACCGCATCCTCCAGCCGCGTCAGGCGCGGCGTACTGCGATGCGAGCGCGCACCGGGGGAGAGCCGCGACGGCGGCACCAGCCGGGGGAGCAGTTGGGGGTCCGGATGCCCGCCCGCCAGATCGCGTAGCCCGTCCGGCACGCGCGGCGGCCGCCGTGACGCCACCGCGGGCGCGGCAGCGACCACGGTCCCGCCGCGCCCGCGGGTCACCACGATCGCTCGCTGCCGCAGTTCCTTGTACGCCGTCGCGACCGTCCCCGGGCTCACGCCGAGCCGGTCGGCCAGACCGCGCACGGGAGGGAGTGCCGTGCCCGGCTCCAAAGCACCTTCAGTCACGCCGCGTTCGACGGACGCGGCAATTCCCTTGGCTGTCGTGCCGTCGATCGAATATTGTGTTGCCACGTTGCCAAGTATGTATCAATACATAATCCGGGGCAAGGGGGAGCAGTGAGTCCGACGCGCCGAGCAGCCGGATGGTCGACACGCATTCCAGGAGGCCCCGACGGCCGAAGAATGCTCTGGATCGCCCTGGTCGACCGCATCGGCAGCGGCCTGTGGGCATCCGTCTCCGTCCTGTACTTCACCTACGTCACCGGTCTCTCGATCGCACAGATCGGCACCCTCGTGGCGGCGGCCGGAGCCGTCGGCATCGCCGGCGCACCCCTCGGCGGGCGCATCGCCGACCGCCTGCCGCTCACCCGGGTCCTGATCGCACTCCAACTCCTGCGCGCCCTCGCCTCCTTCGCTCTGCTGACCACCGACAACTACGTCCTGCTCGTGGCGTTCTCCGCAGCGGGCAGCTTCGGCGACCGTGCCGCGAACGTCCTCACCAAGCTCTACGCCACCCGCGTCTCGGGACCCGACCGGGTCCGCTACCAAGCCGTCAACCGCACCGTGGCCAATGCCGGTTGGGCCCTGGGAGGCCTCGTCGCGGCCGGCGCCCTCACCGTCGGAACCACCGCCGCGTACCAGTGGCTGCTCGCGGGCGACGCCCTCTCGTTCGTGGCAGCCGCCCTCGCGACTGCCCGCTGCGGCGAACCGTCCTCGGCCACCCGCACCATCACCACATCGAAGGACCCCGTTCCCGCGACGCCACCGGCCAGTCCCTGGCGCGACCGCACGTACCTCGCCTACGTCGCCACCGAGACCGTCCTCTTCCTCGACGACGCCGTGTTCAAGGTCGGGCTGCCCCTGTGCATCGCCCACTCCGACAGAGCTCCCCATGGCCTCGCACCGCTGCTGATGGTCCTGAACAACGTGATGGTCGTGACCCTCCAGGTCCCCCTGGCCCGGTTCGGCGCCACAACGGCCGCGGCCCGTGCGCTGCTCATCCCGCTCTCCGCCTTCTTCGCCCTCGGAGGCGTCACCATGGCGCTCTCGGCCAAGGGCGGAGCCGTGGCCGTGACCGTCTTCCTGACCGCAGCGGCCACCACTTTCACGGTGGCGGAGATGCTGCACGCCACCGTCTCCTGGGAACTCTCCGTGGCCCTCGCCCCCGACGCGGCGCAGGGCGCCTACCTCGGCGTCCACGGACTGGCGCCGGCCGTGCAACGCAGCATCGGACCACTCGCCGTCACCGCGGCCATCGCCACCGGCCCCCTCGGCTGGACCCTCTTCGGCACGACCATAGCCATGACCTGCATGTTTCAGCATCGCATCGTGCGCGACCGGCTCTCCCGCCCCGCATTGTCAGTGCCGCCCGTTACTGTGAGTGAGCATTGATCGACTGTGCACAGGGGGAAACATGGCGAACACCCAGCACCACACCATGCGACGCGTCCTGCGCCGCGAAATCGCCGGCACCATCGGCCTGCTGACCGACGAACAGGACTTCCGGGCGATGCGGCGGTACCGCACCTTCGCCTTCGACGACCACACGACCTATCTCCGGCAGGTCGAAGCCCTGCTCAAGACCCTCGCCGCCCAGGGCAGCCACACCACGGTCGCGCTCTTCGACCCCGAGGAGTACGCCGCATACTGTGCCGAAAGCGGCCTTGAACCCGACACCCCGGTCAGCCGCACCCGCTTCACCGCGCAACTGGCATCGACCGGCCCCACGGTTCCCTACGACGGACAGTCCCTGGACGAGCTGGTTCCGGACCTCGTCGACGAAGCGGTCCGCCGAGCCACCTGGGAGTACGCGACCAGTCTTCTGGCCCGCATCGGCACCTGTGCGACCTGCGGTGAGGACATCGGCCGCGCCTCCTTCATCCGCGCCGCCCACCTCCTCACCCGCGTCGTCGACACCGCGGGCCCGGGCGACCTCCACCTCGTGTGCAGCGTGTCGACGGCGCCCGACACACTCGTCGCCGTGCTGAGGGCGGAGGGCCGCACCGAAGGCGCCACACGCCTCGACGAATCCGAAGCCCTCGAATTCACCACCGTCCTGGCCCTCGGCATCGCCACACGAAGCGCCGGCGGACTCGTCATGCGCACCACCGCACCCGACACCACCGACCGCGTCTACGGATGGCGCCTGCGCGGCGAAGACCTGGAGCCCCTCACCGCCGGGGAGGTGTTCGACGCCTACTGCACCGACATCGATTCCGGCGATCTCGTCTCCCCGGAATCGGGCGTCGACTACTGCGCACCACCCGACCTCGGAGACGAGGGGAGGGGGACGGGCCACACGCACTGATCGCGAGAGGGGCGCCCCATCCGCAGATGGAGCGCCCCTCTGTACCGCCAACCGCTGTCGCTCGGTGGACGGCGCGGTCCGGCTACTCGCCTGACAGCACCGCCTGCGCCGCTGTGCGCGCCTCTTCCGCCGTGTCCGTGGCACGTGCGGCCGAGGCGGCGCGCTCGCACTGGGCCAGCGTGTACTTCGCCAGCGTCGCCCTCACATAGGGGATCGACGCGGCACCCATCGACAGGGAGGTGACGCCCAGACCGGTCAGCACACAGGCCAGCAGCGGGTCCGACGCGGCCTCACCGCAGACACCACAGCTCTTGCCCTCGGCCTTCGCCGCCTCGGCGGACAGCGCGACCAGGTCGAGCAGCGCGGGCTGCCACGGGTCCTGCAGACGGGACACCGCGCCCACCTGACGGTCCGCGGCGAACGTGTACTGCGCGAGGTCGTTGGTCCCCAGGGAGAGGAACTCGACCTCCTGCAGAATCGACCGTGCCCGCAGCGCGGCCGACGGGATCTCCACCATCGCGCCGAACTTCGCCTGCAGCCCGGCCGCACGGCACGCGTCCGCGAACGCCTTGGCGTCCGTGCGGTCCGCGACCATCGGAGCCATCACCTCGAGATAGACCGGCAGCCCCTCCGAAGCCTTCGCGAGAGCGGTGAGCTGCGTACGCAGCACATCAGGGTGGTCGAGCAGCGAACGCAGACCCCGCACGCCGAGCGCGGGATTCGGCTCGTCGGCCGGAGTCAGGAAGTCCAGCGGCTTGTCCGCGCCCGCGTCGAGCACTCGCACCACGACACGGCCTTCGGGGAAGGCTTCGAGCACCTGGCGGTACGCCTCGACCTGCTTCTCCTCGGTCGGCGCCTGCTTGCTGTCATCGAGGAAGAGGAACTCGGTACGGAACAGACCGACGCCCTCGGCACCGGCCTCCACGGCCGCCGGCACGTCGGCCGGACCGCCGACGTTGGCCAGCAACGGCACCTTGTGTCCGTCGGAGGTGGCACCCGGACCCGTCGAGGCGGACAGTGCCGCCTTGCGCTGGGCCGCCGCCGACTCCAGCTGGGCCTTCTTCTCCGCGCTCGGCTCCACGAAGATCTCACCGGTACTGCCGTCGACGGCGATCACGGTGCCTTCGGCGAGTTCCCCGGCCCCGGGGAGCGCCACGACGGCCGGTACACCGAGCGCACGCGCCAGGATCGCGCTGTGGCTGGTAGGCCCACCCTCCTCGGTGACGAAGCCGAGGACCAGGGTCGGGTCCAGCAGCGCCGTGTCGGCGGGCGCGAGGTCACGCGCGATAAGGACATAGGGTTCGTCGCTGTCCGGAACGCCCGGCATGGGCACGCCGAGCAGCCGCGCGACGATACGGTTCCGCACGTCGTCGAGATCGGCCACGCGTCCGGCGAGGTACTCACCGGCACCGGCCAGCAGCGCCCGATACGCGGCCAGCGCGTCGTAGACCGCACGCTCGGCCGTACTGCCGACGGCGATCCGCCGGTCCACATCGGCCATCAGCTCGGGGTCCTGGGCCATCATGGCCTGCGCCTCGAGTACCGCCTGGGCTTCGCCCCCCGCCAGATTGCCGCGCGCAATCAGGTCGGCTGCCACAGCTTCCACGGCCTTGCGGGCGCGTCCCTGTTCGCGCGCCGCGTCCTCCGGCGGAATCTGCTTGGCAGGCGGTTCGAGAACCGCCGTCCCCATGTGCCGAACCTCGCCGATCGCCACACCGTGGCTCACGCCGACGCCTCGCAGCGTTGTCTCCATCTAACCCTCCCCGATAGTGCGGCGGGTATCGCCGCCGTGATGGTTGCCGAACGCGCCGTCCAGGACAGCGTTGAGGTCACTGCCAGCCGAAGAGTTCGTCGCCGGCCTTCACGTCGCCGTCCTCGCGGACGTCGGAGAGGGAGTCCGCCGTGGCTTCCAGGGCCACTACCGGGCACACCGGGGATTTGCCGGCCGCCTCGACGGCGGCGGGGTTCCACCGCACGACGCTCTGGCCGCGCGTTACGGTGTCCCCCTTGTTGACGAGCAGCTCGAAGCCCTCGCCATTGAGCTGCACGGTGTCGATGCCCAAGTGCGTGAGTACGCCGTGGCCCTCGCCGTCGACGACGACGAACGCGTGCGGGTGAAGGGAGACGATCACGCCGTCCACGGGAGCGACAGCCTCCGAGGGTTCACGCACGGGGTCAATCGCCGTACCGGGGCCGACCATCGCTCCGGAGAACACGGGGTCCGGTACCGCGGCGAGTCCGATGGCGCGTCCTGCAAGAGGGGACGTCACGGTGGTCATGGGAAGCCTCCGAGGGGGTGGAGATCTATACGGGCCGTCACTGTCTGTCCCGGACAGCGCACTGTTGAGCAGGATATGTCATATGAAGTGCCGGTTCCGCGCGAGAGATCCCGGTTGGCGCCGTAGAGCACAGGGCAAACGATTTGCGCCTGCTCCCGCACCCCATGTACAGTCGTACTCCTGCTTGAGGCTGAGCGGCGTGACCAAGCGTCGTTGCCCGGCAGCACCCAACTTGTCAGATCCTATCTCGGGGTCCTGTTTCGCATGTCTGCGGGACGGTGGTCAGGGAAACGGAAAAGCACTGATAGAGTCGGACTCGCCGGAAAGGGAAACGCGAAAGCGAATCACCTGGAAAGCACCGAGGAAATCGGATACGGAAACGGCCTGATAGAGTCGGAAACGCAAGACCGAAGGGAAGCGCCCGGAGGAAAGCCCGAGAGGGTGAGTACAAAGGAAGCGTCCGTTCCTTGAGAACTCAA